>JBALUZ010000049.1:0-17168 GCA_036963825.1 Brevundimonas sp.
CGTCACGCAGGCGTTCGGCCGTGCGGCGGCCCACGTCCAGATCGCGGGCCATGTCGTCCAGGGTCAGGCCCTCGGCGCTGCCGGCCATGCGGCGGGCCAGGTCGATGACCACGGCGGCCTTGTCGTGTCGCATTACAACCTACGTCCGATTTTGGCGCAATGCTGTCATACGGTGCTTCCATCGGCAAGACGCCGCACAGATTTCCGAAGGACCTCGCCATGGCCAGCCAGATCGCCGCCCGCTACGCCCCCAACGCCTTCACCCCGGGCCGCGCCGTCAACGACGCCCGCTACCTGATCGTGCCCTGCGAGGCCGAGGGCTGCGCCGACCTGGCGGTGATCTGGGACCGGCTGGAGGAACAGGTGGTGGACGTGATCGACGCCGCCGCCGGCCGCTATACGGACGAGGACGCCCTGTGGGACGAGTTCAAGGCCGAGACCTTCCGCCCGGCCCGGCCCTCGCGCCAGTGGCGCGCGGCCGCCTGAATGGTCGGCGAACGGATCGCGCGGACGGTCTTGAACCGGACTGGCAGGCCCTATATAGGCGCGTCTCTCTTGACCACGCGCCCGGCTCCGGGCGTCTCCGGCGGCTGGGTAGCTCAGGTGGTTAGAGCGATGGATTCATAACCCATAGGTCGGCGGTTCGATCCCGCCCCCAGCCACCACTTTCCTGCATCGAGACCAGCCGGACCAGCCGGAAACGGCTCGCAGGCGGGCGTCCTATTCGACCAGCTGGGTTGAGCCGCCCGAAGGGCCGACCCCCTCGGGCACGGGCACGGTGCTGAAGCCGTAGCCGGCGTTGATGATCAGGGACGGCGATCCGTTGAGGCGCAGCCGCCGCGCCACGATCACGGTCCAGGCGCTGTCCTCGGCGACGTTCTTCCGACCCTCCACCACCAGTCGGGCGTTGGGGATGTAGATCACCCCGAGCAGGGTCCGGACGTTGTCGGCCGAGATGAGGAAATCCTCGTCATTGGCGGGCGCCGACACCACCACGAAGCCGGCGTAGGGCCCGGTGCGCCTGCCCTCCAGATCCACTGTGGCCTGGCCCCGGAACTCGAAACGGGCGTTCGGGTCGAACATCAGGGCCACATCCTCCCCCGTCAGCCGTCCCTGACCGCGAATGTCGACCACCCCGCCCGAGAACCAGTGCTCGCCCGGTTCAAGGACCAGTTCGGCGTCGCCGACGATCGCAATGTCCCCGCAGTGCACCCCCGGCGCCAGATGCACGACGCCGCTCTGGACCATCGGAGGCAAGGTCGCCCCGGAACAGGCGTGAGGGGGCGTGAAGTCCGCGTCGTCGAAGGGATCGGACACGGAGGCCGCGTCCAGGCCCGGCGCCGGGGTGATGGTTCCCCTGGCGTCAGTCACGGCCTGCACGTCGGCGGCGGAGACGCTGCCCCCGTCGACGATGATGTCGCGATTGGAATGGACCATGCAGCCCGGCGCGTTGATGCGGCCGGAGTCCTGCACGTTCAGCAGGCGTTCGCCATGGTCGCCGGTGACCAGAACGCACAGGGGCGCCCTGGCGAGGGTGACGGCGCGCGCCTCGGCGCTGAAATTCCAGCCCCCCGGCGGCAGCATGCTTCCGAAGAAGGAGTCCCGGTGAGCGTCCAGAACCACTTCCAGAGCGTTCTGGCCGTCGATCGTGATCACCTGGATTCGCGGCGTGACCTGCGGCGCCTGGGGCCACTCCTGTAGATGGCCCTCCACATGGGCCGCAGCCCGTTCGACGGCGGCGGAGATGTTGGTGGCCAGGCGCAGCTGGGAGGCCCCGGCCAGGGCGGCGTTGTCGGCGATGTCCTGCAGGCGGGTCCTGGAGGCGTGGACCTCGGACAGATCAATGGCTCCCACGGAGACCAGCGCCAGGACGGGAAAGGCCATGGCGAATTTGATCGCGATGGTTCCGCCGTTCTCCCGGCAGACCCGCGCCAGGCGCCTGCGAACGCGGGCCGTGAACGGATGAAGACTCATCCTGCGGCCCGGCGCATCGCCCCGTAGGCCATCAGGTCCCGGCGCATGCGGGCGGCGCGTAGAGCGAAGGCGATCTGGTAGCTCAACAGCCGCCAGTTGAGGGGTTTGGTGACGAAACCGTCCGCTCCCGCGCGATAGGCCCAGTCGATGGAGGCCACGTCCTCGCGGCTGGTCTGGACGATCACGGGCATGTGCCGGGTGGGCTCGTTCTCGCGCAGGCGCCTGATCAGGCCGAAGCCGTCCAGCACCGGCATCTCCAGATCGGTCAGGACCAGGTCGAAGCGGCCGTCCCGGGCCATCCCGAAGCCCTCGTCGCCGTCTGCGGCCACCTCGATGACCGCCGTGTCCGTCGCCAGATGAACGGCGGCGAACTCGCGCAGGATGGGATCATCATCCACAAACAGGATCGTGGACGAACCCAGATCCACATACTCAAAGCCTGACATCAGTATTCAGGCCGATCCCGGCCCCCTTCTTCCGCGAAGCCCATATTAATCGCGGAGTCATTAACCGGCGGTATCGTTCAATCGTTGACAAGCTTGACCATAAGGCGCCCGTGAGCTCTGGAAAAACCATCGGTCGACGACTTGTGTTGCTTGTGCTCTCGGCGCTGGCGGCCTCGTTTTTCACCACCGCGGCGCTCTCCACCGTCATCGAGGCCCGTCGTCAGGCCGATCTGGAGGTCGAGCGCCTGACCCAGGCCGCGCGGGTCATCGGCTCCCTGTCCGCCGAGGCGGTGCGCGCCCGGGATCGCCGCGGCGCGTTCGCAGGGGTGCGCTCGATCCGGCAGATGCCCGACGTGACCTACGCCCGCATCGAGACCCGGGACGGCGCCGTGCTGGCCGAGACCGGAGGGGGGCTGCGCCTGGCGCGGGACGCCCAGGTGCGCGAGGGCGAGCGGCCCTCGCTGTGGGCCATCCTAACCACCGACAGCCTGGAGGCGCGGGCGCCCGTGATCAGCCACGGCGAGACCGTGGGCGAGATCGTCCTGTTCAGCCGCGCGCCGGGCGTGCGCGAGCGCATCCTTTTCGCCCTCTGGATCAGCCTGGCCGGCGCCGCCGTCGCCCTGATGGCGGGTCTGGCGGTGGCCATGCGTCTGGCCCGGCGCATCAGCGGCCCCATCGGCGCCCTGGCCGGGCACATGGATCAGGTGCAGGCCACCCATGACTACACCCGCCCCGCCGACATCGAGGCGGACGGCGAGGTGGGCGATCTGGTGCGCGGCTTCAACGTCATGCTGGCGCGCGTGCGGGAGCGGGACGCGCGCATCGCCCTGCAGGTGGAGACCCTGGAGGATGAAGTCGCCGCCCGCACAGCGGATCTGGCCCGCGCCCGGGACGCGGCGGAAAGCGCCAACGCCGCCAAGTCGGACTTCCTGGCGGTCATGAGCCACGAGATCCGCACCCCGCTCAACGGCATCCTCGCGCTCAGCGACATGCTGACCCGGGCCGACCTGCCGGCCCGCCAGCGCCGCCATGCCGACGTGATCGCCAAGTCCGGCCGGTCGCTGCTGGGCGTCATCAACGACATCCTCGACTTCTCCAAGGTCGAGGCGGGCAAGATGGAGCTGGAGATCCTGCCCGTCGATCTGGCCGAGGTGGCGGAGGACGTGGCCAGCCTTTTCCTGGAGCGCGCGCGCGCCAGGGGGCTTGATCTGGCGGTCTATGTGGACCCGCGCCTGCCGCTGGTTTCAGCCGATCCCGTGCGCCTGCGCCAGGTGATCAGCAATCTGGTCAACAACGCCATCAAATTCACCGAGACCGGCGGGGTCCTGATCCGCGCTGAGGCCGACCCCGCGGCGCCCGGCCATGTGCTGGTCGCCGTGGAGGACACCGGCCCGGGCATCCCTGCGGACCGCCTGCCGACCCTGTTCGACGCCTTCACCCAGGCCGATCAGTCCACCACGCGCCGGTATGGCGGCACCGGCCTCGGCCTGGCCATCTGCGACCGTCTGGTGCGGGCCATGGCGGGCGAATGGAGGCTGGAGAGCGAAGTGGGGCGCGGCTCGCGCTTCGCCTTCTCGGCGCCCCTGCCCCCCGCCGGCGAGGTCCCGCCCTTCGCCGACCTGTCCGGCCTTGCGGCGGCCGTCGGCGACGTCGGCCCGGTGTCGACGCAGGCCATATCGCTCTACCTGGACGCCCTGTCGGCGCCGCGCACGGAGCCCGGCGCGGCGCGACTGATGTTCGGGCCGGCGGCCGCGGCCATGGCTCCCGGGGCGGTGCGCATCGCCCTGGACGAGGAAGACACGACCGCCGACGCCATCCTGTCCCGACCCTTGCGCCGGATCGATCTGATGACGGTGCTGGAGCAGGTCAGCCAGGGGCGCGCCCCCCGGCCCGATCCGGTCAGGACCCAGGCCGCAGACCACCTGCCCCGGTTCCCCGGGGCGCGGGTGCTGGTGGTGGACGACTCGGACGTCAACCGGGAAGTGGCGGCGGAAACGCTCGGGCAGCTGGGGGTCGACGTCGTCCTGGCCGAGGACGGCGAAACCGCGATCGCGCGGATGCGGGTCGAGACGTTCGACCTGGTGTTCATGGATGGATCCATGCCGGGCCTCGACGGCTTCGAGACCACGGCGCGCATCCGGGCGGAGGACCTGGAGACGGGCCGCGCCCGCACGACGATTCTGGCCCTGACCGCCCACGTGATCGGCGCCGGAGCGGACGCGTGGCGCGAGGCCGGCATGGACGGCGTCGTCTACAAGCCCTTCACCGTCCACGACCTGGCGGAGGCCCTGCAGCGGACCTGCGCCGGCAAGGCCGTGGCGGCGCCGGCGCCCGCGGCCGACGCGCCCGGGGCCGGGGCGGATGATGCGCTGTTCGATGGCCGGATCCGGGCCGAACTGGACGCCATCGCCGCGCGCAAGCCCGAGTTTCTGGACCGGGTGCAGGGTCTGTATCGCGCCAATGCGCCGCTGCGCGCGGGCGAGATCGACGCCGCGGTGGAGGCCCGGGACATGGACGCCGCGGCCCGCGCCGCCCACGCCCTGAAGTCCATGAGCCTGAGCATCGGCGCCCGGGCCGTGGCGGCGGCCGCCTCGGCGGTGGAGGCGGAGGCCCGCGCGGGCGGCGGCGCCCTCGACGCCCCCGTGGCGACGCTGCAGGCCATGCTCGCCCGCACCCTGACGGTCCTGTTCGCCGACGGAGCGCCCGAGGACCCCATCGAGTCCGCCATCGCCCGGGCCATGGCCGACGGCGCCCTGAAGCTCGCCTATCAGCCCATCGTCGACCGCAACGGCGCGGCGTGCGGCAAGGTCGAGGCCCTGATCCGCTGGGATCACCCCACCCGCGGGCCGCTGTCGCCGGACGAATTCCTGCCCGCAATCGCCTCGGCGGGCCTGGGCCCCCGCCTGACCGACTTCGTGCTCGTCCGGGCCATGCGGGACTTCGCCGCGCCGTCAGCCACGAGGGTCGCGGTGAATGTCTTTCCCGAGGAATTCCAGGACCCCGGCTTCGCCGACCGGGTGGCGACCGCGCTCAGAGCCGAGGCGTTCGCGGCGGAGCGGCTGGAGATCGAGGTCACCGAGACCGCCATGCTGGAGGTCCCGCGCGCCGCCGTCACCATCGCTGCGCTGAAGACCCTCGGAGTGCGGGTCGCCCTGGATGACTTCGGGGCCGGGTACACCAGCTTTCACGCGCTCAGGGACCTGCCCTTCGACACGCTGAAGATCGACCGCAGCTTTGTGAACACCTGTCTGGCCGACACGGCCTCCGCAGCCGTCATTCAGGCGGTCATCGGCGTGGGTCGCGCCCTCGGCATGAAGGTGACCTGCGAAGGGGTGGAGACGGCGGAACAGGCCGCCTTCCTGCGCACGGCCGGCGCACACCATCTTCAGGGCTTCCACTTCCACCGGCCCATGGCGCCGGACTCCGTCCTGATGCTTCCGGACGCGGCGGCCTGAGATGTTAAGCGTTTCCGTTAAGGGATCGGCGCCCGATCCGTGCGAGGCTCGGCGTCGGGAGCAAGACCATGGCCGCCATTCTCATCGTCGATGACGATCCGACCATCCGGGCGATAGCGACGGAACTCCTGCGCGACGGGGATCACGCCGTCGTCCAGGCGGCGGACGGCCGCGAGGCCATTCGGATCCTGCAGGCGGCGCCCATCGATCTCATGGTGCTGGACATGCTGATGCCGGAGATGGACGGCCTGGAGACGATCATGGAGGCGCGTCAGATCCGTCCGTCCGTGCGCATCCTCGCCATGTCGAGCGGCGGCAGCATGGACGCGGGCTATCTGCTCGCGGTCGCCCGGACCATCGGCGCCCACGCGGTGCTTGAGAAGCCGCTGACGGCGTGCGGCTTCCAGGCGGCGGTGGATCAGCTTCTGGGCGGCGATGCCGCGGAATCCGCCGGGCTCCGGACGTCCGTCTGAGCCGGCGGCCCTGGTCCGCCGCGGCGCGCGGCCCGCCGGTCACGCCCACAGCCAGACCGCGCAGGCCGCGTACAGGGGAATGCCGATCGTCAGGTTGAACGGAAAGGTGACCGCCAGGGACGCGGTGACGAACACCCCCGGGTCGGCGTCAGGCGCCGCCAGACGCATGGCGGCGGGAACCGCGATGTAGGAGGCCGAACCGGCGAGAATCGTCAGCAGGGCGGCGTTGCCGGGGTCGAGGCCCGCAAGGCCGGCCGCCGCCAGCGCCACAGCGGCGGACAGCAGGGGGAAACCGACGGCGAAGGCGATGACGCCGGGCGACAGCTTGCGTCCGCCCTCCATCAGACGGCGGGCCGCGATCAGGCCGATGTCGAGCAGGAAGATGCACAGGGCGCCCTGGAACAGCGGGCCGACGAAGACCTCCAGGCGCGCCATGCCGGACTCGCCCGAGACCAGACCGACGAGAAAGCTGCCCAGCAGCATCACCGTGGCGGCGCCGACGAACACCTCCCTCAGAATGGTGCGGCGGCGCCCGGGTTCGCCGCGCCCCGCCCCGTTCAGAAGGATCAGGGCGGTCAGAATGGCGGGCGTCTCCATGAGCGCCAGCACCGCGGCCATGTAGCCGCCGTACGGCAGGCCCAGCGTCTCGATGTGCTGCTGGCCGGCCGCGAAGGTCACCACCGACACCGACCCGTAGGTCGCGGCCAGGGCGCAAAGGGTCGCGCGGTCCAGCGCAGTGGCGCGCTTCAGGATGAGAAAGGCGAGCAGCGGCATGAGCGCGCTGAGGCCGACGCCGATGGCGCCGGCGGCAAGAAAGTCGCCGTTCAGCCCGGCGAGGCGCGCCTCCACCCCGCCTTTGAAGCCGATGCACAGCATCAGATAGAGCGACAGCGCCTTGGCGACCGGCTCGGGGATCGCCAGGTCCGAGCGGGCGAAGGCCGCCGCCGCGCCGATGAAGAAGAACAGGATGGCCGGAGAGGTGAGAAGCGCAAGGCTCGTGGAGAGGTCGGGCATGAAACCGGTTCCGTTGAGGGTGCGCCCGAATGGCCTCGACCGGGACGACGATCCAGTTTATTGGTTTGATGAGAGTCATAACGGACGCTAATGCGATGATGGACCGCGCGGTCAATCTCGATCTCGACCTGCTGCGCGCCTTCGTCACGGTGGTCGAAACCGGCAGCTTCACCCGCGCCGCCGCCCTGCTGGGCCGCACCCAGCCGGCTGTGAGCCTTCAGATCCGTCGGCTGGAGGATCAGCTGCGCTCGCCCCTGTTCGAGCGGACAGGCAAGGGGGTCGGCCTGACCACCGAAGGCGCCGCCCTGCTGCCCCAGGCGCGCAGGCTGCTGCGGCTGAACGACGAGATCGTGGCGACCCTGGGGGAGGGCGATCTGGAGGGCGAGGTGCGGTTCGGCGCGCCCGAGGACATCGCGACCATGCATCTGCCCGGCATTCTCGGCGCATTTGCGCGCAGCCACCCGCGCATCCGGCTTTCGGTGACCTGCGACTACACCGCCAACCTGCTGGACCAGATGTCCCGCGGCATGCTGGATCTGGCCCTGATCAAGCGGGAGCCGGTGGGCCCTGACCTCGGGGTGAGGGTGTGGACCGAACCGCTGGTGTGGGTGGCGCTCGATGCATCCCTCGTCGAGGCCTCGCCCCTGCCGCTGATCATCGCGCCTGCGCCGGACATCTATCGCAAGCGCGCCCTGGGCGCCCTGACCGACGCCGGCGTGGCGTTCCGGGCCTCCTTCACCTCGCCCAGCCTGTCCGGCCAGATGGCGGCCCTGCGCGCCGGCCTGGGCGTCGGCGTGCTGCCCGCCGCCATGGCGCCCCGCGACCTGACGGTTCTGGGCGCGCCCCTCCCCGTCCTGACGGACACCGAGATCGCCCTGGTGTCGGCGCGCGGCGCGGGCGGTCCGGCGGCCCTGCTGGCGCAGGAGGTCCTGCGCTCGCTGGAGCGGCGCCCCGCCGCCGCATGACAGCCGTTTATGACGCGCATCATCACTTCTGATTGGCGAACGGGCGCCCCTGTCCGCACAGTGCGCATGCGGCCCGGGCCCCTCTGACGATCACCGTGATCGTGATGTCGGACCGCATCGGGTGAGCTCGATGAAGGGTCCGGCGTTTTCCTGCCCATCGAAAACGACGGCTCCGGCTTCGGGCGCTCCCCATCTGGGAAGGAGAGGCTCAATGTCCACCGTGCTGGCGCGCCGGCTGCAAGGGTTCCATGCCCTGCTGGAGATGGCGCTGCGGGACGAACGCTCGCGTCCCGGCGGACCCGACGACCGCACTGTCGCGCGCATCAAGAAGAAGAAGCTGGCCGTCAAGGACCGGCTCGCGGCCTTTGACGACCGTCCGGCGACGACAGCGTCGCGCTAGCGCCCACGGGTCGGCGGGCCGCCCCAACCCGCCGACCCGATCTCCCGACCGACCGATCAGGATCGCGCCGCCGGCGACGATCGAAGCGAGGCCCGATGAAGCAAGCAGACAACCGCAGGCCGGAACCCGCCGCCCTCCGCCGGGCGCCGACGGGCTGCCTGCGCCGCGCCGGTCCCGGGAGGCGGCCGTGAGGATCAATCCCGTGCCCGCACCGGGCATGCACGCCGCGGCGATTCACCTGGCGCAGATGACGGCCCGGGCCGCCGCCCATCAAAGCTCGCCGACCGCTCGCCCGGTCGAGGCTCCCGCCGCCATTGTTGACGACACCGCCGCCCGCCGCCCGAGCCGGCACACCTTCGACATCCGTGTCTGAGCGCAGCCCCGGACGGAACCCGCCCATGCACCAGGACGCGAACGATCCCCTCATGGCGGGCTATCGCCGATTCCGCGCCAGCGTGTGGCCCCGGCAGGCGGCCAGGTACGCCCGGCTCGGCCGGCGCGGCCAGCAGCCGGCCACTGCGGTGATCGCCTGCTCCGACGCCCGGATCGACCCGCAGACCATCTTCGACGCCGGACCCGGCGACCTGTTCGTGGTGCGCAATGTGGCCGGCCTGGTGCCGGAGTACGCGCCTGACGGCGGCTGCCACGGCACCAGCGCGGCGCTTGAGTACGCCGTCAAGATCCTGAAGGTCAGGCGCATCGTTCTGCTGGGCCACGCCCGCTGCGACGGGATCCACGCGATGATCCACGGCCCGGTGCGCAACGCGCCGGACTTCCTGGGCCCATGGGTGGACATCGCCGAGCCCGTGATGTGGCCGATGCCCGAGCAGGGCGCGGGCGAGACCTTCGAGGCGGCCATCGAGGACGCCGTGCTGCGCCAGTCGCTGGCGAATCTCAGGACCTTTCCCTGGATACGCGACGCCGAGACATCCGGTCGACTGTCGCTGTCAGCGTGGAAATTCAGCATCGCCGAGGGCGAATTGACCTCAGTCTAGGCGAGCCCGCCCCGACCCGGCATAAGGTTTCGATCATCTCACGACGTCAGCGCAAGACCCGCCGCAGGCGGCGCCGGGCGGCCGGCGACGGCCGTCTCGAAGCGCCGACGGTGCAACCGCAAGACCCCGCGAAAGGCCCGATTACACGATGCTGTCCAACGCCCTGATCCTCCTGCTTGGTCTGGTCCTGCTGATCGCCGGCGGCGACGTGCTTGTGCGCGGCGCGGTCCGGATCGCCGAGCGGCTGCGGCTGTCGCCCATGCTCATCGGGCTGACCGTCGTGGGCATGGGCACCTCCATGCCCGAGCTGGCCGCCAGCCTGCAGGCCAGCCTGGTGGGGTCGCCGGGCATCGCCGTCGGCAACATCGTCGGGTCGAACATCGCCAACGCCCTTCTGATCCTCGGAACCGCCGCGGTGATCGCCCCGATCGCGGTTGACCGCCGGACCCTGTGGCGCGACGGCGGCGTGGGCCTGCTGGCGGCGGCGGCGCTGCTGGCGGCGGGGGCGACCGTGGGCCTGTCCCGCGCCACCGGACTGGCGTTCCTGCTCATGATGGCGGCCTACATCGTCTACGCCTATCGCCAGGAGCGTCTGGGGGGGTCGCACACCGCCGCCTACGATCGCGGCGCGGCGGCGGACCAGGTGGACCCGGCCCTGGCGGCCCAGGACCATCCGCGAGGCCGGCTCTGGGTGGCCCTTCTCCTGTTCGGCGCCGGACTGGCGCTCGTGGTCGCCGGGGGCGGGCTGCTGGTGAATTCCGCCGTGGGCATCGCCGGGGATCTCGGGGTCAGCGACACCGTCATCGGCCTCACCATCGTGGCGGTGGGCACGTCCCTGCCAGAACTGGTGACGTCCGCGGCGGCCGCCTGGCGCAAGCAGGGCGACATCGCCCTGGGCAATGTGCTCGGCTCCAACATCTACAACATCCTGTTCATCGGCGGCGTCACAGGCGCGATCGCCCCCACCCCGGTGCCGGCGGGAATCATGGCCTTCGACATCCGGGCGCTGGTGGCGGTGCTGCTGGTGGTGATGCTCTTCGCCTTCTCGGGCAGGCGGTTGAGCCGGCGGGAAGGCGGCCTGCTCGTCGCCGCCTACGCCGGCTATGTCGCCTACACGGCGGGCCTGTTCTGAAGCGCCGCCAGCAACATCGCGGCGGCTCTATCCGGGCGCGGGCTCATCCTGCAGCGGCGCGTGATGGCGGCGCTGGAAGCGTTCGATCAGGTGGGCCGCCAGCCACAGGACCATGGCCCAGGCGGCGCCCAGGCTCCACCCGGCGAACACGTCCGTAGCCCAGTGGGCGCCCAGATAAACCCGGCTGAGCCCCACCAGCATGGCCACGATCACGGCCATGGCCATGACCCAGACCTTCAGGCGTTTGCTCGGCAGGACCCTGGCCAGCATCACGCCCACCGTCAGGTAGAACACCGTCGACAACAGGGCGTGGCCGGACGGGAAGCTGGCGTTGATGGTGTCCACGGCCTGGAACTGCGCCGGCGGCCGTTCCCGTTCGAACACGCTCTTGAAGCCTTCGCTCAGCGCCACCCCGCCGGCCAGGCCCGCGACCAGCATCAGGGCCGAAAGACGCTTTCTCTGGATCAGGAGGAAGCCGATCACGGCCAAAGCGAACAGGCCCAGCACCGATATGCCCCCGAGGGCGGTGAGGTCGGCCATGGCCTCCTCCAGCCACCATGGACCCCAGGCGTGTCCGGGGTCCGCGTGGGGGCGCAGGGCGTCCAGAATCATCCCGTCGAGCGCGCGCCCGTCCGCCTCGGTCATGTCGTCGGCGATCTCGACAAAGGTCAGCACCCCGGCCGCGCCGACGAACAGGGCGGTCAACGGCCCGATCTCGCTGCGCGCCAGGGTGAGCAGGCGGTGGGCCAGCCGGCCCATTTCGGGACGGTCGAGGGAGGGAAAAGCACGCATGATCATCCTGCAACGGTCACGCTGTCGGCGCCGTTCCGCCGAGGCCCGCCTCACGGCTTCGTGAAATGTTTCCGCGATCACTTTTTTCGAACTGTCACATCGCGTTTTCGGGGAATTTCCACAGGCTGCGAGAACCGCTCCACCGATTCGACAGACATCGGCCCGGTCAAGTGCTTTACGGGACGTTAGGGATGTGCGCCCATACATCTAGGCGAGCGGGGGCCTTCGAACACCAGATTTAGTGTCTGGGCTCGGAACAAGGCTCCCATAAACGATTAGTTCAGGGCTGAGACGAATATGGCTGGTGGTGAAGCGTTGAAGGCGGATTTCGAACCCAAGGCGAAGACGGCCGAGGTGGTCAATCTGACCGCGGATCGACCTGCCCTGAGCGTGGTCCAGGGCATCCAGCTCGACCGCTCGCGCGACGCCCTTCTGACGGACTTCGGCAAGAAGACGCTGGAGGACCGCTATCTGCTGCCGGGCGAGTCCTACCAGGACATGTTCGCCCGCGTCGCCACGGCCTACGCCGATGACGCCGAACACGCCCAGCGCGTCTACGACTACATGTCGAAGCTGTGGTTCATGCCGGCCACCCCGGTGCTGTCCAACGGCGGCGCCGACCGGGGCCTGCCCATCAGTTGCTTCCTGAACGCGGTGGGGGACTCGCTGGACGGCATCCAGTCGGTCTGGAACGAGAACGTGGCCCTGGCCTCCAACGGCGGCGGCATCGGGACCTACTGGGGCGGCGTCCGCTCCATCGGCGAGAAGGTCAAGGGCCAGGGCCAGACCTCGGGCATCATCCCCTTCATCCGCGTGATGGACTCCCTGACCCTCGCCATCAGCCAGGGCAGCCTGCGCCGCGGCTCGGCGGCCGTCTATCTGGACGTGCATCATCCCGAGATCGAGGAGTTCCTCGAAATCCGCAAACCGTCGGGCGACTTCAACCGCAAGTCCCTGAACCTGCACCACGGCATCAACATCACCGACGCCTTCATGGAGGCGGTGCGCGACGGCAAGACCTTCGACCTGCTCTCGCCCAAGAACGGCGAAGTGATGAAGACGGTGGACGCCCGCAACCTGTGGCAGAAGATCCTCGAGATCCGCCTGCAGACCGGCGAGCCCTACCTGATCTTCTCGGACACCGTGAACAAGGCGATGCCGAAGCACCAGCAGGAGCTGGGCCTGAAGGTGAAGCAGTCGAACCTGTGCAGCGAGATCATGCTGCACACCGGCGCCGACCACCTGGGCATCGACCGCACCGCCGTGTGCTGCCTGTCCTCGGTCAACGCCGAGACCTTCATGGAATGGCGCGAGGAGCCCCGGTTCATCGAGGACCTGATGCGGTTCCTGGACAATGTTCTCGAGGACTTCATCCGCCGCGCCCCGCCGGAAATGAAGGCGGCGGTCTATTCGGCCAAACGCGAGCGCTCGGTGGGTCTGGGCCTGATGGGCTTCCACTCGTTCCTGCAGGCCCAGGGCGTGGCCTTCGAGTCGGCCATGGCCAAGTCGTGGAACATGCGCCTGTTCAAGCACCTGCGCCGCGAGGCCGACAAGGCCAGCCGCGTGCTGGCCGAGGAAAAGGGCCCCTGCGAGGACGCGGCCGAGCGCGGCGTCATGGAGCGCTTCAGCCACAAGCTGGCCATCGCCCCCACCGCCTCCATCTCGATCATCTGCGGCGGCACCTCGGCGGGCATCGAGCCGATCCCGGCCAACATCTACACCCACAAGACCCTGTCGGGCTCCTTCGCGGTCAAGAACCCCTATCTGGAGCAGGTTCTGGAGGCCAAGGGCCTGAACACCGACGCCGTGTGGAACTCGATCCTCGAACAGGAAGGCTCGGTCCAGCACCTGGACGGCCTGACGGATGACGAGAAGGCCATCTTCAAGACCGCCTTCGAGCTGGACCAGCGCTGGGTGGTGGAGCTGGCCGCCGACCGCACGCCCGAGATCTGCCAGGCCCAGTCGGTGAACCTGTTCATCCCCGGCGACGTGGACAAGTGGGACCTGCACATGCTGCACTGGCGCGCCTGGGAGCAGGGCATGAAGTCCCTGTACTACCTGCGCTCCAAGTCGGTTCAGCGCGCCGCCTTCGCGGGCTCCGCGGACAAGGCGGAGGTGGAGGTCGACCCGAACCAGCCCGACCTGTTCGCCGCCGCCCGCACGGACTACGACGAGTGCCTGGCCTGCCAGTAGGCGGGACCTAATCACCCTGTCTTGAACCCGGTCCATCCTCCCCTTGCGCCGGGTTCAGGAACAGAGGTGACGCGGCGCACGTTGTCCGGTCTGGATGCGTAGCGGGCGAATTGAGATGACACGGGCGGCGATCGCCCCCAGTCTGAGCCCATCGTTGGCGGTAGGGAGGCCGTTGATGAGATCTGGAGGCTTCATCGCCTGTGGACTGGGCGCGGCGGCGCTGACCGCCGCAACGCCTGCAGCCTGCCAGACCTGGGCGGCGCAGCCCCACGCTGTCCCCGGCGCCTGGAGCGTCGGGTCCTTCCGATCCGATTTCACCGACAGCCCGGACTTCGAGACGGCGGACAGCGGCTTCGGCGCCGCGTTTCGACTGTCGGACCGCGCATTCAGCCCCGGCCGCGGCGAGGTGGTCACCGAAGCCTGGCGCGACACGCCCACCGGCGCCGTGGAGCGACTGCGGCTGAGCCGCTCGGGCGACTGGCTGCGCGCCGACGGGGCCGCCCTGGCCTTCAGCCCCCGCGACGGCGCAGTGCTGGAGGATGACGTCTACCGGCTCAGCTACACCCGCGGCTGGCCTGCACGCAGTTACGACGCGGAAACAGGCCTGCAGGTCGAACTGATCCCCCATGCGGGGCTCGGGGTGGGCAGTGAAGGCGGTTCCGCCGAAGCCGGCGCCACCATCCGCATCGGCTCGGGCATGGACCGGCTGGTGCCGGACGGCGACACGGCCTTCGACGAGGATCAGGGCCGCTGGTACGTCTTCGCCGCAGGCTCGCGGCGGGCCGTCGGCTATAATTTCGCCCGCACCCGCGAAGGCGATTTCGTCCGTTCGGGCATGAGCCACGACTCCGGCGCCTTCATCGGCGACGCCCAGGTGGGCGTGGCGTGGCGGCGCGGCGACATGCAGACCTCGTTCGGCTATGTCTATCGCAAGCACAAGGTGCGGGAGCTGGCCGGACGGGACTTCGAGCGCGAGCGCAGCGAGGGCGTTCTGGCCTTCCAGCTGTCCATCCGGCCCGACTGGTAGGCTCAGCGCGCGCCGACCGCGTCCTGCACCGAACCGAAGCCGTCCGCCCGCAGCCGATCGGCCAGCTCCCGGCGGATGCGCATGACCAGCCCCGGCCCCTCGTAGATGAGCGCCGAGTAGATCTGCACCGCGGCGGCGCCCGCGCGGATGCGGGCGTAGGCGTCGGCGCCCGATGCGATCCCGCCGACGCCGATCAACGCCAGCCGTCCGCCGGACGCCGCGTGGGCCCAGCGCAGGGCCGTCAGGGCCTTGTCCTTCAGCGGCGCGCCCGACAGGCCGCCGCTCTCGCCGGCGTGCGCCGAGCGCAGGGTGGCGGGTCGGTCCAGGGTGGTGTTCGACACGATCAGACCGTCAAGCCCGTGGGCCAGGCAGGCCTCCACGATCATGACGATCTCGGCCTCGGTCAGGTCGGGCGCGATCTTCAGGAACAGCGGCTCGGGCCCGCGCGCCTCGGCCAGCCGCCCCAGCAGGTCGTCCAGCGCCGCACGCCCCTGGAGGTTTCTCAGACCCGGCGTATTGGGCGACGACACATTGACGGTGAAATAGTCCGCCAGCCCCCGCAGGCGGGTCAGCCCGGTCACATAGTCCGCCGCCTTGTCCTCCGTGTCCTTGTTGGCCCCCAGGTTGGCGCCGATCACCGCGCCGGAGGGACGCCGCGACAGGTTGCGCGCAAAGACCTCCAGACCGGCGTTGTTGAACCCCATCCGGTTGATGATGGCGCGGTCATCCGACAGGCGGAACAGGCGCGGCTTCGGATTCCCCGGCTGGGGACGCGGCGTGACCGAGCCGCACTCCACAAAGCCGAACCCCGCCCGCGCCAGGCCGTGCAGCGCCTCGCCGTTCTTGTCGAAACCGGCCGCCAGACCGACGGGGTTGGGCAGATCCAGCCCGGCCAGGCGGGTCGAGAGCACAGCGTCCCGGGGGTCCTGTCGCCCTCCCAGCCCCGCTTTCAGCGCCTTCAAGGCCATCTGGTGCGCGGTTTCGGGATCGAGGCGCCGCAGGGCCGCCGCGCCGAGATCGTCAACAAGGCTCATGGGGCCACCTCCAGGCGTCCGTCCTCGTCGACCTCGGCCGCTCGCGCGGCCAGCACCCATTCGGCGCGCAGCTCGCCATAGATATGCGCGAACAGATCCCCGCCCCGCGACGGCTCCCAGCGGATCAGGGCCTTCAGCGGCGGATGGTCAGCGTCCAGCGTCAGGATCATCAAGCCCTTCCGACCCGCATAGTGCTTGCGCGCCGTCTCATGCAGCTGTGCGTCGGTGGACAGATGGATGAAGCCGTCGGCGCGGTCCACATCCGAGCCCGCCCAGACGCCGCCAGGCGGCACGGCGTCCCACGCCGACGCCGCGAGAATCTTGTGGACCGGCGTCACGTCCTGTCCGTTTCGTCGGGCTGGATGATCCCGTCATAGGTGCAGCGCCCGGCCGCATCCACCAGAAACAGCACCGCTGTGGCCGGGGCGAATCCCGCCCGGACCCGGTCCAGAAGCTGGTCGGAGGCGCCGCCGTCGCTGAGCAGGTCGAACGCCAGCTGATGAACACCGGGGTTGTGCGCGATCAGGACCAGGCTCTCGCACCGCTCCTCGGCCCCTTCCACCTTTCGCCGCAGCGCCGCGGCGTCGGCGTTGTAGAGGGCAGCGTCGACCTCCAGCCATGGGGGGGCCGGATCCAGCCCCAGGCCGTCGGCCACCCCCGTCCAGGTCTCGCGGGTGCGCCGCGCCGCCGAGACGATGGCCAGATCGGGCCGCACGCCGCGGTCCTTCAAGGCGCGGCCCGCAAGAACCGCCTGGGTGCGCCCTGCGGGACTGAGCGCACGTTCGCGGTCGCCGCCTGACGGGGCGGCGCCCACGGCCTGGGCGTGACGCATGAGAATGAGTTGACGCATGAGCCCGATTTAGGCGGGTTCGCCGCCGCCGTCCAACCGCCCGGCGCCGCGCGAGGCCGGACGCGGCGCCAGAAGTCCCCTGCCCAGCGCCGCCTCCACCGGCACGGCGGCGCCGCCGCTGACCTTGCGCGGGGCGTAGCTGCGCCGCGCCGCCTCCACCAGGATCAGCCCGCAGGCGGCGGGAAACAGCATCCGCCCCACCTGTTCGAAGCCTTCGGCGGCGCCGAGCAGGAGCTTCCACGGCGGCACATAAAGGGTCTGGGACCAGGCCAGAGGTTCAAGCTCCACGTCGCGCAGGAGGCCTTCCACCTGTCCCTGGCTGAACGGCCGGCCATGGCCGAACGGCGTCGACTCCGACCGCGCCCACAGGCCGCCGCGCGACGCGACCGCCAGAATGATCCGCCCCGCCGGGGCCATC
>JBALUZ010000050.1:0-17121 GCA_036963825.1 Brevundimonas sp.
GTGGACGCCCAGATGAGCCACTGGCGGCCCGACAGCGCCCTGTCCCGCTTCAACGGCGCCGGCACGGGCGAGGCCCACGCCCTGCCCCGGCCCCTCGCTGACGTCCTGGACTACGCCATGGCCCTGTCGCAGCAGACGGACGGCGCCTTCGACCCGACGCTGGGCGCCCTGGTGGACCTGTGGGGCTTCGGCCCGCCGGGACCGCGCGCGGATGCGCCATCTGACGCCGAGATCGAAACCGCCCGCGCCGCCGGCGGCTGGCGGCGTCTCGAACAGGACGCGGAGGGCCGCCGGGTTCAGCCCGGCGGCCTGCGGCTGGACCTGTCCGGCGTGGCCAAGGGCTTCGCCGTGGACGCCGTCTCCGAACGCCTGACCGCCGAGGGCGCGTCCCATCATCTGGTGGAGATCGGCGGCGAGCTGCGCGGCTGCGGCGTCAAGCCCGACGGTCGTCCGTGGTGGGTGGAGCTGGCGCAGCCGCCGGGTCTGGAGGCGCCCCGCCTGCTGGCCGCCCTGCATGATCTGGCGGTCGCCACCTCGGGCGACCAGGTGCGGGCCTTCGAGCACGAGGGCCGCCGCTACGCCCACACCCTGGACGGCCGCACCGGACGCCCGGTCGACAACAGCGTGTCGTCCGTCACCGTCCTGCATCCATCGGCCATGCAGGCCGACGCCCTGGCCAGCGCCCTCACCGTCATGGGGCCCGACGCGGGCATGGACCGGGCCCAACGCGATGGCCTGGCCGTGCGCCTGATCCTGCGCGGACCGGCCGGATTCGAGGAACGACTGAGTCCCGCCTTCGCCGCCCTGCTGGACGACGACGCATGACCGCCGATCCCATCCGCTGGGCCTGGGCCGCCGTCGCGGTGATCCTGTGGCTGGCCCTGATCGGGCTGATCGCCCTGCGCCGCGCCCGCAAGACCGCCGACACGGCCGGGGGCGCCCCGGGCGCCGTGCTCGTGGTCTTCGCCAGCCAGACCGGGTTCGCCGAGGACCTGGCCCGCAGGAGCGCCGCGGCGCTGGAAGCCGGCGGCGTCCCCACGGCCTTGATCCGCCTCGGCGACCTGACCGCCGACCGCCTCGCCGCCGCGCCCCGCGCCCTGTTCCTCGTCTCCACCACCGGCGAGGGCGACGCGCCGGATTCCGCCGTCGCCTTCCTGCGCCGCATGGCCCCGCTGGACCTGTCCGGCCTGTCCTACGGCGTCCTGGCCCTGGGCGACCGCAGCTACAGCCGCTTCTGCGCCTTCGGCCAGGCGCTGGACGACTGGCTCAGGACCAATAACGCCCGCCCCCTGTTCGACCGCGTGGAGGTGGATGACGGCGACGCCGGCGCCATCCGCCACTGGCAGCATCAGCTGAACCGCATCACCGGCCGGACCGACGCCCCGGACTGGGCGCCCCCCGCCTATGCCCCATGGCGTCTGATCGAGCGCGAGCGGCTGAACGGCCCCGACAGCCCCGGCGAGGGCCTGTGGCGCCTCGCGCTGGAGCCCGTCGGCGCCATGCCCGACTGGCGCGCCGGCGACATCGCCGAAATCGGGGTCCCCGCGGCGCCCGGCCTGCCGCCCCACGCCCACCGGGAATACTCCGTCGCCTCCCTGCCCGCCGACGGGCGGCTGGAGCTGATCGTGCGCCTGATGCGCGGGCCGGACGGGGCCCCCGGTCTGGCGTCCGGCTGGCTGACCGAAGCCTGCGCCATCGGCGCGCCGGTGGACCTGCGCCTGCGCGCCAACAGCGCCTTCCACGGCCCGGAGGGGTCGCCGCCCATGATCCTGATCGGCGCCGGCAGCGGTCTGGCCGGCCTGCACGCCCACATCAGGGAACGGCGGGCGGCCGGCCATGGCCCCAACTGGCTGATCCTGGGCGAGCGCCATCCCGACCACGACCGCATCCTTGACGACGAACTGCAGGCCCTGTGCGACGGCGGCGCGCTGGAGCGGCTGGACCGCGTGTTCTCGCGCGGGGCCGGGGGCCGGTATGTTCAGGATCACCTGCGCGATCACGCCGATCGGGTGCGCGACTGGATCGCCCGGGGCGCCGTCATCCACGTCTGCGGCGCCGTCGCCATGGGTGCAGGCGTCCACGCGGCGCTGGGCGAAATCCTGGGCGCCGAGGCGCTGGAGAACCTGATCCTCCAGGGCCGCTATCGCCGCGACGTCTACTAGGGCCGGAAAAGTCGGCGATTTGAGGGTCGCGGGCCGCTTTTCCGTTGGCCCGTCAGGCGTGGGCGTGTTCAAATACTGTTACACTCCCGAACCATCAAAGGTGTCTCCATGTCCCGCGAAGCCGTCATCGTCTCCACCGCCCGCACCCCCATCGGCCGGGCCTATCGCGGCGCCTTCAACGACACCCAGCCGCAACAGCTGGGCGCCCATGCGGTGCGCCACGCGGTCGAGCGCGCGGGCGTCGATCCGGCCGAGATCGAGGACGTGATCATGGGCGCGGCCCTGCAGCAGGGCCCCACCTCCCCCAACATCGCCCGTCAGGTGGCGCTGGCCGCCGGCCTGCCCGCCAGCGTGGCGGGCATGAGCCTCGACCGCCAGTGCGCCTCGGGCCTCATGGCCATCGCCACGGCGGCCAAGCAGGTCATGATCGACGGCCAGCAGGTGGCCGTGGGCGGCGGGCTGGAGAGCATCTCCCTGGTCCAGAACCAGCACATGAACCTCTACCGCATGAAGGACGAGGCGCTGCTGAAGCTGTCGCCCCACATCTACATGTCCATGCTGGAGACCGCCGAGGTGGTGGCCGACCGCTACGGCATCTCGCGAGAAGCCCAGGACGAATACGCCCTGCAGTCGCAGCAGCGCACGGCGGCGGCCCAGGCGGCCGGTCATCTGGACGCCGAGATCGTCCCCATGACCACCACCATGCAGGTGCAGGACAAGGCCACCGGCCAGGTCTCCGCGAAGGCGGTCACCCTGTCGAAGGACGAGGGCAACCGGCCCGAGACCACCCTTGAGGGCCTGTCCTCGCTCAAGCCCGTCTTCGGCGGCGGCGAAAAGGTGGAGCAGGGCCGATTCATCACCGCGGGCAACGCCTCGCAGCTGTCGGACGGCGCCTCGGCCTCGGTGATCATGGAGGCGAAGGACGCGGAGCGCCGCGGCCTGACGCCGCTGGGCGCCTATCGCGGCATGGCGGTGGCGGGCTGCGAGCCCGACGAGATGGGCATCGGTCCCGTCTTCGCCGTGCCCAAACTGCTGAAGCAGCACGGCCTGACCGTGGACGACATCGGCATCTGGGAGCTGAACGAGGCCTTCGCCGTGCAGGTGCTGTACTGCCGCGACAAACTGGGCATTCCCAATGACCGCCTGAACGTCTCGGGCGGCGCCATCTCCATCGGCCACCCCTACGGCATGTCCGGCGCCCGCATGACCGGCCATGTGCTGATCGAGGGCAAGCGGCGCGGCGCGAAATACGGCGTCGTCACCATGTGCGTCGGCGGCGGCATGGGCGCGGCCGGTCTGTTCGAAATCTACTGAGAACGACCGGCGGGCGCGCCCATCATCAAAAGTGGCTGGAACCGCTCATGGCGGTTCCAGCGGCGCGGCTGGCTTGTTCGAGATTTACCAGACCGTGCAGGGCGCTGGTCGGGTCAGGCCCCGGCCAGCGCCCGGTAGATCATCGGCCTCAGGGCGTCGCGCGGGGGCGCGGCGCCGGCGGGCATGACCTGGGTCATCATGGTCACCGAAAGACCGAGGCCGGGCGTGGCCCAGAACCCGGTGCCCGCCGCCCCGCCCCACGCATATTCGCCGGTCGATCCCGGACCGGACCCGTCGTCCAGCCGGGTCACCCCGCCCAGCGCCTGTCCCATGCGGCCGTCCAGCCGCCCGCCGTAGAACTGGCGCAGACGCGGCTCGATGTGATCCTGCGGCCCCCAGGGGGTCATCATCAGGCGGGCCGAGGCCGGGCTCATCACCCGCGCGCCGTCCACGGCCCCGCCGTTCGCCAGCATGTCGGCGAACCGGCCGTAGTCGCCCAGGGTCGAAACCATCGCCCCGCTGCCCGAGTCCGCCAGCGGCCGCCGCAGGGGGGTCAGCTCGGCGCCGGTGGCGAGCCGGGTCAGTCCGCCCTCGTCCGCCGTATAGAGGCCGGCCAGCCGCGCGGCCTGGTCCTCGGGCACGAAGAAGCCGGTGGACGTCATGCCCAGGGGCTCGAAGATGCGCCGCTTCAGAAAATCCCCCAGCCGCTCGCCGCTGATCCGCTCGATGATCAGCCCGGCGATGTCGAGGCCGTAACCGTACAGCCAGTCGGCCCCCGGCTGATGCTCCAGCGGCAGGTCGCCCAGCCGCCGCGCGAACCCGTCCAGCCCGCCGATCTCCGGGTCGTACATCCAGGCCACGGCGGTCAGGCCGGCCTGGCGGTACAGCGGCGCCACGCGCGCCTCGCCCCAGCTGTTGGCCAGGCCGCAGGTGTGGGTCAGCAGATGACCCACGGTCATGACCCGGGCCGGAACGCGTGCGTCGCCCTCGCCCAGAACCTGAAGCGCCGCGAACTCAGGCACGATCTCCGCCACCGGGACATCCAGGGTCAGGGCGCCGTCCTCGATCAGCAGGACCGCGCCCGCCGCCACCACCGGCTTGGTCATGGAGTAGATGCGGTAGATCGACTGCGGCCCGATGGTCTCGAGCCCCGAGATGTGCGCCTCGGCCAGCACCCGCCCCCGCTGCGCCACCCGCACCGAGGCGAACGGCAGGTCGCCCTCATCCACAAAGCCGCGCAGCCGGGCCACCACGGGCTCCAGCGCATCCGAAGCCCGGACCGGACTGGCGGCGAGCCCCGCCATGGCGGCCCCCGAGATCATCAGCGTGCGACGGTCGATCATGGCGACCTCCTGTTTCTGCCGGGCGTCAGGTCCCGGACGCGGCCACGACGCTCTGAACCTCGCGCTCGGCCTGGGTGAATCCGTAGTCGGGAACCAGGGCCCCGGTCTGGTCCGACACCGCGTCCCACGCCGCGATCAGGCGCTCGCCGGCGTCGTCGCCGCCGCCGATGTACTTGCCCTGGCTGAGGGTGATGGCCGCCGTGGCGAAGTGCCCGGCGCCGGCGCAGATCACCGTGCGCGTCGGGGCGTCGTCCACCACCAGCGGCAGCAGGGCCGGGCTGACCAGGGCCGGATCCAGCGCCTTCAGCGCCGCCTCGGGCAGGATCCCCGCCGTCATCTGGGTCGCCGCCGTGGGCGCCAGGCAGTTGACGCGGATGCCGTACTTCTCGCCCTCGATGGCCAGGGTCTGCATGAAACCCACCAGCGCCATCTTGGCGGCGCCGTAGTTGGCCTGGCCGAAATTGCCGTACAGCCCCGACGACGAGGTGGTCATGACGATGCGGCCGAACTGCTGCTGGCGCATCTGCTCCCACACCGCCTTGGTGCAGATGGCGGCGCCCATCAGGTGCACGTCCACCACCAGGCGGAAGTCGGCCATGTCCATCTTGGCGAAGCTCTTGTCGCGCAGGATGCCGGCGTTGTTGATCAGGATGTCGATGCGGCCCCAGGTCTCGACGGTCTGGTTGACCATGGCGCTGACGGCGGCCTCGTCGGTGACGGAGGCCGCCACGGCCAGGGCCTCGCCCCCCGCGGCGCGGATTTCGCCGGCCACGGCGTCCGCCGCATCCTGCGACAGGTCATTGACCACGACCTTCGCGCCCTTGCGGGCCAGGTACAGGGCGTGCTCGCGGCCCAGCCCCCCGCCCGACCCCGTAACGATCGCCACACGCCCCTGAAGCGCCATGTCCACTCTCCTGTCCTCGACTTGATTTGATGCGGGCGGGCTCAGCCGGCCCCGTTCGTCTTGCTCTTGCAGATCGACATGAAACCGGCGGCCATGAAGCCGGCCATGCGGTCCTTCACGGCCTCGAAGTCGTCCGAGTTGCACAGCCCGCCGGACAGGCGGTCGATCCGCCCCGTGCGGGCCAGGGTCAGCATCAGCGCCCCGGTCACGAAGTGATAGCCCCAGAAGATGTCTTCCTCGGCGCAGTCCGGCAGGGCTTTCTTGAGGATGTCGATCAGGCGCAGGACCAGCGGGTCGAAATGCAGGTCGAACAGTTCGGCGCCGTAGGTGGTGTTGGACACCTGGGCGCCCAGGGCGCCGTAGTTCTTCCAGTTCTCGCCGCCCTGGCTGTAGAGGTCCAGGTCCGTGTCCAGGAAGGCGCGCAGGGCGCCCTCCACCGTGGGCCTGCCGCCGCACGAGGCCTCGTACTCGTCCAGCGCCTTCATGCGCAGGCCGCTGGTGACCCCGGCCCGCCGCGCGATCACGGCGTCGAACAGGGTCTTCTTGTCGGTGAAATAGTAGTTCAGCAGGGTGTGGTGGACGCCCACCTTCTGGGCCACGTCCTTGAGCGTCACCCCGTACAGGCCGTGCACCGAGAACAGGTACTCGGCCGCGTCCAGGATCTGCTCCATCTTGTCGGCGCGCTGCTGCTCCTTGACCGGGCGCTTGCGCGGCTTGGCGGGCGCGCGCGCGACCGCCTCGCGAGGCTTGGCCTCGGCGACGGCCGCGGGTTTGGTCTTGGTCATGGGCTCAGCCGCCATAGTCTGCTCGCAAACGCATCTTGTCGATCTTGCCCGTGGGGGCCAGCGGCATCCGGTCCAGCCGGATGACCGCGTCGGGAATCCACCACGGGGCGACCCGCTCGCGCAACGGCGCAAGCAGGACTTCGTCGCTTATGGTGTCCGATTCCCGGGTCTGGACCAGCAGAATGGGCCGTTCCCCCCATTTGGGATCCGATCGGGCGATCACGGCGGCCAGGGACACTTCCGGGTGTTCGCTGACCACCGCCTCGATCTCGGCCGGATTGATCCACTCCCCGCCGGACTTGATCAGATCCTTGGCCCGGCCGGTGATGATCAGGTCGCCGTCCGGGCTGATCCGCGCCAGATCGCCGGTGGCGAACCAGCCGTCCGCATCCGTGGCGCTGTCGGTTTCGCCGAAATAGCGCTGGATCACGGCCGCCCCGCGCACCCTCAGATGGCCTTCCACGCCCCGCTGCTCCGGCAGCGCCCGCCCGTCGGCGTCAGTCAGCAGCAGATCGACGCCGATGGCCGGGCGGCCCGACTTGTGGGCGGCGCGGTCCGGATCGCCCGGCCGCGCCACCGTGCCCGACGGCGACATCTCCGTCATGCCCCAGCTGGTCTGGACCATGACGCCCAGCCCCCGCTCGATGCGCTCCATCAGCGCCGGGGCCAGCGGCGCCCCGCCCACCACGATGCGCTTCAGGGAGGGGGTCTCGCCGCCCGTCGCCTCCAGATGCTCCAGCAGCGCCAGCCACACCGTGGCCACGCCCACGCCCACGGTGGCGTCCTCCGCAGTGATCAGGGCCGCAAGGCTGGCGCCGTCCAGATGACGCCCGGGCAGGATCAGCCGGGCCCCCACCGCCGGAGCCGCGAACGGCAGGCCCCAGGCGTTGGCGTGGAACATGGGCACGGCCATCAGGATGCCGTCGTCGGCCGTGAAGGCCATCACGTCCGCCTGCAGCACCCGCAGGGTGTGCAGGAAGCTGGACCGGTGGGTGTAGGTCACGCCCTTGGGGGCCCCCGTGGTGCCCGAGGTGAAGCACAGGCCGCTGGGCGCGGTCTCGTCGAACGCCCCCCAGACCACCGCGCTGTCGGCGGCCTCGATCAGCGGCTCCAGCAGATCGCCCGGGCGGTCCCCTTCCATGGCGTCGATCACCAGCACCCGCTCGATCATCGGCGCGCGCGCGGCGATGCGGCGGGCCAGCGGCGCCAGGTCCGCCCCCGCAATGAGGATGCGGGCCTGTGACTGGGTCGCCATGTCGGCCAGCTGCGCCTCGGTCAGGCGCGGATTCAGCGTGTGGCACACCGCCCCCATGCCCATGATGGCGTACCAGGTCTCCACGTGGGCCTGGGTGTTCCAGGCCAGGGTGGCCACGCGATCGCCCGCTCTCACCCCCATGCCGGTGAGCACGCCGGAGACCTTCCGGCTGCGCGCCGCCAGGGCCGCATAGCCGATCCGCGCGCTGGACCCGTCGCCACGCGCCGTGACCACCTCGACGCCCGGATGCCATTTGGCGGCATGATCCAGGAACCGGTCGAGGGTCAACGGGAAGGACTGCATCTCCCCGTCGATCATCGGCACGCCGCTGCCGGAGGAAGCGGCGGCGAGGCGACGCCGACGTTCCAGTGCCAGGGCAAGCCCCCGTGGGCGCGGCGGCGGCACACCACCGCCTCGACCAGTTCGAACATGCCCGGCATCAGATGCTCGCCCGGAACCGGCGTCCGGTCGAAGGCCATATAGGCCCGGTCCTCGCCATAGGGCCGCCAGTGCGGCTGGCCCTCGACCGACGGGGCGCCGTCCCGCGCGAAGCTGACCCAATAGCCCAGCATGGCGTCGGAAAGACCGGATTCAACGTCGGTTTTTTCCGGGATCGCCGGCCAGAACGGCGGCGTCCGGTCGAGCCCGCCGAAGACATAGGGGATCTCGCTGGCGTGGAAGGCGTGCAGCCCGGCTGCATCGGCCGCCGGGTAGCTGTGGTCGAAAAAGTACAGGAACGACGGCTGGCCCTGGGCGGTCTGGCTGCGCACCAGCCGCTCGGCGGTCCAGCCGTACATGGCGTCCCGGGTGGTCGCCAGCATGGCCTCGTCCAGATCACCGGCGGGGTAGCGCGCCAGCATCTCATCGGCCAGATCACCGTAGGCCGCGCGGATGGCCGCCTCATAGGCCTCCGCGCTCGCCGGCGGCGGCGGCAGCAGGAACCGCAGCGAGCGGATCTCGCCCTCGTTGAATCCGGCCAGGATCGGCACGGGCGCCGTCTCGCCCCGCTCGAAGGCGGCCACCGGCTGGGCGGGCAGCACATGGCCGTCCACATTGCCCAGCGGCAGGAAGCCGGACATGGCCGCGCCGATGGTCAGGGCCTGCGGATCCATGGCGCGCAGCCGGACCAGCCCCCTCACCTCAAGCTGACGGCTGAGCGCCAGTCCCGCGTCCTCCGCCGACGGCGTTCCGTGCACCGTCTCGTCCAGGGCGGGGGTGGAGATCATGTAGGCGCTCTGGGCCACCGCCTTGTGGAACAGCCCCCGGGCCTGCCGCGCCGCCATCAGGTACATGACCGACAGGGCGCCGGCGGACTCGCCCGCGATGGTGACGTTGTCCGGGTCGCCCCCGAAGGCGGCGATGTTGCGCCGGACCCAGCGCAGGGCCTCGATCTGGTCCAGCAGGCCGTAGTTGCCCGACACCCCGTCCGGCGACTCTGCGCTGAGATCGGGGTGCGCCAGATAGCCCAGCACGCCCAGGCGATAGTTGATGGTCACCACCACCACGCCCTCGGCCGCCATGCGCGCGCCGTCGTACATGACCTCCGCGCCCGACCCGCCGGTCAGCGAGCCGCCGTGAATCCACACGAACACCGGCGCATGCTCCGCGTTCTCCGGCGTCCAGACGTTCAGCGACAGGCAGTCCTCGCTCATGCGCGGCGTCTCCGCCGGGGCGTAGATGCTGCCCGGCCGCGACGGCGGCTGGTGACACGCCGGGCCGAACTGCGTGGCGTCGCGCACGCCGCTCCAGCGCTGCGCCGTGACCGGGGCGCGCCAGCGCATCCGGCCCGTCGGCGCCTCGGCGTAAGGGATGCCGCGGAAGGCGGCGACGCCGTCCAGCGCCTCGCCCCTCACGGACCCGGCGGGCGCCTCGACCACCGGCCCGTCCTGGGCCGACGCCGACGTCGCCGTCAGCAGGGCGGCCAGCCCCGCCATGATGCACAGGGTGGACCGGATCATGCCGCGACCTCTCGGGATTGGGACTGCCGCCTCAGCGCCCGGGCCAGCCACAGGAACAGGCCGATGGCCAGCAGGTAGAACGGCGTCAGGGTGTAGAAGGCCAGCTGGAGCGAATTCTCCGGATTGGTGCGGGCGAAGAAGTCACTGGCGAAGCCCAGATAGGTGGGGCCGAAGCCCAGCCCGACCATGTTCATCACCAGCAGCAGCAGGGCCCCGGCCAGCACCCGCTGATCGGGACGCACCTCCTCCTGGACGAGCGTCACCGCCGGCGACAGGTAGAAATAGTTCAGCCCCATGGGCAGCAGCAGGAACATCAGGGCCAGCTGCCAGCTGGGGGCCCAGATGAAGCCGATGAACAGCGGCGCCGCCAGGGCCAGGCCGATGGCCGGGACATAGCCGTAGGCCGATTTCCAGCGCCGCGCGAACAGGTCCACGAGACGGCCCGAGACCAGCATGCCGGCGCTGGCGCCGAACAGCACCACCAGGGCGTACCAGACGGCCACGTCCTCCAGCGTCATGCCCTTCTCGCGCATCAGGAACAGCACCGCGAACCCGAGCAGGGCGTAGGTGATGAACTGGGTCGCGGCGCAGGCCAGGGCGCAGCGCAGCAGCACCGGATCGGTGAAGAACATCCTGCAGGTGGCCCAGAAGCCCGGCTTGGCTTCCGCCGCGGCCGGCTCGGCCTGCGGTATCGCCGCCTCGGCGGGCGCCACGTCCAGACCGCCCTTCTTCGGCTCGCGCACGAAGATCCAGATGACCGCTGCGGTCAGCACGCCGATGACGCCGACCCATATGAAGGCGAAGCGCCAGGAATAGGTCGAGGCGATCGAGGCGCCGAAGGCGACGCCCAGGGCCATGCCGATCGGCGGCCCCATGTTGAACAGGCTCAGGGCCGTGCCGCGCGAGCCGCGCGGGAAATAATCGGAGATGATCGCGTAGGACGGCGGCACCCCGCCGGCCTCGCCGACGCCGACGGCCATGCGCGCGATCGCCAGCTGCGGATAGGCGGTGGCCATCCCGCAGGCGGCGGTGGCCGCGCTCCACAGGCCGCAGGCGATGGCCAGCACCCTGGTCCGGTTGGTCCGGTCCGCCAGCCAGCCGACCGGGATCGCCAGGAAGCAGTAGAACAGCGCGAAATAGAAGCCGGTCAGCAGCCCCAGCTGGCCGTCGGTGACGCCCAGATCATCCTGGATCGGCTTGGCCAGGATGCCCAGCAACTGCCGGTCCAGGAAGTTGAGCACATAGACGAAACACAGGATCGCCAGCACGACCCAGGCCCGGATCCCCGGGCGCGCGACTGGCGCGCCCGGGACAGCTGGAGAGGAGACGGCCATCAGAACTCATACCCCACGCGCACGCCGACGGTCCGGGGCCGCAGCCGGCCGTACCGACCGTCGATGAAGGCCTCAGGGTGAACGTAGTTGACGGAGTCGTCGTCAAACAGATTCTCCACATAGGCCGCGACCGTGAACTGGTCGAAGGCCAGGGCGAGGTTGGCGTTCACGAAGGTGTAGCTGTCCGTGTCGTCATAGGTCGACAGCGGCACCGAGGGCCGGCCGGGCGTGTTCGGGAAGCTGTTGGGGAAGCTCCCCACATGGGAGACGGCGACAGAGGCGTTCGCCACCACCTCCGACCACGGCTGCCACTCGTAGCTGACCCGCACCGAGCCCTGGGCTTCGGGGCCGGCCAGTCGCGCGTCGAGCACCGCCCCGGAGATCGCCGCCTCCTCCGGCGTCAGGTCGTCGACCTTGGCCTCGTTGAAGCCGGCGGTCAGGGCCACCGTCCAGCCGTCGGCCGGAATGGCGAAGATCGACATCTCGATGCCCTTGCTGGTCGCCCCGCCGATGTTGGTGGCGAACTGGACCGAGTCCGAGACGCGGTTGGCCTGCACCTGGATGTCGTTCCAGTCGATCCAGTAGACGGCGACGTCAGCGGCCAGCCGTCCCCCGAACCACCGCCCCTTCATCCCGATCTCGTAGTTGGTCAGATTGTCGGAGGTGGCGCCGTAGGGAATGACGATGTCGTCCGGGAATCCGGCGGGCGGAGCCGCGCCGGCGCGGGCGTTGACGATCGGCGGCCGGAAGCCGGTGGACACCGCCGCATAGGTGGTCACCGACGGCCTCGGCCGCCAGGACAGGCTGAGGCGGTGCGACAGGCCGCTCTCCTCGGCCTTCACCCCGGTGACCGCGACCGGCGCATATTCCGTGACGGTGAGCGGTCCCGGCGTGGGGATGTTGAGCACCGTCGCCCAGTAGGCCCGTGTGAAGTAGTCCGATGTGTAGCCGCCCTGCTCGGTGAAGCCCTGGGCGTCGGTCGTGCCGTAGCGCAGGCCCCCGGTCACCCACAGGTCGGGGGTGAAGCGGTAGGTCAGCTGGCCGAAGGCGGCGACCTCGTGGGCGATGAAGTGCGAAGCGAACCGCAGATAATACTCGTCCGGGAGGCCGGTGAAGCCCTGCTCGGCGAGGAATTCCTCGGTTGAGCGATAGTTGTAATCCACGTCCCGCCGCTTGCGGAAATAGAACCCGCCCAGCGACCAGTCGAAGCTTCCCCCCGGATCGGACACCAGCCGCACCTCCTGGACGAAGGTGTCGTCCCAGGCGTCGGCGTCGAGAGCGAAGGGGAAGGCCTGGGCGTAGGTTCCGGCCAGGTCCACATAGAACAGCCCGGTGTAGTCGGACTGGGTCGACGAACTGGTCAGGCGCGCCCCGTCGAACTGGTACTCCAGCGTCAGGTTGTAGTTGGTCATGTCGCTCTGGAACAGATCGGGGCGATCCGTCCGGCGGACATAGACGCCCAGGTCGGGGTTTGTCAGCGAGGCGTCCTGCGGGTCGCTTTCCTCGTGGGACACGCGCAGCTGGACCGACAGCCGGTCGGTCGGCTCCCACAGCAGGGTGGCGCGGCCGCCCCAGCTTTCCAGCGCGTTCGCGTTCTCGACGCCCGTGCCGATGTTGTCGACGTAGCCTTCCTCGTCGCGCATGAAGCCGACCACCCGCAGGGCCAGCCTGTCCTCCACCAGCGGGATGTTGACCATGCCGTTGTAGCGCTGGCGCAGGGCGTCATCGCCTGTCACCCCGATGTCGCCCAGGAACGACGCCTCGAAGGCGTTGGGATCCGGCGCGTGGGTCAGGATGCGCAGCGCCCCGGCCAGCGAGCCCGAACCGAACAGCGTCCCCTGCGGCCCGCGCAGGAATTCGATCCGCTCCACGTCATAGAGGCTGGGGTCGAGAATGGTGGAGTTGCCGTTCGAGGAGATCGGCAGTTCGTCGATATAGATCGCCACCGTGCTCTGCAGATTGGCGCCGTAGCCGTTGGTGGCGATGCCGCGCGCGGTGAAATTGTTGAAGTTCGCGCTGGCCCGGTTCAGCACCACGCCCGGCGTTTCCGTGGCCAGCCCTTCGTAGCCGACGATGCCCTTTTCGTTCAGCTCGTCCTGCGACAGGGTGGTGATGCTCATGGGCACATCCTGGATGCGCTCCGCCCGGCGGGTCGCGGTGACGATCACCTCCCCCACCGATGTGACCGTCCGGTCCTGTGCTTCGTCATTCTGGTCGGCTGGAGCCGTCTGGGCCTGCACCGGCGCCCACGCCCCCAGGGTGGCGACGGCGCAAGCCGACGCGAGAAGTATCGCCCTCATCTCATTTCCTCCCTCGGCGTCGCTCGTGAATGGCGACGCTCCCGGAGACGCAGTGGGACACGGTTCCGTCACACTGTCAACATTCACTCTCGTGCGCGTGAATGTTGCATCCCTGCTTGCGCCTCCCCGGCGCAACCCAACCTGAGCCGGGGCCGTTCGGAGAGCAGGAGGAACCATGCCTGACGCCATCTTCAACGGCTGGGACGGGGTGCTGCGCATCCTGCTGATCGCCCCGGCGGCCTATGTGGCCCTGATCCTGATCCTGCGGATCTCGGGCAAGCGCACCCTGGCCAAGCTGAACGCCTTCGACTTCATCATCACCATCGCCATCGGCTCGACCCTGGCCTCGGTCATCACCAGCAGCACCCTGTCGCTGGTGGCGGGGGTGACCGCCCTGGGTCTTCTGGTGGGGATGCAATTCCTCGTCACGGCCGCCTCGGTGCGCTGGCCGTGGTTCAATGAAGCGGTCAAGGCCGAGGCCACCCTTCTGGTCCGCCACGGCGAGCTGCTGCACCAGGCCATGCGGCGCCAGCGCATCGCCGCCGACGAGATCGAGGCCGCCATCCGCCAGTCCGGCGGGCGCGGGGTCGAGGACGCCGAGGCCGTGTTTCTCGAAACCGACGGCTCCCTCGCCGTCATCCTGGCCGCGTGATGGAGACCCTGCACGCCTTCATCGGAACCGAGGGGCAGGACATCGGCGCCCTGCAGATGGCCGTGCGGGCCGTTCTGATCTTCGTGCTGGGCGTGCTGATCGTGCGCTTCGCCGCCACGCGCGCGTTCGGCAAATGGAGCGCCCTCGACATCATCCTGGCCGTCATCGTCGGATCGAATCTCAGCCGCGCCCTGACCGGCAGCGCGCCCTTCCTGCCGACGGTCATCGCCACCGTCCTGCTGGTCGTCCTGCACGGGCTTCTGGCCATGGCCGCGGCCCGCTGGTCCTGGCTCAGCACCCTCACCAAGGGCTCGTCCATCACCCTGGTGCGCGACGGCCGGATCGACGAGGCCGCCATGCGCCGCTCCGGAATCGGCAAGGGCGACCTGCGCATGGCCCTCAGGGCGGCCGGCCACAACGACCTGAAAAGCATCAAATCCGCCTCGCTGGAACGCAACGGCGACATCAGCGTCATCGACGAATGAGCCCGCCCGAAGAGCAGGTGGAAGGCAGCCGACCTTACCTTGTTCACATCGATGCCTCGGCCGACATCGTCTTCCCCGCGAGCCAGGTCTGTCGGCTCGCCGACGGCCTCTATCTGGTGGTCAGCGCCCTGACCCGCTCGCGCCTCTACCACCGCATCAAGCGCCAGCTGCCCTCCGACGCGGCCCTTCTGGTCGCCCCCCTCGCCGACGCCCCCAAGTTCAGGGGCATGGCTCCAGGGGCGCTGGCGTTCACCCGGTCGGTCTGGCCGTCGACCGGGGCGAATCCGTCGTCGTCAGTCCGGTGATCTCCTGATCGAGACAGCTCAGATCCCGCTGCAGCTCTTCAAGGGCGAAGGCCAGCGGCCCGCCGGCGCCGGGCGGCGATGTCACGGCGCCCCCGGCTTCGCCTGGCTGTTCAGGCGCCTTGCCAGGCCTGAGCAGCCGCTGACGGGCGTGGTCCAGGCGGCGGCAGACGGCCTCGCTCACTGTCGTCAGCCCCGGGCAGGCGGCAGCGCCGGCGGAGGCGCGATCGATGAACACGAGGTCGTGCCAGATGCGCTCGATCCGCCGCTCCACCCGGTCCAGAGCCGTCCGGCTGCCGTCGCGACAGTCCGCCACGCAAGCCTGCGCCAGACGCAGGGCCTGGTGGACCTCGGCGTGCCGTTCGCGGCGCTCGTCAAGCTGCTGCCTGTCGCTGGCGGGACGAACGACCTCCCGGGACAGCGCCCGGCATTTTTCGAGGACCGCGGCCAGGGCGCGGATGGACCGGACCCTGGCGGGCTCGCGCCAGATCAGGACCGAAACGGCCATCGCCATGAACGAGCCCATGGCGATGGCCCTTATACGCTCCAGAGCGCCCGTCCACGCGGGATCGGAGGACTCCAGAGCCACGGCGATGGCCGCGACCATCACATAGCTGCGGTGCGGATGGGACACGGCGAAGGCCATGGCGGCGAAGGAGGCGATCGGCACGCGCCATACAGCCTGGGCTTCGCCGGGCAGCACGACGACGGCCGCCAGGCCGATCAGCGATCCGACCGCCGTGCCCCTGAGGCGGTCCGAGAGGCTCTGGCGGGTCGCGTCGCTGTTCAGCTGCAGGACGAACAGCACCGAGATCAGGGCCCAGACGGCGTGAGGCCAGCCCAGAACGCTCATCACGCCGTACGTCGCCGCTGCGGCGATCGCGCCTTGCATGCCCAGGCGGAAAGGGTCGCGCGCTCTGGTCCAGAACCTGCGCAAGCGCGGCTTCAGATCGACGGCCGTCATGCCGCCTGTAACGATCAGGGCGTGGGATCGGCTCCCGTCCTGATGCGTCCGCAGTCCCGGCGAAGCACCCGGCCCGGCGTTCTGCAAGAGAGGACAGCCATGCCCTCAGCCCGGCAGTCACGGGACCGGCGACAGGGCTCCTGGCGTCATTTGTCGTAGGCCTGCAGGGCAACGGGCAGGGACTGGATCACGACATTTCCGACTGCCGGCAGTCCGGCAAGAACGGCGCTGACAACCTCATCACGGGTTGCGCCGCGTTCCTTAGCCTCCAGCACATGAAACGGAAGGCCGCTATCCAGCCGCGCGGCTGCAAGGATGCCGATATAGACCAGCGCCTCTGTTTTTGCGTCCAGCTTTGACGCAGCGCCAATTTTTGCGACCGCTTCCAGCCACGCCTCCTGATGAGCCGGGGCTTCCTCGCCGAAGACCTTGAATGCATTGCTGACGTGTACCGATTCCATCGCCTGATTTCTTTTGTCCCGGCTCCACATGGAGCGGTCGTGTCGCTTCCAGACCGGCGGAGCGACGCAACGGCAAGCTCGAGGCAGTCTCGAAAATGCATTGCTCGTCCCTATCCCGAACCCGCCTCAGCCGCTTTGACGTGGATCATGAACGGGGGCGACGCCTGTCATGGCGTCCGGCCGGCGCCTTTGCCCCTGCCGACCGCCCTCGACAGGGGGACGCAGGCGTCCTCTCATTTTCGGCGCGGACGTCGTGCCGAAGCACATGTTCGGAGATGCCCGCGAGCCGAAGTCATTCCCACTCGATGGTGCCGGGCGGCTTGGAGGTCACGTCATAGACCACCCGGTTCACCCCGCGCACCTCGTTGATGATGCGGGTCGCGGTGCGGGCCAGGACGTCCCAGGGGAACTGGTAGAAGTCCGCCGTCATGCCGTCGGTGGAGGTCACCGCGCGCAGGGCCAGCACCTTCTCATAGGTGCGGGCGTCGCCCATCACCCCCACCGTCTTGACCGGCAGCAGCACCGCGAAGGCCTGCCAGATCTCGTCGTACAGGCCCGCCTTGCGGATCTCGTCCAGATAGATGGCGTCGGCGTCCTGCAGGGTCTTCACCGCGTCCGGGGTGATCTCGCCGGGGATGCGGATGGCCAGGCCCGGTCCGGGGAACGGGTGACGGCCCACGAAGGCGTCGGTCAGGCCCAGCTCGCGGCCCAGCGCCCGCACCTCGTCCTTGAACAGTTCGCGCAGGGGCTCCACCAGCTTCAGCTTCATGAAGTCCGGCAGGCCGCCCACATTGTGGTGGCTCTTGATCACCGCCGACGGTCCGCCCGAGGCCGAGACGCTCTCGATCACGTCGGGGTACAGGGTCCCCTGGGCCAGGAATCCCGCCCCCTCGATCTTGCCG
>JBALUZ010000051.1:0-17092 GCA_036963825.1 Brevundimonas sp.
CGCCGATCGACCGTCCCCTCGACGCCGACGGCGCCCTGGTCGTCCACCCCCGGCTCGCCCGCCAGGATCAGACTGCGGCCGTTGGGCAGGATCAGCCGCTCCCAGGTGAGGAAGGCCCGGCGGTCGCCGTAGGCGCTGTTCCCCTCATGGCGGCCGATCAGCCGGGCTCCCTGAGGAATGACCAGATGACGACCGCTCACCGTGTCGTAGACATCCTGGCTGACCGCCGCGACCACGGGCCCGCCGCGCGCGGTGTCCACCGCGGTCAGGAGCGCGGCCGGGATGATCGCGCCGGCCTTCAGCTCATAGGGCGACAAGGGCGCGGTCAGGCCGTGGGGGTTGTAGCCCGTCGCCTCGGCAATCGCTTCGGGCCGCCCGCCGGAGGGTGCGGCGCCCGTCCCTGTCCGCCCGGCGGCGGGCCCGGCCGCCGGGGCGATCTCGAAGAACAGGCTCGAGCGCGCCGCCATCGCTTCCGGGTCCGGCGTCTCCGGCGCTTGTGTCCGGGCGCCGCCGCCGGACTGCGGCGGGGTCGCGGCAGGCGCGGCCCCCGCCGTCCCGTCATCCCTTGTCGTCTCGCTCGACCGGCGCGGGTCCGGCAGCCGGTCATAGCTTGCGGGCTGATCGGTCACCCTTTCGCTGGGCCGCACGGCGCCGCCGGCCTGATCCTCCCGCGCCTCCACCGCGCGGTCCCGGGCGCTTTCGCGAAGCGCGGGCTGAACCACGAAGGCCCAGGCCAGGGACCCGGCGACGAGCGCCGCGCCGCACAGGACGACGCCCTGCACCACGGATTTTCTCAGGCGCACGGCCGCAGGCGGACGGGCCCGGGTCGCCAGATCCGGCGCCGGAGCCTTGGGCCGCACGGCGTCCGCGTCCGCGGCCGGGGCGCCGGAGGCCTCTGAAGGATTCCCGGTCATGGGCGCGGTCCTCCCGTGCGAAGGATGCGGACCACCTGGGACCGCCGCCCGCCCAGGCGCAGCTCCGCCGCCTCCACCACCCGGTCGACGATGAAGACGCCGCCGGATTGTCTGTAGTTGGTCAGCTGGGCCCGACCGTCCGAGGCGATGACGAACAGGGCCGGCGCCTCGTCCATGGGCGTTTCCGTGTCGAAGGCGATGAAGGTCCGCCGCCCGTCGTTGAACACGGCGGCGGGCGCCCATGCGGGCCGGCGGCCCCTGGACTCAAGCCGATAGCCGGCGTCCAGGGGGCCCTGCGGCCTGACCACTGGATCCGGGCCGGCCGGGACCGGCGGGCCAGCCGCCGTCACAGGGTTCTGGGCGGGCGCCGGCGCCCGCCAGCGCACCGCCGCGTTAAAGGCGCCCGCCCCGCCGCTTCTCAACTCGATCAGATAGACCCGCTGGTTCGTCGTCAGCACAAGATTGGTTTCAAGGCCGCGCTCCAGGGGCTTCAGCAGCACGTGGGTGCGCTGGTCCGGCCCTTCGCCCGAGATCGCCTCGCCGATCTGCCAGCGCACGGTGTCGCCGGCCGCCCGGGAGATCAGGGTCTCCCCCTGGCCGAGGGTCAGGGTGGTGACGCGCAGCGGCGCGGTCCACACCTCGAACACCCGGCCCGGCGCCCAGGCGAACACTTGGGTTCCGCCCTCGAAACGGTCGGAGCGGGACGCCGTACGCGCCGCCCGGTTGGCCGCCTCAATCGCCGGCGGCCCGGCGACCATCCCCGCGTCCGGTGCAAGTTCCGCCTCCTCGGTCGCCGCAAGGACCCCGGCGCTCTGCGCCGCGGGCGTCCCCTGCGCCGGCGATGTCGGCTCCGCCGCCGGCTCCGGATCCGTCTGCACGACCGCCGCCGCGGCCTCGAACGCCCGCATGGCCTCCAGCGCCGAGACGTTGGGGAGGGTTTGGCCGCGCCACTGGGCGCAGCCGCAAAGCAGAAGGCCGGCACCGGCCAGGATCAGGAAGCGTCGGGGGTCCATGATATGTCCTCGATGGTCAGGCCCAGGGGATTGCGCATCAGTTCGGCCTCGGTGCGGGGCGGCCGGGCGCCGGTGGTGATCAGCGCCCGCCACCGCTGGGCGCCGGCGCCCTGGCCGTCCACAAAGCGGGTCTCCCGCCACTGAAGATCAAAAGTTCGCTCCGACCGTCTGACGACATTGAGGATTTCAACGGTGACGGCCTCGCGTCCCACGTCCGCGAACGGGTCGTGCTCCTGGGCCCAGGCGTTGAGAAAGGCCGCGGCCCGCGGGGTCAGCAGGTCGTAGGCGCGCAACCAGTTCTGGCGGATCACGACCGGGTCCACGGACTTGGAGCGCACGTCGCGTATCCACTGCGCCAGGGCATGACCCACCTGGGCCTCGCTGGGCTCGTAGCGTCCGTCCAGGGCGGTGATGCGCTGGGTCTGGCCCCAGTCCGACACCTCCACCACGAAGGGCTTCACCACGGCCCGCTCGGCCTGGGCCCACCAGCCGGCTCCGAGGAACCCCGCGAGAACCAGGTTCGCGAAGGCAATGCGGCGCCAGTTTCGGGCGTGGGCCAGGGACAAACCCATGCGGTCGTCCCAGACCTGGCCGGCGCGCTGATAGGGGGTGGACGCCGGCGCCGCCGGCATGGCCCGCTGGGGCCGGAAGAAGGGATGCATCTCAGGTCTCCTCGCGCTTGAGGCTGGGCGAAACGGCGCCGCTGGTCTCGCCGGCCGGCATCAGGCCGCGCCCGGCGTTGGCCACGAAGAAGGCCTGCAGCGCCGCGGCCCGGCGCGGCCCCTGCCCGCCCGTGCGGCCGCCCTGTGCGCCGGACGCCGACCTGTGGAAATCCGCCTCGGCGGCCCGGGCCTCCCGGGCGATCGCCGCGCCGGGGCGCACGGCGCCGGCGGTCCTGTCCGTCGGCGCCCCGCCGGAAGCCGGCGTCTCCATGGGGCCCGGCCCGGCCGGCGCCGGTTCCGGCGCCCGCTGCCGGTCGCCGGCCGCAAAGGGAGATGTCGGCGCCGTCCGGCCGCCGGCCCCGCCTCCGGGCGCCCCAGGCTGCGACGGGCCTGAAGGCGCGGGTCCCGCCGGCCGGGGGCCGGCGCCTCCGCCGCCCATGGACGCCGCGCGCGATGACCCGACCAGGCGCGCCCCGGCCCCGGTCATGGCGCCGGCCCCCGCGAGCCCCGCCGCCGCCAGGGCGCCCACGCCGGTGGTCGCCAGGGCCCCGCCCATGGCCGCCCCGGCGCCCAGCGCCGGGCCCCCGGTCACAAGGGCGGAGGCCAGGTTCGGGATGAACATGGCCAGCATGGCCAGCAGGATCGCCGCGACCAGGATGGCGAGGGCTTCGTAGATGTCGGGGTTGGCCGACGGCTGCAGCTGGTCGAACACGGCCCGGGCGCCGGAGACCACGATGGCCAGGGCCAGCACCTTCAGACCGGCGGAGACCACATAGCCGAGCGGCCGTTCCGCCAGAAAGGAGGAGCGGCTCCAGATGCCGAACGGCAGGAGCACGAAGCCGCCCAGGGTGACGATCTTGAACTCCAGCAGGGAGACGATGATCTGCAAGGCCAGGATGGCGAAGGCCAGCATGATGCCGATCATGGCCAGCCCGAGGATCAGGGCGTCTGCCAGGTTGCCGGCCACGTCCAGGGGATTGTCCACCGGCGCCGGGGTCTCCCCCAGGGCGCGGACGATCTCCCAGCCTTGGTGAAGCACGGCGCCGGGATTGAGGAACTCGGCGCGCGAGAGCGATCCGCCGCCGGCGATCAACCCCAGCTCCAGAAAGCCGACGTACATGGTTTCAGACAGTTGCTGCCAGTCGTTGATCAGCCACGCGAAGAAGCCGATCAGCAGGATCTTGCCGAATCCCGCCGCCAGCACCTCCCGGTTGGACGACAGGGCCCACTGGATTCCGGCCAGGGCCACCACCAGGACGATCATCAGGCCGAACACCCCGTTGACCGCACCCTGAAGGGCGTCGAACCCCGCCGAGACGGTGTCGGAGAACACCACCATCAGCGCATTGGGCGTTTGGGTGCTGACCAGGGCCATGGCGCTCAGTCCCGCGCCCGGGAGAACGGATCAAAGGCCGGCGCCGCCGGCGTCTGCCCGGCTCGTCCCCAGCGGGCCCGTCGCGCCGCCTCGCCGGAGGCCTGCTCGGCCGCCTCCCGGGCGGCGGCCTCGGCCATCAGCCGGGACTGGGCCAGCATGATGGCGCGCAGGGCGGCCAGGTCCTCGGCGAGCACCGCCAGCATCTGGTTGGTGGACTGGACCGCGGCGGTCTGGCCCCCGGCGGCCTCGCTGGCCTCAAGGGCGCCGGTCAGCCGCCTGTCCCGGCCCGTCCCCAGCCGCTCCAGCTCCGCGGCCGCCCGTGCCAGGTCCTCGGCCGTGCGGCGGGCGTTGGCGGTGCGGGCCTGGCTGCGCTGCAGCAGATCCAGGGCGTCCGAGCCGTCGAGATCCTCCGGGTACAGCGCCTCGAACTGGCGCTCCAGGCCGGACAGGGAGGACGACAGGCCCCGCACCGTCCGGGCGAGCTCGGCCATGTCGCGCAAGGACTCGCTGCTGCCGGCCAGATGGCTGTAGGGCGAGGCCGCCAGGGCGCGGGCCTCGTTGGCCAGGCTCTCCAGCTGGCGCGCGGCCTGCAGCGCGTTCTCCAGATGATTGCGCGGATCGAACACCACCACCTGGGCCCCGGTCGGGGCCGTGAAAGCCAGCAGTCCGGCGGCCAATGCGGCCGCGATGACCCTAGGCCGCCTCGGCTTCGAAGGCGTCGAATACGGACTCCACATGATGCACTCCCTTGGCTTTGAGGAACTCGCGGGCGAAGGCGTCTTGCCCGAAGCGGTTCAGGACGTCGTCGATGAGGGTCTGGTCTTCGGGCGAGCCCGCCCCGCACAGGGCCAGGGCCACGCCGCCGAGCTGCAGGTCGAACAGCCGCCGCCCCCGCGGCTGGCGCCAGTAATAGGCGCGTTTCGGCGCGGCGAAGGCGATCAGCTCCAGCTGGCGCCGGTTGAGCCCGAAGGCCCGGTAAAGTTCGGCCGAGGCCGGCTCCAGGGCCCGGGGATTGGGCAGGAACACCTGGGTCGGGCAGCTCTCGATCAGGCTGGAGGCGATGGAGGAGGCCGCCACGTCGTCCAGGCTCTGGGTGGCGAACACCACCGCCACCCGCTTCTTGCGCAAGGTCTTGAGCCACTCCCGGATGCGGGCGGCGAAGGCGGTCTCGCCCAGGAACAGCCAGGCCTCGTCCAGGATCAGCAGGGTCGGGCGGCCGTCGAAGCTGCGCTCAAGCTCATGGAACAGCACCGACAGCACCGGGGCCACGGCCGACGGCGTCGCCATCAGGCTCTCCAGTTCGTAGGTGTCGAACCGGCCCGGGGCCGGCGCCGCCCCCTCCCCGTCCAGCAGGGCGCCGTGCGGGCCCTTGAGCGTCAGCGGCTCCAGGGCCGCGGCCACGGCCCGGTCCTGCACCAGGGCGCAGAAGAGCGTCAGGGTGCGCTGGCCCGCCGGCGCCTCGGCCAGGGCGCCCAGCGCGGCCCAGATCTCCTCCCTGACACGGGGCGCGGGCTCCACCCCCGCGAGCCGCACGGTCTCGGCCACCCATTCGGCGGCCCAGGCCCGCTCGGCCTCGTCGTCGATGCCCGCCAGCGGCTGAAGCGAGAGCCCGGCCCCGGGCGCCAGGGCGCGCCAGCGTCCGCCCGCCGCCAGGGTCGCGGCCCGGGCCGACCGCCCCTTGTCGAAGAAGACCACCCGCGCGCCGGGATAGCGGAACCACTGCAGCGCCAGGAAGGACAGCAGCGCCGACTTGCCCGAACCGGTGGGCCCCACCACCATGGCGTGGCCCACATCCCCCACATGCAGGGCCAGGCGGAACGGCGTCGATCCCGTGGTGCGCGCCGTGGCCAGGGGCGGTCCGCCCAGACAGGCGTCCTGCGCCGGTCCGGCCCAGACCGCCGACACCGGCAGAAGGTCCGCCAGGTTCAGGGTGGAGACCAGGGGCCGCCGCACGTCCGCATAGGGCTCGCCGGGAACCGAGCCCAGCCAGGCGTCCACCGCGTTCAGGTCCTCGATGCGCGCCATCAGCCCCCGGGCGTTGAGGGCCGCTTCGACGGCCCGGGCCCGGGCCAGGGCGCCCGGCTCGGTCGTGTCGAGCACCGAGACAGTGATCGTCAGATAGCCGAAGGCGCAGCTTTCCCCGCCCAGGGCCGCCAGGGCCCCGTCGCATTCCTCGGTCTTGGCCGCCGCGTCCGTGTCCAGCAGCGGCACCTCCTCGCGGGTCACCGCCTCGCGCAGCAGGGTTCCCACCCCCTTGCGCTTGGCGAACCAGCGCTTGCGCAGCCGCACGATCTCCCGCTCCGCGTCGGGCTTGTCCAGGCCCAGCCAGCGGGCGGTCCAGCGATAGTCGAACGGCAGGGCCCCCAGGGCGTCCAGCAGACCCGGCCGGGTGACCGAGGGCAGGCCCCGCACCGAGACCACCTTGAGCCACCGGTCGCCCAGCCGGGGGCTCACCCCGCCCGTCAGCCCGGCGTCCGCCAGCAGGGCGTCCAGGAACATGGGCGTCTCCGGCGGCCGGACGCTGACCGTCCGGGGCGAGACGCAGTCGTGCAGCCACGACAGCAGGGCCCCGTCGTCAAGAGGCGCGATCTCGGGCAGGGCGTCCGCCAGCAGGTCGAAGGCGGCGGCGGTCTCCCGCCCGAAGGTCTCCAGGGCCTGGCGCCAGTCCGGCTCCACCGCGGCCAGGCCGCCGAACAGCCAGCGCTCCAGCCGGCGGGTCTCGTCGGCGGGCGGCAGCCAGGTCAGGGCCAGGCGGAAGTCGGTCTCGAAGGCCGGCTCGGCCGTCTCGAAGCGCCTGCGGCGCTCCTCGTCCACCAGCCAGGCCGCGGCGATATCGAAGGCGCCCTGCGGATAGGGGGACGCGGCCCGCCGGCGGGCCTCCACGTGCAGGCACCATCCCGTGCCCAGGCGCCGCAGGGCGTTGTTGAGCCGCGCCCGGACCGCCATCAGCTCGTCCTCGGTGGAGGAGTCCAGGTCCGGGCCGCGGAACCGGAAGGCGGTCAGAAGCGAGCCGTCCTTGTTCAGCACCACGCCCGGCGCCACCAGGGCGGCCCAGGGCAGGTGGTCGGCCAGGGCGGCCGGGCGCCTGCGATGTTCGTCCAGGAACCGCATGGCGCCCTCACCCGTCCAGATGGCCCGGCGTCGCCAGATGACGGCGCAGGACGTCGAAGAAGCGAGGGTCGGACCGGGCGGCCCACAGGCCCACGGCGTGGGCCGCGGCCCACCACAGCAGGCCCAGCCACCAGATCCGCAGGGCCAGGCCCAGGACGAGGGCGATGGTGCCCATGGCGATGGCGTAGTCGCGGGGCATGCCGGCCATCAGCACCGGCTCGGCCAGGGCCTGGGCCACGGGCAGATCCCAGCCGTCGGGGCGCGCCTCGGCCATCATCCGATCTCCGCCCCGCCGGCGAAGCCGAAGAAATCCAGGAAGAAGGTGGAGGCGGCGAAGGCGATGGACAGGCCGAACATGATGCCCAGCCCCCGGCGCATGGACGAGCCGTTCTCGCTCATGGCGATCCCCGCCCCGAAGATGACCACGGCCACCACGGCGGCCGCCTGGACCACGGGTCCGGTGATGGACTGGACCACCTGCTGCAGCGGCCCCTCCCAGGGCATGCCCGAACCGCCCGCCAGCACCGGTCCGGCCAGCACCAGGCCGCACGTGGTCATTGCGCCGAACAGGCGGCGCCCAAGTATCCGTCGCATGATTTGCTTCCTTGTGTTCAGCGCGTTTCACCGCGCCGCGACTCATTGCAAGCAAAACATGGCTGTGTCTGTCAACAGTAAAAATGACGTTAGATACAATGACTTGCTATCGACTTGAATATAAGTCGCCATGACTTGCTCGGTGACTTGAGAATAAGCCACGCGACGATGCCGCGGCGACTTGCGGTGACTTGCGGGGCGATCTCCCAAGCCGCTGTCGACACGAGGAAAACCCCGGTCGTCGCCCGCCGGCCGCAATCAGGCCAGCGGGACGATGTCGTAACCCTCGCCGCTCGCCCCGTTCACGGCGATCACCGCCTCGAGCCGTCGCCCCTGCTCCGTGCGCCGGATATGGGCGATCAGATCGACCGCCTGGCCGATGGTGCGGCGGGGCGCGGCGGCGAGGACCTCGCTGGTCAGGTCCTCGATCCGGCGCAGGGCGTCCTCGGCGGAGTTGGCGTGCAGGGTGCTGAGCCCCCCCGGATGGCCGGTGTTCCAGCTCTTGAGCGTCTCGACCGCGGCGGCGCCGTCGCGCATCTCGCCGACCACGATGCGGTCGGGCCGCATGCGCAGGGCGTCACGGACCAGATCCGCCACGCCGATCACGACGGGCGCCCGGCGGGTGAGCACCGCAACCCGATCCCAGGCCGAACACTGCAGCTCCGGGGTGTCCTCGATCAGAAACACCCGGTCCTGCGCAAAGGCCGGCTCGGCCAGCACGGCGTTGGCCAGGGTCGTCTTGCCCGAACCCGTCCCCCCGGAGATGATGATGTTGCGCCGGTCAACGGCGGCTCGGGCCAGGACCTCGGCCTGGAGAGCGGTCATCACCCCGTCGCGCACATAGTCCGCCAGGCCCCAGACCACGCCGGGCCGCTTGCGGATCGAGAAGGCCGGCGCCGGCGCCACGGGTGGCAGGAGACCCTGGAAACGCTCGCCCGTGCCCGGCAGCACCCCGGACAGACGCGGGTCGTCCCGCGTGACCACCTCCCCGGTGTAATCCGCAATCAGCCGGATCGTCCGCTCCCGCGCCTCGCTCGATAGCGTCGCCCCGGTGTCGCGGCGGCCCGAGCCCGACCGGTCCAGGATCACGCGGCCGTCGGGATTGACGAGGATCTCGACCACCAGCGGATCCACCAGGGCCTCCAGGATCACCGCACCAAGGGCATGGCGCAGGGCCTCCAGTCGTCGCTCGGCCACCAGGGGATGGACGGGCATCTCAGGCGGCCGGCCCGCCCACGCCCTCGTCGGCCGCGCCGGACCCGGCCTGCGCGTGCGCCCGTTCCGGGCGTCCGGAGACGATGCGCGCGGCGGTGTCGTCCAGCATGCGTTCGATCCGGCGGTCCACCGCCGCCTGGACGGTCGGGTCCTGGTCCACGAAGGCGTCGGGCAGGCGGATGAACAGGGCCCTGGCCACCTCCACCACCAGCTCCTGGATGATCTGCATGTCCTGCCGGGTCGACCGCATGTGGCCGCGCAGCGCCTGTTCGAGCCGCAGCAGCCGATCCTCCGGATCGGCCCGGGGGCTGGTCTGCAGCCCCCGGGCGATGGCGTGCCCGGCCGCCTGGCTCACCGAGACCCGCCCGGCCCGGGCCTCGCGCCCGAGGCCGGCGATGACCTTGGCGTCACTGAGATAGACCTGGACGCGGCATGTCTGTGCGGCGCGTCTAGCCATTGGATTGTCCTTTCAGATGATCGAGGGCGGCGTCCTGGGCCGCCATTTCCTGGGCGACCCGCCCGTAGATGTCCGCCGCGCGGGCCGCGACCTTCCTGTCGTCCATGGCCGCGACGATCTCCTTGAACAGGGGCAGGCTCGCTTCGGCGTCCTCGCCCAGGGCCCGGCGCCCGGCCCACGGATGCGGCGCGGGACCCGGCGCATCGACCCCCAGCCCCTGGTCCGGCGCGGCCGCCCCGGCCCTGCGCCGGAACGGCCGGCGCCGGTCATAGAGCAGCTTGCGGGTGAGCAGGGGCCGCCGGCCGGCGACGAAGATCAGCTGGCGGTCCTCGGCCAGGGCGCGCACCTCGCCCGGTTCGAGCAGGGGGCGGTCGACGGGGGCGCTGGACACGCTGCGCCGTCCCGCCGACAGACCGGCCGGGCCGCTGGTTCCCCGCCGCGTCTCCTCGACCATGCCGGTCAGTCTGGAGACCTTGTCCTGGGTCAGGGGATCCAGGGCCGAGAAGGCGGTGTAGACCGCACAGTTGTCCAGGATGGTGTTGTGGGTCCCGTAGGTCTCCACGATGTCGTTGAGCGACTGGGCCACGAACATCACCTTGACGCCGTAGCCGCTGAGCAGACGCAGGGACTTCTCGAAGAAGCCGAGCCGGCCCAGCAGGGGAAACTCGTCCATCAGCATCAGCAGGCGGTGACGCTTGGGCCGTCCCGCGGCGTCGCGGGTCTCGTGCAGGGTCAGCGCCTGGGCCGCGGCGTAGAACAGCAGCCGCACCAGCGGCCTGAGCGCCGCGGAGTCCGCCGGGGCGACCTGGACGTAGAGCGACACGGGCGAGCGGGCGCTCATCAGGTCGCCCAGGGCGAAGTCCGATCCGGACAGGGCGCGCTCCACGTCCTCGCCCGCCAGCCATTTGAGATAGGAGCGCGCCGTGCCCTGGACCGAGGTGCGGAAGCGGTCGTGCATGGCCGCGTAGCCCTTCACCGCCGTGCGGATGAAGGGATGGGTGACGGGCTTTCCGTCGGGACCGGGCAGATGCAGGGTCCGGATCATCACCTCGGCCGCCTCGTCCAGGTCCGCCAGCAGCTCGCGCACCGCCACCAGGGTCTTGTCGCTGTCCCCGGCGGTGTAGAGGACGTGCAGGATCACCGCCTCGAGGATCTCCGAGGCGGCCTTGTCCCAGATGGCTTCGTCGTCCCTCGCCCCGCCCGGATCGGACAGGATCGCCACCAGGCGCTGGACCTGGGCCAGTTCGCCGGGGCCGGGCCGGATCTCCGCAAGCGGGTTCCAGCGCGCCGAGGCCGGATCGCGCGGGTCGAAATAGAGGGCGTGGGAGAACCCCGACCGCCACCCGGCCGTGATCCGCCACAGCTCCTTCTTCGGATCATGGACCAGCACGCTCTCGCCCCACATCAGCAGGGTCGGGACCACGTGTCCCCTGCCCTTGCCGGACCGGGTGCCCCCGGTGACCAGGGTCGGGCGCATGTCCAGGGTGCTCAGCAGCCGGCCGTTCAGCACGCCCAGGGCGCACCCGGCGCCGGCGCGCAGGCCAGCCCTGCGGGCCTCGGCCAGGCCGCCCCAGCCGCGGACCCGGCGACGCGAGCCGCCGCCCCGGACCAGGCCGCCCGCGCCCACCCCGGCCATGACGCCCAGCATCACCAGAAAGGCGCTGGAGCCGAACGCTTCGGGCCGGGCGGCGCCGAACTCCCGGCGCCAGACGAGGATGCGCCAGGGCGGATAGGCCGCCGCCTCGCCGAACCGCAGGCCGGGTCCCAGCGCCGGATCGAAACCATAGGTCCAGGCGAACACCTGGGTGGCCAGCTGCAGGCCGGCCACGAGTCCCAGGGCGAGCAGGATCAGGCGCGGGATCATGACGGGTCCGCTCCCGGGCCCGCCCGCCGGGCCGCATCCAGGGCGAGGATGGCGGCCGCCTCGACCCGGCGCTCGTGATAGGCCCCCAGGCCCGCGCGCAGGTCGCCGTTGCGCTCGGCGGCGGCCATGACCAGAAGGCGATCGGCCTCGGCGTCCACGTCGGCGAAGACCCGCCGCTCGGCCTCGCGGAACTGGCGAAGCTGGCCCGCCACCCGGCCATGGGCCTCCACCAGGGCGGCGTTGCCGGTCCGCCGCACCAGGGCGTCGAACAGCGCGTGGAGCCCGTCCACCGCCGCCCCGCCCCGCGGCGGGCTGCGGCCCCGGGTCGGCAGGCCCGAGGTCAGGTCCAGGCCCGCCAGCAGGCAGGCCAGGCGGAAGACATAGCGGTCCCTGACCGCGCCCGCATCCAGACGGGCGGCCACAAAACCGCCCGCAGGCCCCCGCTCGATCAGACCCTCGCCGCAGAGCCAGCACAGGGCCTCGCGCACGGGCGTGGTGGACACCCCGAGCCGACGCGCCTCCTCGATGATGACGATCGGGCGGCCGGCGGCGTAACCGCCGGTCTGCGCCTGCTCCCGGATGCGGTCCAGGGCCATGAAGAAGGGATCGCGGCTCTTGGCCATGACGGTCTCCCGCGTGCGGGACGTCCCCCGCGGGAGTCCTGACAGTTCGCCAACAGGTTGAACCGCGGACCGCTCCAGGACCGCCGAAGATCGACGGGTTTCCCGACGAAATCCGGCGGGAAACCCTATGTGTTTACGGTTTGTCTGGTGTTTTGGGCGTGGCTTTCTACATTACCATGGATAAGCTTGACCCTTGGAGCGATCCCATCAGTAGCGGAAAGGTTGCGCCGTTGGCTTCCAGGCCCGCGCCCTCCGGGCGGGACAGCGATCTGCTCTCCGAGGCCCTGAAAACCGTGCGGCGCAGCCGCGGCATGACCGCCGCCGAGACCGCCGGGGCCATGGGCATGCCGCTGCGGACCTATGAGCGGTTCGAGGCCGGCGACGGACGGCTCAACATCGACTACGTCCACCGCTTCGCCGCCGCCACCGACAGCGACGCCTACGCCATCATCATGGCCGTGGCCATCGGCTCGCCGTCCCTGGCGGCGCGCTGTGCGGACAACAAGCTCGTCACCACCCTGACCATCGCCGCCCAACGCTTCGACGCCGCCATGGGCGACCGCATCAGGACCCTGCAGGCCCGCGCCGTGATCATGGCGGTCTGCGCCATGTTCGACGAGCTGGCGGACCACGCGGAGGAACAGAAGACCCTCGACCGATGGATCGAGACCGGCATGCGGGACCTGTCCTCCACCCGGCCCAGACCGGGGCGCTGAAGAATATACTCCAGATATAGTTTTGCAGAACTTCCGTCCGGGCGCTGACTGCCTTGGGCCACATCCGTGGCGATCAACCAAGGAGAGACCCTGATGAAGACCATCAAACTGACCCTCGTCAGCTTCGGCGCCGCCCGCGCCCTGACCCGTGACGGCCTGGGCGCCGAGTTCAACGAGGTGCGGATCAACGACAGCCTCTACCCGCCCGCAGGGTGAGCGCGTCGCGGACGGCCGCCACGGCGGCCGTCCGCCTTGCCGCCCTGACGCTCGTCGCCCGCCGATCCATTCGTCACAGGGAATTGAACCAATGGCCACCCGCCTGTGGAGCGCGCCCGATGTGCACCTCGCCCAGCTGGAGGAGGACATCGTCATCCTGGACACAGTTTCGGACCGGTATAGCTGTCTTCTGGAGGCGGCGGATCATGTTCAGCTTGAACCGTCGGGGGCCCTGATCGCCGCCGACGCTGACATCGCGCGGGATCTGCTGCAGGCCGGGGTCGCTGTGGAGGCGCCCTTCGGTGAAGCCCGGCGCCCGATCACCCTACCGGGTCACGATCTGCAGCCCGCCGGGTCGCCGTCCCGGATGGATGTGTTCCGGGCGGGCCTGGTGCTGGCGACCGCCACGCTGGCCTTCCGCCGACAGACCCTCGCCCAGCTTGTTGAAGACCGCCCCGGGCCGCCGCCTGCCGGGAGCGAGCCCGGTCTCGATCGCCTGGCATCACTGCTCGCAGCCGAACGGGCGGCGCGGCCCTGGATCCCCGGTGAAGGCCAGTGTCTTCAGCGAACCTATCTTCTGCGCAGGCTCCTGCATCGGAGCGGGCTGAGGCCCGACTGGATCTTCGGGGTACGAACCTGGCCGTTTGCGGCCCACTGCTGGCTTCAGATCGGAGACCTGGTGGTGGGCGATCGGCTGGAGCGGGTCCGGCGCTTCACGCCCATCATGGGCGGCTGACCGTGGGACGCTATCTCCTAGTCAACCGCTGCAGGGGAGGCGCAGAGGCCAGAGTCCTCTCGACCCGCATCGCCGAAGACGCCCGGGGCGCCGGCTACCGGCTCCTGGAGCTGAATGCGCATGCCTGGCTGGCCACCACGGGGCACCATCCTCCGTCGGTTCGCAAGATCGGCGGATGGACGCTGATCGGCGACGTGTTCGACCGCCGCTCGCCGGACCTGCCGGCGACCGCGTCCGGAGATCCATGGGACTACGAGCGCAAGATGATGGCCCGTTTCTGGGGCCGCTATGTGGGCGTCCGGTTCGGGACGGACGAGCAACTTTCAGCGGCCTTGCGGGATCCGTCCGGCGCCCTGGAATGCATCTTCTGGAGCCAGGACGGGCTCACGTTGGTGTGCGGCTCGGCGGACGACTGGCTGTTTCGGGCGCTGCGTCCGGACTGGCGGCTCGATGTCGACCGCCTCGCCGGCGCACTGCACGACCCGGTGCCCGCCACGGGGCCGCTCCTGCTGGACGGCCCCACCGCGCTGCAGCCCGGATCGGTCCAGACCCTGCCACCGACTGCGGCTCCCGATGATCTATGGCGCCCGACGGACTTCGCACGGCGCAGCCTTGGCGCCCCGCCACCCGTGGACCAGGCGGCGGACGGGTTGCGCGCGGCCGTGGACGAGGCGGTCGCCGGCCTCGGCGGCCTGCCCGGGACGATTGGGGCGGAGGTTTCCGGCGGGCTGGATTCGAGCATCATCGCCTCCAGCCTCGCCCTGGACGGCGTCGGCAGGGTCAGCCTGTGGCTCAACGCCTATGGGACGTCGATCGAAGCTGACGAACGCGCCTATGCGGCGGCGCTGGGCGCGAAGCTGGGTTTCACGCCGACCTGTGTGCCCCATGCGACCGCGCCTCTGTCCATCGACTGGCTGGAAGCCCTTTCGCCAGGATTCCGGCCCGGCCTCACCGCGCTCGACCGGCCCCACGATCTGGACTGGGCGCAACGTCTGGGCAAGGCCGGGGCGACGGGCCTGCTGACCGGCGCGGGCGGCGACTCGGCCCTGTTCCAGCGCGCCACCGTCGAGGTCTTCATCGACGAGTGGCGCCGCCGGCCGTGGCGGGGCCTCTGGTCGGCCGAGGTCCACGAACTGGCCGCCGCCAACGAATGCTCCATCTGGACCATGATCGCCGAAGCCCGTCGGCGGCACGGTCGCCCCCACACGCCGCCCCGCCGGGACCACCCCATGCTGGCCCGGCCGTCGTCTCCCCCTGCCCTGCACCCCTGGCTGGAGAACTGGAACGACTTCGGACCGGCCAAGGCCATGCATCTGGCCGGGATCGTTGATAATGTGGCGCGCCATCAACCTTCGGAACTGACCAGTACCATTGATGTCCGACATCCCCTGTGCGCCCAGCCGGTGATCGAGACCTGCCTCGCCCTGCCCGCCGCGCTGCTCACCCTGGGCGGCCGGGAGCGCGGGCTGGCCCGGCGCGCTTTCAGTGATCGACTGCCCCCGGAGATCGCTGACCGGCGATCAAAGGGCGACATGACCCGGACCTATGGCCGCCTGATCCTCGGCGGCCTCGACGTCCTCAGGCCTTGGCTGATCGAGGGCCGTCTGGCGGCGCTCGGGGTGATCGACCCTGGAGCCGCCAGCCAGGCCCTCACCCGCGAAGCCCTGCTGTGGCGGGGGCGCTACTCCACGATCATGGTGGCGGCGGCGTTCGAGAGCTGGGTCCGGACCTGGGAGCGCCGGCTGGCCCCGGGTCGCTGAGCGGATCGCCGCCCTCGAACACCGCATCCAGCCAGTCAAGGATCTGCTGATAGCGATCCAGGATGTTGGCCGGGCTCCAGAGGTGATGGTGTTCGCCCAAGTAGGTGACCAGCCGGGCCGTCCGGCCCTGCCGCGACAGGGCGCTGAACATGCGTTCGGCCTGGGACGACGGCACGAAGTCCATGTCCGCGGCCAGCAGCAGCACTGGCGCCGTCACGCCTGCCGCCTCCAGATACGGGCTGGACGCCAGATACGCCCCGGGATCCCACCACGGCGGTCCGCCCATCGCGCCCTGCCCCGCCTCGGTCCAGCCCTGGGCATGGCGGATCTGCAGGCCCTCCTCCGGCTGGACTCGGGTGACCGGCGACAGTTCGCCCCAGTACCCGATCAGATCGGTGTAGGCCGCCGACGCGACATAAGTCCGGTATCTGGATGACCGGGTCGCGATCTCCAGCGCGGCGTGCCCGCCGAAGCTGTGCCCGAAGATCGCCAGACGATCAGCCGGAAGCCCTGGATGCGCCTCCAGCGTCGCGTCGACCGCCAGATCCACGGCCTGGACATAGATGTCCCCGCGCTGCCCGGGCGGGAGATTCCCGGGGATCGAGGGACTGAGGACGGCGAAACCGGCAGCCGCCAGAACCGTGGAGCGCACGCCGTAGGTGAGCGTCAACGGATCCCACCAGACGAAGCGGTCCTGCGCACCGGGATAAACCCGGATGATCACCCCCCTGACGTCTTCCGCGGGAACGCCGGGCGGCAGGTAGAGCCAGCTTCGCGTCTCGCCACCGTCCACGTCCCGGTGATCCACGGGGAACGGCTCGCTCAGCACCACGTCCCTGAGCCCGGTGTTCACCGCGTCCACGGAATGGTCTCCGCTCGCGCTCCGCAGCCGCATGGTTTCTTCAAGGCCGGTGCGCTCGAGCACCAGCACGGCCTCCTCCGAAACCGCCAGAACGCGGGGCGCGGAACTGGCGCCGCCCACGGCGCGAGCTCCCTGCGCGTCGATCATCCAGGCCCGCCCCTGGTCCGTGATGCCGACCGACCAGTTCCGGCGCGGCGCGGCGTTCACCTTGAGCCGCCGCACCTGCTCGGCGTCGCCCGCCACGGCCTCGCGCACCGACATATCCTCAGGCGTCAGGCGCCGAAGACCGTCCCTCGTCATCGCCCATGCCGCTCCGTCGGCGAATACCTGCAGGGCTCCGTCGCCGGCGGCCGCAAGCCGGTCGGGCGGAGCCCGCAGTCCCGCGGTCAGATTGTCGGGACCCGACGAAGGCTCCAGCAGGCGCCAGTCGCGCCGCGCAGAACCGGCCTCCCGGGCGTAGACCACCGGGGACTGGCCGAGCCAATCGGCGCGGACCCCGTCCACAATCTCCGCCGACGTGCCGGGTGTCAGCGGCCCCATCTCCCAAGACGTCGCCCCATCGAGCCCGGCCCCGAACAGCTGGCCTTCCTCCCACCGCGAAGCGTCCCGCCGCGCCCATGCGAGGACCGCGCTGGAATCCTGAGACCATCTCAGCAGGTTGGGCGCGATGTCGTGGCCCTCCAGCGGGCGGACGCGCCGCCCGTCATCCAGGCCGACCAGAACAAGTCTTTGGCGTTCACCCCCTTCGAGCGGGACGACCTCGTCGGGGTGGGGCGGCGCCGGCCCGTCCCCCATGATCACGGCCGCAACCGTTCCGTCCGGCGATACCGAGAAATCGCTGATGGCGCCCTCCGCGAGGGCGCGCGTCTCGCCATTGGCCGCATCGAGCAGCATCAGGACCCGGGCCGGCGGCGGCGTTTCAGGCCAGGCGGCTCCGCCCCGGGTGTCGATGATCGTGCGCGAGGGCTCCCGCC
>JBALUZ010000052.1:0-17005 GCA_036963825.1 Brevundimonas sp.
CCCCGAGGTGTACATCCTGATCCTGCCGGGCTTCGGCATCATCAGCCACATCGTCTCGACCTTCTCGAAGAAGCCGATCTTCGGCTATCTGGCCATGGCCTACGCCATGGTGGCCATCGGCTTCATCGGCTTCGTCGTGTGGGCGCACCACATGTACACCGTGGGCATGCCCATCAACCTGCGCGCCTACTTCGTGGCCGCGACCATGATCATCGCGGTGCCGACGGGCATCAAGGTCTTCAGCTGGATCGCCACCATGTGGGGCGGTTCGCTGGACTTCAAGACGCCCATGCTGTGGGCCATCGGCTTCATCTTCCTGTTCACGGTCGGCGGCGTGACCGGCGTGGTCCTGTCCAATGCGGGCATCGATTACAGCCTGCACGACACCTACTACGTGGTGGCGCACTTCCACTACGTGCTGTCGCTGGGCGCGGTGTTCGCGATCTTCGCCGGGTTCTACTACTGGTTCGAGAAGATGTGGGGCGTGAAGTACAACGAGTTCCTCGGCGCCGCGCACTTCTGGATCATGTTCGTCGGCGTGAACGTGATCTTCTTCCCGCAGCACTTCCTGGGTCTGCAGGGCATGCCGCGTCGCTACATCGACTATCCCGAGGCCTACACCCTGTGGAACCACGTCTCCACGGTGGGCTACGGCATCACGGTGGTGGGCGTGGCGGTGTTCTTCATCGTCCTGATCGAGGCCGCCGTGCGCCGCCGCAAGGCCGAGGCCAATCCGTGGGGCGAAGGCGCCACCACCCTGGAGTGGACCCTGTCCTCGCCGCCGCCGCACCACCAGTTCAACGAACTGCCGGTGGTCAAGGCGGACGACCATCACTGATCCGGTCCACACCGGACCTCAAACCAGCTAGGATGGGGGGCCGCCGAGCACGCGGCCCCCTTTTCGCATCATGACACAGCCTCCAGCACCCGCCCTGACCACCGCCCAGCCGGGAGACTACTTCCAGCTGCTGAAGCCGCGCGTCATGTCGCTGGTGGTGTTCACGGCCATCACCGGCCTGGTCGCCGCGCCGGGCGAGATCAATCCCCTTCTCGCCGCCATCGCCGTGCTGTGCATCGCCGTGGGCGCGGGGGCGGCCGGCGCCCTGAACATGGCGCTGGAAGGCGAGACCGACGCGCTCATGCGGCGCACGCGCGGACGCCCCGTGGCGGCAGGTCGCGTCAGCGCCAACGACGCCATGACCTATGGCGTGGTGCTGTCGCTGTTCTCGGTCATGCTGCTGGGCATGGCGGTGAACTGGTTCGCCGCCGGCCTTCTGGCCCTGACCATCGTCTATTACGCCGGGTTCTACACCCTGCTGCTCAAGCGCCGGACGCCCCAGAACATCGTCATCGGCGGCGCAGCCGGCGCCTTTCCGCCCGTCATCGGCTGGGCGGCCGTGACCGGCGATGCGCCGTGGCAGGCCTGGCTGCTGTTCCTGATCATCTTCCTGTGGACCCCGCCCCACAGCTGGGCCCTGGCGCTCTATTCGGCCGGGGACTATGCGCGGGCGGGCATTCCCATGATGCCGGTGGCCCGGGGCGCGAAGTCCACCCGCCTGCAGATCCTGATCTACAGCCTGATCTTCGTTCCGGTGGCCGTCGCCCCGGCCCTGCTGGGCATGGCGGGGACGGCCTATCTGGCCGTCTCGACCCTCGGCGGCCTGTTCTTCGTCGCCCTGGCGGTCCGCTTGTGGCGCTCGCGCGCGGGGGATCAGCCCGACAAGGCCGAGGCGGTGGGGCGAGAGGCCGCATTGTATGATGTGCGCGCCGGGGCCAAACCTGCACGGAACCTGTTCGCCTACTCGATCCTGTATCTGATGGCCCTCTTCGCCGTCCTTCTGGTCGAGAACGCGCCCGTGATCGGAGCCTGCCCCTCATGCAGCTAATGACGCCGGAACAATTGAAGGCGCGCAAGCGCCGCAACATCGCCATCGCCCTCGGCCTGGTGGCCTTCATGGTGCTGATCTTCGCCACCACCCTGCTGCGGCTTCAGGCCAACGTGGGCGGCTGACCGGACATGGCCATGAACCGGAACACGAAGGTCGCCGTGATCTGCGTCGCGGCCCTGTCCCTGATGACGGGGGCGGCGTTCGCCGCCGTGCCGCTGTACCAGCTGTTCTGCCAGGTCACCGGCTTCAACGGGACGGTCATGCGGGCTGACGCCGCCCCGGACCAGGTGCTGGACCAGACCGTCCGCGTCCGCTTCGACACCAACGTGCGGGGCCTGCCTTGGGAGTTCGAGGCCGAACAGACGCGCCAGACCGTCCGCATCGGCGACACCGGCATCGCCTACTTCCGCGTCACCAACACCTCGGACCGGCCCATCAGCGGCACCGCCGCCTACAACGTCGTCCCCGAGCGGGCCGGCCCCTATTTCCAGAAGCTGCAGTGCTTCTGCTTCGAGGCGCAGGAGATCCAGCCGGGCGAGACGGTGGAGTTTCCGATCCAGTATTTCGTCGCGCCCGAAATCGCCACCGATCCCGAGGCGCGCGGCGTCCGCGACATCACCCTGTCCTACACCTTCTATCCCACCAACCGCTTTGAACAGCGCGCGGCTATTGGCGGACAGGGATAGCGAGGCTATAGCCCCATCTAACGACCCCGCGCTGACGCATCCAAGAGACGCTTAAATGGCCGACGCCCACGCCGTTCATCACGACTATCACATCCTGCCGCCCAGCCCGTGGCCGCTGGTGGCGTCCGTCGCCACGACGATCATGATGATCGGCGCGGTCACGTGGATGAAGGGCCTGTTCGGCCTGCCCCCCGGGACCAACTGGTTGTTCTTCGCCGGTCTCGCCGGCGTGCTGTTCTCCATGTTCGGCTGGTGGGCTGATGTGATCAAGGAGAGCCGCCAGGGCGATCACACGCCGGTCGTGTCGCTCGGCCTTCGCTACGGCATGGTGCTGTTCATCGCGTCGGAAGTGATGTTCTTCGCGGGCTTCTTCTGGATGTTCTTTGAGATGACGCTCTTCAACGAGGCGCGCACGCTCATTCCGGAGTTCGGCAACTGGACCGACACGGCCTCGGCCTGGTCCACCTGGCCGCCGGCTGGCATCGAGACCCTGGACGCCTGGCAGCTGCCGTTCCTGAACACCGTGATCCTGCTGCTGTCGGGCACGACGGTGACCTGGGCCCACCACGCCATCGTGGTCGGCGACCGCAAGGCGGCCAAGCTGGGCCTGGCCATGACGGTGGCGCTGGGCATGCTGTTCACCGCCGTGCAAGTCTATGAATATTATCACATTCTGCACGATAACCTGTTCTTCAACGAGGAAGCCCTGAACTCGACGCTCTATGGGTCGATCTTCTTCATGGCGACGGGCTTCCACGGCTTCCACGTCCTGGTGGGCACCATCTTCCTGACCGTGTGCCTGATCCGCCTGATGGCGGGCCAGATGTCGCCCGAGAAGCATTTCGGCTTCGAGGCGGCGGCCTGGTACTGGCACTTCGTGGACGTGGTGTGGCTGTTCCTGTTCGCCTTCGTCTACGTCATCTACGGCTGATCTTGTCCGACCAGCCCCAGCCTCCAGCGCCCGCCCGGATCAGCCCGATCCGGGCGGGTTTGCTTTGCCGCTGTCCCCACTGCGGCGAGGCCCCCCTGTTCGAGGGCTTCCTGAAGGTGCGGCCGGTTTGCCGCGAGTGCGGCTACGATCTGGCCTCGGTGGCCACCGGCGACGGGGCGGCCAGCTTCATCATGCAGATCGCCGGCGCAGTGGTGGGCTTTTCCGCCCTCTATGTTGAAATCGCCTTCAGCCCGCCCATGTGGCTGCATCTGATCATCTGGCTGCCGCTGGCGGCCGCCCTGTCGCTGGGCCTGATGCGGCCCGGCAAGGGACTGATGACGGCCCTGCACATGCGGAACAGGGCGCGAGAGGTGCGCAATGACGACTTCTGAAGCCCGCGGCTTCCCGTGGGTGCTGACGGTTCTGGCGGCGATCGTTCTGGCGGTGCTGCTCAGCCTCGGCGTCTGGCAGGTGCGGCGCATGGCCTGGAAGGAAGGCCTGATCGACCAGGCCGCGGCCGCCGCCGCCCTGCCGCCGGTTCCCGCCGATGAAATCCTGAGCCGCCCGGGCGGCGAGTTCCGTCGGGTGATCCTGGATTGTCCCGGCCTGGACGCCGCGCCGTTCGTTGAGCTCCAGTCCATCCACGACGGCGACGCCGGCGTGCGCCTGATCTCGGCGTGCCGGCCCGCCGGCGTCGGGACGACCTTCCTCGTGGATCGCGGCTTCGTGGCGGACGCCGACCCCGCGCGGCCCGCCGTCGACGCCCGGGCGGCTGAGCCGGTCCGGGTGACGGCCGTGGTGCGCGAAGCGCCCCGTCCCAACTGGATGAGCCCGCCGCCGCAGGACGGCCGGTTCTTCGCTCGCGATCCTGAGGCCATGGCGCGGGCCCTGGGGGTCGACGGCGCGACGGACTCCCGTGTGCTGTTCGCGGAGACATCGACCAACCCCGGGCTGCCGGCGCTGGTTCCGGCGGTTCCGCCGCCCGCCTTCAGCAACAACCACCTGGGCTATGCGATCACCTGGTTCGGCCTCGCCGCCGCCCTGGTGGTCTTCTACGGCCTGATGCTGAGGCGGCGGCTGCGGCCGGGCCAGCGACACGGCGCCGAAACGGGCCAGGACAAAGCGTGACTCCCTTGCAGACCCTTCCCAACGGCGTGCGCGTCGTGGCCGACCCCATGCCGGGCCTCAAGACCTTCGCCCTGACCGTGGCGGTGCGCGGCGGCGCCCGCTGGGAGGACGAGCACCGCTCGGGCTGGTCGCACCTGCTCGAGCACCTGGTGTTCAAGGGCGCCGGAGACATGAGTGCGCGCGACATCGTCCAGCGCATCGAGGCCGAGGGCGGCTCCATCAATGCCGCCACCGGCCAGGAACGGACCAGCTTCGAGGTCCGGGCCATGGAGTCCTCCCTGCCCATGGCCATGCAGGTGCTCTCCGACATCGTCTTCCGCCCCACGCTCAGCGCGGCGGAGGTGATCCGCGAGAAGGACGTGGTGGCGCAGGAGATCGCCGAGGCCTTCGACACCCCCGACGACCATGTGTTCGAAATGGCCGGCGCGCGCGCCTTCGCCGGGCAGCCGCTGGGCCGCCCCATCCTGGGCTCGGTGGAGAGCATCGGACGCGCGGACCGGGCGTCCATGGAGGCCTGGCGCGCGGCGCTCTACGCCCCGCGACGCATGGTGGTGGCCGTCTCGGGCGCGGTGGACCCGGCGCGACTGATCGATCTGGCCGGGACGTGGTTCGGACAGGCCGCGGCGGATCACGGCGAGGAGCCCGTCCCGGCGACCTTCATCGGCGGCGACGCAGCGCTCGCCCGACGCATCGAACAGGCCAATCTGGTGTTCGAGATTCCCGGCCTGTCAGCCTATGACGCGGACACCCCGGCCCTGCGCCTGTTCGCCGAGATCTTCGGCGGCGGCATGGCCTCGCGCCTGTTCCAGAGCGCGCGCGAGGACCGCGGCCTGGCCTATGCGGTGGACGCCTGGTTCGAGGGCTACGAGGACACCGGCGTGCTGGGTGTCTACGCCGGCGCCGCGCCCGATCGCTCGGAAGAGCTGGCCCGGGTGGCCGCCGCCGAGCTGAGGTCTCTGGCCCTGGAGGGACCGACTGAAGAGGAGCTGTCCCGAGCCAAGGCGGTGCTGAGCGCGGGCCTGTGGATGGCGGACGAAAGCCCCGCCTCGCGCGCCGGCCGCAACGCCGCCCAGACCCTGCTGTTCGGCGCGCCCGTTCCGTCTGAAACCCTGACGGCGCGTGTTGCGGCGGTGGCGGGGGAAGACATGCGCCGGCTGGGCTTGCGTCTGCTGGCTTCGGGCAGAAGCGCCACGGCCGTGCTGGGGCCGAAGGCGGCCGGCAAGGCGGGCCGCGTCTTCGCCGAGACCCTGTACGCCTGACGGCGCGCCGCGAAAGGGATATAAAACGCCTATGGCCCTTCTGGACTGGATGTCGGAACCGGTCGGCCCCGTGCTGCGCGGCCATGGGGTGATCCTGCGCGCGCCCCATCCGTCCGACTATGTGGCCTGGTCGACCGTGCGCGGGGCGTCCCGAAGCCATCTCCAGCCCTGGGAGCCCGCCTGGCCCGAGGATGACCTGACCCGCACCGCCTTTCGCCGGCGCCTGTCGATCTACGAGCGCGAGCGGGAATTGGGCAACGCCTGGCCGTTCTTCATTTTCGATCAGGAGGACCGCCTGGCGGGGGGGATCACCCTGTCCAACGTGCGTCGCGGCGTGGCCGAGACGGGAACCGTGGGCTACTGGGTCGGCCTGCCGCATGGCGGGAGGGGGCTGGCCACGGCGTCGCTTCGGGTCCTCTCGACCTATGCATTCGGCACGCTCGGCCTGCACCGGCTCGAGGCGGCCTGCGTGCCCACCAACCAGCCGTCGCGCCGGGTGCTGGAAAAGGCCGGTTTCCGGCTGGAGGGCAGGGCGCGGGCTTATTTGAAAATTAACGGGACTTGGGCAGACCATCTGTTGTTCGGCCTTCTTGCAGAAGAAGCCGGCGCAGACGGGCGCCTGTCGTCCTGACCGGAGGGCGGCAAGCCTTGAACAGCCGATCCAGAGCTCTGGCGTGGGATCCCACCACCGCGATCGAGGCGCTGGCCGCCGCCGATGCGGCGCTGTGGGTGTGGACGCCTGCGCTGGATCAGATCCGGTTCACCGGCTCGACGCGGTCGCTGGGGCTCGGCCCGCTGGCGCCGGAGTGCACCGCCGCCGCCTTCGCCGCCCTGGCCATGCCGCAGGACCGGGCGCTGGCCGAACGGGTTCTCAAGCCCCAGGAGGAAGGCGGCGAGATCGCCGTCCGGCTGCGCATGCGCGGGGGAGACCTGTGCATCTGGCGCGGGGTGTGGCTGGAGGACGGGCTGCGGGCCGCCGGGGTGGTGGCCCTTGAAAGCAAATTCACCGGAGCCTCGAGCGACGCCCTGACCGGCCTGCTGGACCGCCGCGCGTTTCTGGCGCGGGTTGGCGAAGCCCTGACGGCGCCCGGTGACTATGAACTGGTGGTGGCGGACGTGGATCGTCTGCGCCGCCTCAACGAGGCTCTCGGCCACGAACGGGCGGACATGGTCCTGTCGGCGCTGGGATCGCGCCTGGCCGCCGCCTTCGCGGGCGAGTCGGCGCCCGCCCGCATCGGCGAGGACGAATTCGCCATCTTCGCCCGCGCCGGGGACGGCGACGCCTGCGGCCGCGTGCGACAGGCGCTTGAGCAGCCCCTGCGGGTGGCCGGTTTCGACATCTATCCCACCGTGTCCATCGGCGCGGTGCGCACCGAGGGCGGCCCCGATGCGGCGGACGCGGCGGAACTGCTCCGCCGCGCCGAACTGGCGGTGGAATCGGCCAAGGCCGCCGGGCGGGGCGGCATGGCCGCCTACGGGCGGACGCTGGAGTCCGACAGCCTGTCGCGTCTGGCGCTGGAAAGCGATCTCAGGAACGCCTTTGTGCGCGGGGAGATCGAGCCGTTCTACCAGCCCATCGTCAATCTGGAGACCGGGGCTGTGGCCGGCTTTGAGGCCCTCGCCCGCTGGCGGCACCCCCGGCGGGGTCTTGTGCCGCCCGATGAGTTCCTCGGCCTGGCGGACGAAATGGGCCTGATGAACGACCTGGGCCTGATGATGATGCGCCAGGCCGCCGCCCAGCTGGCGGAATGGCTCAAGCGGCATCCCAGCGCCGGCAAGCTGTTCTGCAGCGTCAACCTGTCGACCAACGAGCTGGAGCGCGACGCCCTGGTGGAGGACGTGCGCCGCATCCGCGCCGAGACGGGCCTGCCGGTGGGCGCCCTCAAGCTGGAGGTCACCGAGAGCGACATCATGCGCGACCCGAACAGGGCCGCCGAGGTGCTGAAGTCGCTGCGCGAGGCCGGCGCCAGCCTGGCGCTGGACGACTTCGGCACCGGGTTCTCGTCCCTGTCCTACCTGGCGCGGCTGCCCTTCGACACGCTCAAGATCGACCGCTATTTCGTTCTGACCATGGGCCAGGACGAGGGCTCGGCCAAGATCGTCAAGTCGGTGGTGAACCTGGGCCGCGACCTGTCGCTGGAGGTGGTCGCCGAAGGCGTGGAGAACGCCGACCTGGCGCGGCTGCTGCTGGACTCCGGGTGCCACTATGGCCAGGGCTTCGGCTATGCGCCGGCCTTGCCCGCCCAGGAGGCCGAGGTGTATCTGAACGAGTCCGTGGCGGACGGGTCGGCGCCGATCAAGGCCCGCTCGGCCTGAACAGTTCGTAAGACCGCCGCCATGCTTTCGGCGGAAACACCGGTCAGGTTCGCGTCATTGACGTGGGGCGTTTCACCGATGCCGTTCGCGGGCTATGTGCAGGGCGCAACGGGCTAGAGGATTTCATGGCGGGTCCATTCAGCGGACGCGGGGCTTCGGGCGCCGGCGGCAACGGCGGCAAAGGCGGGGGGCGCACCCTGCTGCAGCGGCTGATCTACTGGACGGCCGTGCTGGCCGTGTGGGGCCTGATCTTCCTGACGGTGTTCTTCCTGGTCTTCGCCCGGGGTCTGCCGGACACCTCGGCGCTGTACGACGTGGAGCGGCAGCCCTCGATCACCTATCTGGACCGGTCCGGGGCCCTGATCGCGGTGCGCGGCAGCCAGCACGCCCCGCCCGTGGAGCTGGACTCGCTGCCGGACTATGTGCCCGCGGCCTTCATCGCCATTGAGGATCGCCGGTTCTATCATCACCCCGGTTTCGATCCGATCGGCATGATGCGCGCCGTCATGGCCAACATGCGGGCCGGACGGGTGGTCCAGGGCGGTTCGACCCTGACCCAGCAGCTGGCCAAGAACCTCTTCCTGACGCCGGACCAGAACATGCGCCGCAAGGCGCAGGAGCTGATGCTGGCGGTGTGGCTGGAGATGAAATTCTCCAAGGACGAGATCCTCGCCCTGTACCTGAACCGCGTCTATTTCGGCGCCGGCGCCTATGGCATCGAGGCCGCGTCGCAGCGCTATTTCGACAAGTCGGCCGACGAGCTGACCGTGGGTGAGGCCGCCCTGCTGGCGGGCCTGCTGAAGGCGCCGTCGCGCTACAGCCCCCTGGGCGAGAGCGAACGGGCGGCGGGCCGGGCGACGGTGGTTCTGAACGAGATGGAGGAGTCCGGCGTCATCACCGCCGAGCAGCGCAACGTCGCCGTGCTCGAGCCGGTGCGGGTGTCGCGCACCCTGGCCACCCAGCACGCCCAGTATTTCGTGGACTGGCTGGACCAGGACATCCGCCGGCTGGTGGGCGAGCCCACCGAGGACATGATCGTCGAGACGACCCTGGACCTGACGCTGCAGACGGCCGCGGAACGGTCGGTGCGCCGCATCCTGGAGCGGGACGGCTCGCGGGGCGTGGAGCAGGCGGCCCTGGTGGCCGTGGACGGCGACGGCCGGGTCCGGGCCATGATCGGCGGGGCGTCCTACGCCGACAGCCAGTTCAACCGCGCGGTGGACGCCCGGCGCCAGGCCGGCTCGGCCTGGAAGCCCTTCGTCTATCTGGCGGCGCTGGAGGCGGGCTACACCCCTGACGCCCCTGTGGTCGATCAGCCCATCACCATCGGCAACTGGTCGCCGCGCAACTATTCGGGCAATTTCATCGGCGAGACGACCCTGGCCAATGCGGTGGCCCAGTCCACCAACACCGTCGCCGCGGGCCTGGCGGACCAGATCGGGCGCGACAGCGTGGCCCGTGCGGCGCGCCGGCTGGGCATCACCTCGCGCATCGGCCTGGAGCCCGCCATGGCGCTGGGGGCGGTCGAGGTCAGCCCGCTGGAGATGGCCCAGGCCTACGCCGCCTTCTCGAACGGCGGGCGCCGGGCCGAGGCCCATGGCATCACGCGCATCCGCACCCCCGAAGGCCGGGTGATCTATCAGCGCCAGACCGGCGACCGCCGCGCCGACCAGGTGATCCAGAACCCGTCGCTGTACTACCTGAACCAGATGCTGCGCGGGGTCATCACCTCGGGCACGGCGCGGTCGGTGGCCATTTCGGGACGCGACCTGGCGGGCAAGACCGGCACGACGTCCGATTACAAGGACGCCTGGTTCGCCGGCTACACCGGCGGATTCGTCACCGTGGTCTGGGTGGGCAAGGACGACAACACGCCCATGCGCGGCGTCACCGGCGGCTCGTCCCCGGCCGCCATCTGGCGCGGTTTCATGGAGACCGCCCTGCCGCGGCTGAACGTGCAGTCCATTCCCAACGGTCCGCCGCTGCCGGAGGGCTGGGTCCCGCCGGCCCGGCCCGGTTCCGACCCGGCCGGGGATCTGCTGGGCGGTCTGGGCGACCTGTTCGGCGACGAGGAGCTGCCGCCGATCGGCGACGACCCCCTCGCCGGCGCGCCCGCCAACCCCCGCCCGGCCCAGCCGGCGCCCGAGCGCCCCGGCGTGCGCCCGCCCGAGCCCATCCGGACCGAGCCGTCGGCCCAGGATCCGGAGCCCGACCGTCAGCCGGACCAGCGGCCGGATCCCCTGTTCTTCTGAGGGCCCGGCGGGCGCCGGAGCGCGCGCATAAAGAAGCGCCCGGCCTTTTCAGGCCGGGCGCTGGCAGTTTCGTCTCTCTCACGCCGCCGCCGGGAGGGGATGGTGTCCGGGACGGTCAGGACAGCCGCCGCCGTCCTGTGTCTCAAAAACCACGACGAGAGAAAAAAGTCAAATCCAAAAGCGAAGGCGCTTGGACGTGTCTTGAAGAACACGAGTCGCCTAGTTGCGGCCCGGGCGGCGGGTGGGGTCGCGCAGGGTGAACAGGCTGCCGGGCAGGCTGTTGACGGCCTCGAACGATGACAGCTGGGTGCGGGTCCGCTGGCCCTGCGGATCGATCACCGTCCACTCCATCAGGCGGACCGGGTCTCCGGCGAAGGCCAGGATGACCTGGCCCTCGTTGGGGCGGCGGGCGTCGCGGGCGACCACGGCGAAGGCGCCGGACTCCATGCGGGTGACGCGGTCGATGCGCACGCCCTCCTCGATGCGGACGTTGCGGCCCAGGAACACCGACAGGGGCGTGGCGGACAGGGGGGCCTGGCGGAACACCTCGAGGCGCGGATCGTAGCGCATCAGGTTGTTGCCGTCGGCGACCACCAGCAGGCCCTCGGGATTGCTGTACTCGAAGCGCATCTTGCCGGGGCGCTGGATGAAGTAGCGGCCTTCGGCGCGGCGCCCGCCGGGGCCGGTCTCCACGAAGTTCCCCCGGGCGGCGCTGACGCCCTGGAACCAGGAGGAGACACGCTCGACCGTCTCGCGGTCGGCGGCGGACAGATTGCTCTGGGCCATGGCGGGCAGGCCCGCCATGACGGCGGCCCCCAGGGACAGCGAGCCGGTGGCGAAGGCGCGGCGTGAGAGATTCATTGGGTCAGGCTCCCGTTCGGGATTGTTGAGACGATCCTTGTGACGCGGCGACGCGGCAAGGGTGTGACGCCAGCCTGACCATATTCCGGCGCTGCGATGAAGCGCCGTTCAGCGAAACGGTCAGGATCGGTTCATCCGGCGCATAAGAGTGCGCGAGGCGGCGGGGCGTTCCCGATGCCGCGCGGGAGGAGGGCTTCGCGCTCCGCACCGGAAAGGAGGGCCCGAACCGCCTGCAACCCGCCTTGCGCGGCCTGACGGGCGGAAACCAGGTCCCGCCGGTCAGGCCTGGGGGGTCATGATCACGGCGGTCTCCGCGCCGCCGCGCTGCAGCGTCCCGCGCCACCCGGCTCCGTCGCGCTGCAGGCTCAGGCGGGCCGGGCCGTCTGGATCGTCCACGTCGATGGTCAGGGTTTCGCCGGAACGCACCACCAGGGACAGGGCGCCCAGCCGCCGGCTGGTCAGGGCCGCGCCCGGTGCGGAGGGCTCGCGCCAGGCGCCCTCGACGAGCGATCCGTCGCCCCGGTCCATCATCAGCAGCTCCAGCACCGGCGCGCCGTCCGGCGACGTCACCCGCCAGCGGCCGTCCAGCGGGCCCATCAGGGCGTTCGCCCGCAGGGCCGCGGAGGTCACGCCCTGCTGGTAGATGACCTCGGCGTCGGACGGGGTGACTTCATAGGTTCCGTCGTAGGCTTCCAGAACGGCCGGCGCCTCCAGCGCCCGCCGGGTGACCATATAGGCGTCGCCTTCCGCCGCCGGCGTGTCCCACGACGGCTCGTAGGGGCGCACCGGGGGCCCGGCGTAGAGCTCAAGCGAGGTGGGGGAGGCCTCCTCATAGGCGACAGGCCCGTCCTGGGCGGCGGTCATGGCGAGGGCGAGCGCGATCCAGATCATGGGAAAAGGGTAGCGACATGAGGCCGCAGCGCAAGACGGGTTTACGCCGCAAGGGAATTCCGCCTGTTAAGCGAACCGTGAAGCCTGCCGCGTTGACACCCCCCTGCGCAGGTCCGTAAAGCCTTCTGCACTGCATCATCGCTGATTTTTCAATGGTTTGAGAACGATTCGCATGTCGACCGCCTCAGACGCCGACGACGACCAGACCGGCCGTTTCGTGCGCCAGCCCAACGGCCGCATCCGGCCCCTGTCTCCCCACCTCCAGATCTGGCGCTGGCACATCACCATGCTGGCCTCAATCCTGTTCCGCATGACCATCGGGGCGGCCAGCTTCGGCGCGGTCCTGGTCATCGGATGGCTGGGCGCCCTGGCCTTCGGCCCCGAGGCCTACGCCGGGGTCATGGGCTTCATGGGGTCGCCCCTCGGCCTGCTGATCGGGTTCGGCCTGACGGTGGTGATGTTCTCCTTCATCCTCAACGGCGGGCGCCATCTGGTGCAGGACACCGGCGCGGCGCTGCAGATCGCGCCGGCCAATCTGCTGTCGCACATCTCGGTGTGGGCGCCGCCGGTCCTGGCCGTGCTGTTCTGGGCCGGTCTGTTCGCTGCGGGGAGGGTTTCGCTGTGAGCGGCTACGCCCAGTACAGGAACCGCGTGAAGATCTCGGAGCGCCACGGCTCCGGCGAATGGGTGGTGGAGCGGGTCGCCCTGCTGCTGCTCATGCCGCTGGGCGTATGGGCGGCTTTCAGCGCCTTCACCCTGGCCGGGGTGGATTACGAGAGCGCCACAGCGTGGTTCGCCAGCCCGCTCAACGCCGTGCTTCTGTCCGTCACCACGGTGGTCTTCCTGGGCTATGTGAGCCTGGCGTGGAAGGTGATCATCGAGGACTACATCCACCGTCCCCGCAACAAGCGCCTGCTGATCGGCCTTTCGAACCTGATCTTCCTGGTGCTGGCGGCGGCCGGCATCTTCTTCATCACGCGGCTGGCGCTGGGTTCGGCGCCGCTGCCCGCCGGCTTCGGGGCCTGAGGACGACATGGCTGCTTATGAATTCGTCGATCACGAATACGACGTCGTCGTCGTGGGCGCCGGCGGCTCCGGCCTCCGCGCCGCCCTGGGCGCCGCCCAGCAGGGCCTGAAGGTCGCCTGCGTCAGCAAGGTCTTTCCGACCCGCTCGCACACCGTGGCGGCCCAGGGCGGCATCTCGGCCTCGCTGGGCAACATGGGCGAGGACGACTGGAAGTGGCACATGTACGACACCGTCAAGGGGTCGGACTGGCTGGGCGACCAGGACGCCATCGAATATCTGGTGCGCGAGGCCCCCAAGGCGGTCTACGAGCTGGAGCACTGGGGCGTGCCCTTCAGCCGCACCGAGGACGGCAAGATCTATCAGCGCGCCTTCGGCGGCATGACGCGCAATTTCGGCGAGGGGCCGGTGCAGCGCACCTGCGCGGCCGCCGACCGCACCGGCCACGCCATCCTGCACACCCTGTACGGCCAGTCCGTGCGGCGCGAGGTGAAATTCTTCATCGAATACTTCGCCCTGGACCTGATCATGCAGGACGGCGCCTGCACCGGCGTAACCGCCTGGCAGCTGGACAACGGCCAGTTGCACCGCTTCCGGGCCAAGCTGGTGATCCTGGCCACCGGCGGCTACGGCCGCGCCTATTTTTCGGCCACCAGCGCCCACACCTGCACCGGCGACGGCAACGCCATGGTGCTGCGCGCCGGCCTGCCGCTGCAGGACATGGAGTTCGTGCAGTTCCACCCCACCGGCATCTACGGCGCCGGCTGCCTCATCACGGAGGGCGCCCGGGGCGAGGGCGGCTATCTGACCAATTCCGAGGGCGAGCGCTTCATGGAGCGCTACGCCCCCTCGGCCAAGGATCTGGCCAGCCGCGATGTGGTCAGCCGCTCCATGACCATCGAGATCCGTGAAGGCCGCGGCGTGGGTCCGAACAAGGATCACATCTTCCTGCATCTGGACCACCTGGATCCCGCGACCCTGCACGCGCGCCTCCCGGGCATCTCCGAGAGCGCCAAGATCTTCGCCGGCGTGGACGTGACCAAGGCCCCGATCCCGGTGCTGCCGACCGTGCACTACAACATGGGCGGCATCCCCACGAACTATCACGGGGAGGTGCTGACCAAGGTGGGGGACAACGCCGACACCGTGGTGCCCGGCCTGATGGCCGTGGGCGAGGCGGCGTGCGTTTCGGTGCACGGCGCCAACCGCCTGGGCTCCAACAGCCTGACCGATCTGGTGGTGTTCGGCCGCGCCGCCGGCCTGCGCGCCGGCGAGGTGGTGGACCGGAACGCGCCCGTGCCGGACGCGCCGGCCGCCGCCACCGACGCCCACCTGGCCCGTCTTGACCGCTTCCGGCACGCCGCGGGCGGCACGCCCACGGCCAGGCTGCGGGACGACATGCAGCGGGCCATGCAGTCGGACGCGGCGGTGTTCCGCACCGGCAAGACCCTGGACGAGGGCGTGGCCAAGCTGCGCGCCATCCACGCCGCGGGCGACGACATCCGGACCACGGACCGCGGCCTGATCTGGAACACCGATCTGGTCGAGACCCTGGAATACGACAACCTGATCGACCAGGCCCTGGTGACCATCGAGAGCGCGGCCAACCGCAAGGAAAGCCGCGGGGCCCACGCCCGCGAGGACTATCCCGACCGCGACGACGCGGAATGGATGAAGCACACCTTGGCGTGGAAGCGTCCGGGACAGGGCGTGGCCATCGATTACCGACCGGTCCACGAGTACACGATGTCCGGCGACATCGACTACATCAAGCCCAAGGCGAGGGTTTACTAGGCATGGTTCAGCTCACCCTTCCGCGCGGCTCCAAGCCGGTCCGGGGCAAGGTCCACAAGGCCCCCGAAGGCGCGAAGAACGTCAAGACCTACAAGGTCTACCGCTACGATCCCGAGGTGGACTCCGATCCGCGCTGGGACGTGTTCGAGGTGTCCGCCGACGATCACGGGCCCATGCTGCTGGACGCCCTGATCCACATCAAGAACACCATCGATCCGACCCTGTCGTTCCGGCGGTCGTGCCGCGAGGGCATCTGCGGCTCGTGCTCCATGGCCATCGACGGGCGCAACGCCCTGGCCTGCACCAAGGGGTGGGAGGAGTGCGCCTCCTCCACCATCTCCATCGCCCCCCTGCCGCACCAGCCGGTGGTCAAGGACCTGGTGACGGATCTGAGCCTGTTCTACGCCCAGTACGACTCCATCCAGCCGTACCTGCAGTCCGACGAGCCGGACCCGACCACGGAACGCCTGCAGTCGCCGGAGGACCGGGAGAAGCTGGACGGCCTGTACGAGTGCATCCTGTGCGCCTGCTGCTCCACCTCGTGCCCCAGCTACTGGTGGAACCAGAAGGACTATCTGGGCCCGGCGGCCCTGCTGCAGTCCTACCGCTGGATCGCCGACAGCCGCGATGATGCGACCCAGAAGCGCCTCGACGACCTTGAGGACCCCTTCAAGCTCTACCGCTGCCACACCATCATGAACTGCGCCCAGGTGTGCCCCAAGGGCCTGAACCCGGCCAAGGCCATCGCCGAGACCAAGAAGCTGATGGTGTCGAAGGACCGGAAGAAGGCGAAGGCGGAGGCCTGACGCGCACCGTGATGTTTTCTTCGCCCTACCGCTTCGCTACTTGAGGGCTGATGGCCAGGATCACCTACATCGAGCATGACGGGACCGAGCACGTCGTGGACGTGAAAAACGGCCTGTCCGTCATGGAAGGCGCCATCCGCAACAATGTGCCGGGCATCGACGCGGACTGCGGCGGCGCCTGCGCCTGCGCCACCTGCCACGTCTATGTGGATCCGGACTGGCAGGCGGAGACCGGACGGCCGTCGGCCATGGAGGAGTCCATGCTGGACTTCGCCGAGGCGGTGGAGCCCAACTCGCGCCTGTCGTGCCAGATCCGCGTCAGCGACGATCTGGACGGCCTGATCGTTCGCCTGCCCGAGAACCAGCACTGAGGCCCTGATCCGGGGCACATTCCTCACCCGCAGGCGTTAGTTTCCGCATGATCTTCAAGCCCAGAGACGACCGCCGGGCTGAGCCGCGGCGCGTGATCAATGCGCCCGGCGTGGTGGTGGCCCCTGGCCTCGAGATGGGCTGCGCCCTGCTGGATGAGTCGAAGGGCGGTCTGCGCATCCGCCTGCAGCGCGACGTGCCGCTGCCCGAAGCCGTGGTGGTGGTGGATATTCCCGCAGGCCTGGCCCGGGAGGGCCGGATCGTCTGGCGCAAGGGCCACGAGGCGGGCCTGAAGATCCGCGAAACCGCCCGCGTGGCCGGTCTCGTGCCCCAGCGCCTGACCGCCGCCCGCGACGCCTGGCTGCGCGCCGGCGGGCGCTGACCGGAAAACCTGCAGGAAGAAATGGTGCCGCCTGCGTGACTCGAACACGCGACCCTCGCATTACGAATGCGATGCTCTACCGGCTGAGCTAAGGCGGCCCGGTGCGCGGGGCGGATGGCCGCGCGCGAGGACGGCTCTTTATACGGGCGCGCGCGGCTTGCCAAGAAGGGACAGCAGGGCGGTTTCGTCGGGCCGCCCGGCGACGACGGGGGCGAACGGGGTCGCGCCGGCCAGCGGCGCGGCGGCGGCGGCCGAGATGCAGAAGGCCGGAACGGCGCCGGCGGCGGGGGTCAGGCCGGCCGTCAGGTCGGCCAGACGCCGGGCGGCGCGAGGCGAGTGGATCAGGACGCCGTCCAGCCCGCCGCCTCCCAGCGCGGCCAGGCCCCGCCCGCCCGGGGCGGCGACGGCGGCGTAGAG
>JBALUZ010000053.1:0-17003 GCA_036963825.1 Brevundimonas sp.
GCGCCCGGTTCTTCAGGCCCTGACGGGCGATGGCGACCATGTCCTTCGCCACGTCCTGGACCGACCGGCCGGCCACCTCGGCCTTCAGCCCCAGCCGGGTCACGTCGCGGCGCAGACGCTCATGATCGGTGATGTCCCAGTCCTTGCAGAGGTCCCAGGCGGCCGCCAGCGACGGTGCGTCGTACAGCACCCCCGCCCACAGGGCCGGCAGGGCGCAGATGCGGCTCCACGGCCCGCCGTCGGCGCCGCGCATCTCCAGATACTGCTTCAGCCGCACCTCGGGGAACAGGGTGGTGAGGTGATCGGTCCAGTCCTTCATCGTCGGGGTGTCGCCGGGCAGGGCCGGCAGCTCGCCCTTCATGAAGGCGCGGAAGGACTGGCCCGCGGCGTCCAGATACCTGCCGTCGCGCTTGACGAAATACATGGGGGTGTCGAGGGCGTACTCCGCGTAGGTCTCGAAGCCGAAGCCGTCGGCGAAGACGAAGTCCAGCATGCCGGTGCGGTCCGGATCGGTGTCGGTCCAGACATTGGCGCGCGCCGAGAGGAAGCCGTTGGGTTTGCCCTCGGTGAAGGGGCTGTTGGCGAACAGGGCCGTGGCGATGGGTTGAAGCGCCAGCGAGGTGCGGAACTTCATCACCATGTCGGCTTCGGATTCGAAGTCCATGTTCGCCTGGATTGTGCAGGTGCGCAGCATCATGTCCAGGCCCAGGCTTCCCACCTTGGGCATGTAGGCGCGCATGATGTCATAGCGGCCCTTGGGCATGACCGGGATCTCGGCCCGGGTCCACAGCGGGTCGAAGCCCAGCCCCAGGAACCCCAGACCCAGCTCATCGGCGACCATCTTGACCTCCACCAGGTGCTGTCCGGTCTCCGAACAGATGTCGTGGATGTCCTTCAGCGGGGCGCCCGACAGCTCGAACTGGCCGCCCGGCTCCAGGCTGACCGAGGCGGAATAGCCCTCGGTGTTCTTCTTCTCCAGGGCGATCACGTGGCCGCCCTCCTCGACGGGGGCCCAGCCGAAGCGGGTCAGGCCCATGAGCATGGCGCGGATGCCCGACGGTCCGCCATAGTCCGGGCGGCCGAAACCGTCCTTGAGAAACCCGAACTTCTCGTGCTCGGCGCCGATGCGCCACTGGTCCTTCGGCTTCACGCCCCGGGCCAGATAGCCCGCCATGGCCTCAAGCGTCAGCGGCTCGTTCGCGTCGTCGGCCATGTGTCGTCGCCCCTTCGCCGCACGCGCGGCCTGTCGCGGCTAGATGGGCGGGACGGGGCGAATGCTCAAGCCCCTTCTGACCATGTGGTCCTGTGTGCGCCCTTCCAGTCGCCCCGCGCGGCCTGCCACAGGGTCATGGCGGCTATGGCGGCGGTGTCGGCGCGCAGCACGCGGGGCCCCAGCGACACCGGCGTGGCGAAGGGCAGGGACAGCAGGCGTTCGCGTTCCTCCGGCGAGAATCCGCCCTCGGGTCCGATCAGGATGGACCACGGGTCTCCTTCCCCGTCGGGGGAGGGGGCGTCTCCGTCGCGCAGGGCGTCCAGCGCCGGCGGGCCGCCGCGTTCGTCACAGAACATCAGCCGGCGCCCCCCGGGCCAGCCGTCCAGCAGGGCGTCCAGTTTCTTCGGATCGTGAATCTCGGGCACATCCAGACGGCCGGTCTGTTCGGCGGCTTCCTCGGCGATGGTGTCCAGGCGGTCGATGCGCAGCCGCTCGGCGTTGGTGTAGCGGGTCAGGGTCAGCCGCACCCGCCGCGCGCCCAGTTCGGCGGCCTTCTCCACCACCGTCTCCACCCGCGCCTTCTTCACCACCGCCAGGATCAGGTCCAGGTCCGGCCCGAAGGTCTGCGGCCGCACCTGTTCCTCCGCCCTCAGCACGCAGCCGCGCTTGAGCACCTCGGCCACTGACGCGCGCCACTCGCCGTCGCGGCCATTGAAGAGCAGCAGATCGTCGCCCGCCTTCAGCCGCATCACCTGGGTCAGGTAGCGGGCCTGGTCGACGGTGGGGGCGACGGACGCGCCGGGAGAGAGGTCGGAACGGACGTGAAGACGGATCATGCCGCGTTCTAGATCGTTATGGGGGGATCATTCCACCATGGAGGACCGACCTGTGCCCCGATTGCAGCAGTGGGCAGAACAGGGCTGGACCGGCGAGGCTGGACTGGCCTTCTTCGACAGCCTTCCCGCCGTCCGCCCCGAAGACATGACCGGCGAATGGCGCGGGACCGAGCTGCCCAGCGGCCATCCCCTGGACGGGCTGCTGGCGTCCTGTGGCTGGTACGGCAAGCGGTTCGCCGACGACGACCGGGTGGATCCCCTGCTGTTCATGGACGCAGGCGCGGTGCGGGCGGTGGACCCGGCCCGGCTGCCCCTCGGCCTGGCTCTGGCCCTGCCGCGCCTGGCGCGAACCGGCGCGGCCCGGGGGCTCTTCCGCCTGCTTCTGCCGCTGCTGGCGACCGACCGGCCCGCCGCCCGCCTGCGCTCCATGGAGCACCGGGGCCTGATCTCGGCGGCCATGATCTATGACGATAAGCCCATCATCGACCACTTTCGACGAGTGGACCAGGACCGGCTTCTGGGCCTGATGGACCTGCGGCCCACGCCGGCCCCGTTCTTCTTTCTGCTGACCCGGGCTACAGCGTCCGGGCGATCAGCAGCTTCATGATCTCGTTGGTCCCGCCGTAGATGCGCTGGACACGGGCGTCCTTGTACAGCTGGGCGATGGGATATTCGGTCATGTAGCCGTAGCCGCCGTGCAGCTGCAGCATCTCGTCGATGGTCTCGCCCTGGATGTCGGTGACCCAGTACTTGGCCATGGAGGCGGTGGCGGCGTCCAGCTGGCCCTTCAGGTGCAGGCCGATGCAGTGGTTCACGAACACCCGCGCCACGGTCAGCTTGGTCTTGACCTCGGCCAGCTTGAACTGGGTGTTCTGGAAGTCGATGACCCGCTTGCCGAACGCCTTGCGCTCCTTGACGTAGGCCAGGGTCTCCTTCAGGCCGCGCTCGGCCGCCGCGACGCCCTGCACCGCGATGTTCAGGCGCTCCTGGGGCAGCTGCTCCATCAGGTGATAGAAGCCGCGCCCTTCCGCCTCGCCGATGATGTTCTCCACGGGCACCTTCACGTCGTTGAAGAACAGCTCGGAGGTGTCGTTGGCCTCCATGCCGATCTTGTGCAGGTTGCGGCCGCGCTCGAAGCCCTCCAGGCCGTCGGTCTCCACCACCACCAGGCTGACGCCCTTGGCGCCCTCGGCCGGATCGGTCTTGGCCACCACGATGATGAAATTGGCCAGCTGGCCGTTGGTGATGAAGGTCTTGGAGCCGTTCAGGACGTAGTGGTCGCCCTTCCTGATCGCCGTCGTCTTGACGCCCTGCAGGTCGGAGCCCGCGCCCGGCTCGGTCATGGCGATGGCGCCCACCAGCTCGCCGGTGGCCAGCTTCGGCAGCCAGCGCGCCTTCTGCTCGTCGGACCCGTAGTGCAGCACATAGGGGGCGACGATGGCGTTGTGCAGCGAGATGCCGAAATGGTCCGCCCCCTTCCAGCCCAGCTGCTCCATCAGCACCACCTCGTGGCGGTAATCGCCGCCCATGCCGCCCCATTCCTCGGGCATGGACAGGTTCAGCAGGCCCGCTTCCCCGGCCCGGGTCCACAGATCGCGCGGCACCGACGAGGCGGCGATCCACTCGGCCATCTTCTCGGGCCCGGCGTGCTCGTCGATCCACTTCCCGACGCTGTCGGAGAAGAGGGTGATCTCCTCCTCGGCCATGAAATCAGGGGCGGGGATGTTGAGGATGTTCATTCAGCTAAATCCGTCATCCTCGGGCTTGTCCCGAGGACCCACTGGTCCGCTGCACGTGCGGCCGGGGCGAAGTGAACAATCAGACCATTCGTCCGCCTGTCGTGCGACCGATGAATGGGTCCTCGGGACAAGCCCGAGGATGACGGCGTCAAAAACCTCAGAACGCCTCCGCCGGCAGCGCCATCAGCACGTCGGCGCCGGTCTTCAGCTTCTTCAGGTGCGCCTCGGCGTCGGGCAGGATGCGCTCGACGAAATAGCGGCCCACGGCCAGCTTGTTGGCGTAGAACGGATCGCTGTCGCCCGCCTTCTTCTGCGCCGCCACGGCCATCTGGGCCCACACATAGGCCATGGCCGTCAGGCCGAAGATGTGCAGATAGTCGGTGGAGGCCGCACCCGCATTGTCCGGGTTCTGCATGCCGTTCTGCATCAGCCACATGGTGGCCTCCTGCAGCTTCTTCTTGGAATCCGACAGGCCGTCGATGAAGGGCTTCACCGTCTCGCCGGCGTCGCCGTTCTCCGAGACGAAGGCGTCGATGTCGGCGAACCAGCTCATGATGGCCCGGCCGCCGTTGGCCGGCAGCTTGCGGCCCACGAGGTCGAGCGCCTGGACGCCGTTGGTGCCCTCATAGATCAGGGTGATGCGCGCATCGCGCAGATACTGGCTGGCGGGGAAGTGTTCGGTATAGCCCGAGCCGCCGTGCACCTGCATGGCCAGCGAGGCCACGTGGAAGCCGCGGTCGGTCAGGAAGGCCTTCACCACCGGGGTGATCAGACCCATGTAGTCGCGGGCCTTTTGCGCCGTCGCCTCATCGTCCGACTTCTGGAGATCGGCCTGCAGCGCGGTCCACAGGATGAAGGCCTGGCCGCCTTCGACATAGGCCTTGGACTCCAGCAGCATACGCCGCACATCGGGGTGAACGATGATCGGATCGGCCGGACCGTCGGCATTCTTCGGCCCGGTCAGCGAGCGGCCCTGAAGGCGGTCCTTGGCGAACTCGACGGCGGCCTGATAGGCGGCAGTGCCGATCGAATGGCCCTGCAGGCCGGTGCCCAGACGCGCCTCGTTCATCATGACGAACATGGCCGCCATGCCCTTGTTCTCGGTGCCGACCAGCCAGCCCTTGGCGTTCTCATAGGACATGACGCAGGTGGCATTGCCGTGGATGCCCATCTTGTGCTCGAGGCCCGCGCACTGGGCGCCCTCGTTGCGGTCCCCCAGCGACCCGTCTTCGTTGACGAACACCTTGGGCACGACGAACAGGCTGATGCCCTTGATGCCCGCCGGGGCGCCCTCGATGCGGGCCAGCACCAGATGGATGATGTTGTCGGTGAAGTCATGCTCGCCCGACGAGATCCAGATCTTCTGGCCGGTGATGGAATAGCTGCCGTCGCCGTTGGGCACGGCCTTGGTGCGGATCAGGCCGAGGTCCGTGCCGCACTGGGGCTCGGTCAGGTTCATGGTGCCGCCCCACTCGCCGGTGGCCAGTTTCGGCAGGTACCGGTCCTTGATGGCGTCCGAGGCGTTGGCGTGCAGCCCGGCATAGGCGCCCGCCGTCAGGCCCGGGTACATGCTGAACGCCGGGCTGGCGGCCGCCGTCATCTGGCCCACCGCCATGGACACCACCGCCGGCATGCCCTGGCCGCCGTACTGCGTATGGGCGTGCAGGGCGGGCCAGCCGGCCTCGACCATCTGGTGATAGGCTTCCTTCCAGCCGGGCGGGCCGGTGACGACGCCGTCCTTCCATTCACAGCCGTGCTGGTCGCCCGCGCGGTTGATCGGCGCGATCACCTCCTCGGCGAATTTCGCGCCCTCCTCCAGGATCTGGCCCACCAGATCGGAGGACACGTCCTCGAAGCCGGGCTGGTTTTCGTAGCGGTCGATCTCCAGCACCTCGTTCAGGATGAACTGGAAATCGCGGACAGGCGCCTTGTAGGCCATGGTCAGGCTCTCGCTTTGAAGAATTCTTGATCGTCGTCGTGATGGTGGTGGTTCAGTCGCGCGCGCAGGGCGGACTCATAGTCCTCGGCGCCGGGCAGAAGGTCGGGCCGGTGCTCCGACAGCCGCTTCTCCATGGCCTCGCAGGCCTCCTCGGCCACCTTGATGGCCTCGTCCAGATCCTCGCGCTGACGCTTCAGCGCCTCCACCTGGGCGCGGTGACGGGGCAGGGCGACCGCCATCTGGTGAACGTTGTGGTCCTTGCGGTCGTACAGATCGATCATCTCCTGGATCTCGGCCAGGGTGAACCCGATGCGGCGGCCGCGCAGGATCAGCTTCAGCCGGGCCCGGTCCTTGGCGTCATAGACCCGCGTCTGGCCCCGGCGCGCCGGCGACAGCATGCCCTTGTCCTCATAGAAGCGCAGGGCGCGCGCGGTGGCCCCGAACTCGCGGCAGAGCTGGCGAATCGAATAGGTGCGGTGATCGTCTGCGGACGTCATGCCCCATCCATAACTTTACGTGTGCGTAAAGGGAAGCTTTTTCCGCGAGCGACCGCGTTGTTCAAGCCTTAACCGGCGCATGCCACCCTGCCCGTGCGGCTATCGGGCCGCGTTCACGGGAGGGGCGTCATGGCGTCCACGATGACTTCCAGCTACCGGCGAGGCCGCGACCATTTCGAGCCGCAGGACATCAGCCCGGAAGACCAGCGCCGCCTCCGCGGCCAGCTGGAGCAGATTGACTACGCCGCCTTCATCTCCAACCGCGAGCTGATCGGCCGGACGCTCGGCTCCGTCGACATGGCCGCCTTTCAGCGGCTCGCCGTCACGGCCGCCATGGCGCGGGGCGCCTGGATCGCCGAGGCTATGCGCCTCACGGCGTCAGGTCAGGCGGTCACCCCTGAACAGGCCCAGCACCTCGGGCAGATGCGCGCGATCTTTGAAGAGCTCAGCGAGGCCTACGAAGGCATGCGACGCATGGTGGAGCGTGGCTATCTGAGCCCCCAGTCGCTGCCGGGCTGACGCTTTCGCCGTCGCCGGTTTGAAGCCTGGCCGCGGGGCTGCTACCTCTGCCGGCCATGGAAACCGGCACCCTGATCACCCTCGCCCTCTATTTCGTCCTCATGCTGGGCATAGGGCTTTACGCCTTCAAGCGCTCCACCAGCGACGTGTCCGGCTACATGCTGGGCGGCCGACAGATGGGTCCGGCGGTGACCTCGCTGTCCGCAGGGGCCTCGGACATGTCCGGCTGGATGCTGCTGGGCCTGCCGGGCGCGATGTTCGTGTCCGGCCTTTCGGCGTCCTGGATCGCGCTGGGTCTGTTCATCGGCGCCTTCGCCAACTACCTCCTCGTGGCGCCGCGGCTGCGGGTCTACACCGAGCTGGCCAACGACGCGATCACCATACCGGACTACTTCGAGAAGCGTTTCGAGGACCGCTCCCGCCTGCTCAGGGTGATCTCCTCCCTGGTGATCGTGATCTTCTTCACCCTCTACACCTCGTCCGGTCTGGTGGCCGGCGGCAAGCTGTTCGACAGCGCCTTTGGCGTCGACTACGCATGGGGCCTGTGGGTCACGGCGGGGGTGGTGGTGGCCTACACCCTGTTCGGCGGCTTCATGGCCGTCAGCATGACCGATTTCGTGCAGGGCTGCATCATGTTCGTGGCGCTGGTGGTGGTGCCCGTGGTGGCCCTGACCGACGTGGGCGGGGTGGACGGCCTGACCGAAACCGTCCGCGGAATCGATCCGGCCCTGCTGGGCCTTCTGACCGGAACCAGCCTGGTCGGAATCATATCCGCCCTGTCCTGGGGGCTGGGCTATTTCGGCCAGCCGCACATCATCGTGCGCTTCATGGCCATTCGCTCGGTGAAGGACATTCCGACCGCCCGCAACATCGGCATGACCTGGATGGCCGTCACCATCGTCGGCGCCCTGGCCACCGGCCTGACGGGCCTGGCCTACGCCACCAACAACGGCATCGCGATCTCGGACCCGGAGACCATCTTCATCGTCCTGTCGGACGTGTTGTTCCACCCGCTGGTGACCGGGTTCCTGCTGGCGGCCATCCTGGCGGCGATCATGAGCACCATCTCGTCCCAGCTGCTGGTCTCGTCCAGTTCGCTCACCGAGGATTTCTACGGCGTCTTCTTCCGCCGCGACGCCAGTCAGAGGGAATTGGTGACCGTCGGCCGGCTGGCGGTGGTTCTGGTGTCGCTGGTGGCCATCTGGCTGGCCTATGATCCCACCAGCAACGTCCTGACCCTGGTGTCCAACGCCTGGGCCGGGTTCGGCGCCGCCTTCGGGCCGCTGGTGATCCTCAGCCTGATGTGGCGCCGCATCACCCGCAACGGCGCCCTGGCCGGCATGATCGTGGGCGCCGCGACGGTCCTGTTCTGGGTGTTCGCGCCGGTCCTGCCCGGAGGCGAGGCCCTGACCACGGTGATCTACGAGATCGTGCCCGGCTTCATTCTGGCGACCTTGGCCACCGTGGTCGTCAGCCTGATGGGCCGCCCGCCCGAAAGCGTCGTCGCCACCTTCGATCAGGCCGCGGCCGAACTTCGCGCCGCCCGCACATCCGGCTGAGGCGCCGCGCCGTAGCTGGGACGACGCCCAGCCACGGAGCCCGCCCATGCCCGTCTTTCGCCTGATCGCCGCCGCCGCCCTGGTCCTGGCCCTGGCCGGGTGCGCAAGCCTCGGCGGCGGCGGGTCCGGCCCCGGCGCGCCCCAGCCCCTGAAGTCCATCGACGCCGGGCGCTTCTATACCGGCCGCTGGCTCGAGGTGGCCCGCCTGCCCATGGACATCACCGACGGCTGCGTGGCCGGCGCCACGGCGTATGCGCTGCGCGCCGACGGCAAGGTGGACGTGCACGACACCTGTCAGGTGGGCGCCCCGCAGGGGCCTGAGCGCGCCATCGCCGGGGTCGGAACCTTCGTCGACCCGGGAACCAACGCCAAACTCCGGGTTCGCTATCTGTGGCTGATCGTCTGGGAGTACTGGGTGCTGGACCGGGCCGAGGACTACAGCTGGTTCATCTCCTCGGACCCCTCTTTCGACAAGCTGTTCATCTACACCCGCGAGGTCCCGACCCGGGCCGAGCTGGACGCCCTTGTTCGCCGGGCGGCCGCCTTGGGCTATGACACCTCGCGACTGGAATTTCCGGAGCCCCTCCCGAACTGAAGCCCTTCGAAAGCCTGCGGCCAAGCTCTTGTTTTGGCCTTGATGTCGCCGCGTAAGGGGCGACAACGGGGGCCATGGCCAAGTTTGCGGCCCTTTGGGGCCAAACACGGCCGCTACGCTTGGCTGCATGAAACAGCCAGAGATCATCCTCATCCTGCGGGGCGCCACGGGCGCCGAGCACCTGGCGCTGGAAGGCGCGGTCAATCTGGAGGCCCGCCTGTCGGACCTGGATCGGCGGCGAGTGCTGGTGGCCGGATTCTATGGCTTCCACGCAGACGCCGAGCATTGTCTTGCCCCCTGGCTGGAGCGGGTCGCCGGGCTCGAATTCGCCGCGCGCCGGCGTCTGCCGCGCATCGGGGCCGACCTGCTGGCGCTGGGCGGCAGGCCGGCGCCGTCTCGCGAGCGCCCCACCGTCACGTCCCTGGGCTATGCGCTGGGCCTGTTCTACGTGCTGGAGGGCTCGTCCCTGGGCGGCCGGGTGATTCACCGCCAATTGTCTGCTAGCAACCTGGATCAGCTTGGTCTGTCGTTCTTCGATCCTTACGGGGATCAGACGGCCGCGCAATGGCGGGCTTTCATCGACGTTCTGGGCCGCGAGCACGCCGCGGGCCGCGCGGACGCCGGGGAGATCGTCGCCGGCGCCCAGGACGGATTCCGGCTGGCGCGGATGTGGTTGACTGAGTGAGGTGCGGGACATGACGGATGCGGCTCTTGATCTGGACGCCTGCGCCCGTGAGCCGATCCACATCCCGGAAGCCGTCCAGCCCCACGGATTCGTCATGGTTCTGGACCGGGCGGACCTGGCCATCCGCCGCGTCGGCGGCGACATCGAAGGCCTCGCCGGCGTCGAGGACTGGCAAGGCGCGCCGGTCTCGGACGTGCTGGGCGCGACGGTCGCTGACAGCCTGCGGGAAATGATGGCTTCCGGGCTCACAGGCCATGTGGCCCGCTGGCGCTCGCTGTCTCGCCTGCACTACGACGTGACCACTCATGCGGTCGGCGATCTGCAGATCGTGGAGGTCGAGCAGAGTTCCCAGGAGGCGTTCCTGGGGGTCGACCTGCTGGGCCAGCTCGATCGCGCAGGGGCCGCCTTCGAGAGGGCGGCGGGCGTCAAATCGCTCTGCGACCACGCCGCGCGGGAGTTCCGTCGCCTCACGGGCTTCGACCGGGTGATGATCTACCGTTTCCTGGACGATGAATCGGGGGTGGTGCTGGCTGAGGACAGCTCGCCCGAATTGCCGTCGTACATGAACCACCATTTCCCGGGCGCCGACATTCCGCGGCAGGCGCGGGCGCTGTACGTGCGCAACCTGGTGCGCGTCATCCCGAACGTCCATTACGAACCGCAGCCCCTGCGCCCGGCCGCGGACGAGGCTCTGGATATGAGCGACTGCGCGCTGCGCAGCGTCTCCCCGGTGCACCTTCAGTACCTTCGCAACATGGACGTCGGCGCCTCGGCCTCGGTCTCCATCGTCAAGGACGGCGAGCTCTGGGGCCTGGTGGCGTGTCACAGCCTGCGGCCCCAGCTGATGACCCATGAGGTTCGGATCGCCGCCGCCAGCCTGGCGCGCAACCTGTCGCGGCAGATCAAGTCGCGCGAGGAAGCCGAGATCTATCGAGAGCGGCTGCGGCTGCGCGGCCTCGAGGATGAACTGGTGGCGCGTCTTCCCTTCAGCGAGCCGCTGCACAGGCCGCTGGGGCGGCACCTGTCGCGCGTGGCCCAGCTGCTGGAGGCGGACGGGGCTGTGGTGTTGCGCGGCGGCCAGATCGCCCGCTACGGATCCTGCCCGCCTGAAGAGGTCCTGCCCGAACTGGCCAGATGGGCGGCCGAGCGCGGCCGGGTGGAGCCGCTGGTCACCGACAGACTGCCCGAGCTTTTCCCCGCCGCCGCGGCGTGGCAGGCCAGCGCCAGCGGCATGCTGGCCTTCACCGTCACGACAGAAGAGCCCTTTGTCATCATGTGGTTCCGGGCCGAGCAGGTTGAAACGGTGCGCTGGGCCGGCAATCCCCACGACGCCGTGAAGCAGGGGCCCTCCGGCGAGTTGACGCCGCGCGCCTCGTTCGACGCCTGGGCCGAGACGGTGCGGGGCCGCGCCCGTCGCTGGAGCCCGGCCCAGGTGGAAAGCGCAACACGGTTGCGGCAGTCGATTTTCGACCTGCGCGCGTCCCGTCAGCTGCGCCGCCTGAACGAAACCTTGCGCGAGACGGTGGCCGACAAGGACACCCTTCTGAAGCAGCAGGACTTCCTGCTGCGCGAAGTGAACCACCGCATCCAGAACAGCCTGCAGCTGGTGTCCAGTTTTCTGGCCCTGCAGGTGCGCGAACACAGGGGCGAGGCCGCCGTCGCCGCAGCCCTCGAAGAGGCGCGCCGCCGGATCAAGGCGGTGGGTCTGGTGCACAACCGGCTTTACCGGGCTGACCAGTTCGAGACCCTCGACCTGTCCCGCTATCTTGGCGAGCTGTGCGGCGAGCTGGTTGAGTCCATGGGCGCCGCATGGGCGCGGCGGATCCAGATGAGCCTTGCGCCGGTGTCGATCCAGACCACCCGGGCGGTCAGTCTGGGACTGGTGCTGACCGAGCTGGTCATCAATGTCCAGAAATACGCCTATGGCGGCGGCGAGGGGCCCCTATGGATCACCCTGGAGGAGGACCGCGACCGACTGCGCCTGATCGTCGCCGATCAGGGGAGCGGCAAGGTCGAGGGGGAAGCCCTCGGCGGCGGCTTCGGCTCGCGCATGATCGAGAGCCTGGTCAAACAACTGGAAGGCCGGATCGAGCACCTTCCCAATGAGCCGGGCCTGAGGGTGGTCGTCACCGCCCCGATCCATCCGACGTCTAGCTCTTGAGCCGGTAGCCGGTCCTGAAGATCCAGGCGACGATGCCCAGGCAGATGGCGAAGAAGCACAGGGTCGCCGCCAGGCTGACGCCGATGTTCACGTCGGAGGCGCCGAAGAAGCTCCAGCGGAATCCGGAGATCAGGTAGACCACCGGATTGAACAGGCTGATGGTGCGCCAGACGCCGGGCAGCATGTCGATGGAATAGAACGACCCGCCCAGGAACGTCAGCGGCGTGATGATCAGCATCGGGATGAACTGCAGCTGCTCGAAGCCCTGGGCCCAGATGCCGATGATGAAGCCGAACAGGCTGAAGGTCACCGCCGTCAGCACCAGGAAGGTGATCATGGTCAGCGGGTGCAGCACCTCCAGCGGCACGAACAGCCGCGCGGTGGCCAGGATGATGAGGCCCAGGATGATCGATTTGGTGGCCGCGGCCCCCACATAGGCGATGACGATCTCGATGTAGCTGACCGGCGCCGACAGGATCTCGTAGATGGTGCCGGTGAATTTCGGAAAATAGATGCCGAACGAGGCGTTGAAGATCGACTGGGTGAACAGGCTCAGCATCACCAGCCCCGGCACGATGAAGGCGCCGTACGGCACCCCGTTCACCTCGGTCATGGCCGAGCCGATGGCGGCGCCGAAGACCACGAAATAAAGCGAGGTGGTGATCACGGGGGTGACGATGCTCTGCCACACGGTGCGCAGGGCGCGGGCCATCTCGAACCGGTAGATAGCCCAGATTCCATAGCCGTTCATCGCGCGGCCTCCTGCTTCGGCGCATCGCGCGACGTGTCGTGCACCAGCCCCACGAAGATGTCCTCCAGCGAGCTCTGGCGCGTGTTCAGATCCTTGAAGCCGATGCCCATGTCGCTGAGCTTCCTCAGCAGGCTGGGCACCCCGGTGCGCTCGGCGTTGGCGTCAAAGACGTATTCCAGCTCGGCGCCGTCCGCCTTCAGCGCCAGCGCCCACGCTGACAGCTCCGGGGGAATGGCCGCCATGGGCTCCTGCAGATTCAGGGTCAGCTGCTTCTTGCCCAGCTTCTTCATCAGGGCGGTCTTTTCCTCGACCAGGATCAGCTCGCCCCTGGAGATCACCCCCACGCGGTCGGCCATCTCCTCGGCCTCCTCGATGTAGTGGGTGGTCAGGATGATGGTGACGCCCTTTTCGCGCAGGCCCCGGACCAGGTTCCACATGTCGCGCCGCAACTCCACGTCCACGCCGGCGGTGGGCTCGTCCAGGAACAGGATTTCGGGCTCGTGGCTCAGGGCCTTGGCGATCATCACCCGGCGCTTCATGCCGCCGGAGAGGGTCATGATCTTGGCGTCCTTCTTGTCCCACAGGCTGAGATCGCGAAGGATCTGCTCGATCAGGGCCGGGTTCGGCGCCTTTCCGAAAAGCCCCCGGCTGAACGTGACCGTGGCCCACACCGTCTCGAAGGCGTCGGTGGTCAGTTCCTGCGGCACGAGGCCGATCATGGCGCGGGCCTTGCGATAGTCCTTCCGGATGTCGAAGCCGCCGGCGCGCACCTCGCCCGTCGTGCCGTTGACGATGCCGCAGATGATGCTGATGAGGGTGGTCTTGCCCGCCCCGTTTGGCCCCAGCAGGGCGAAGATCTCGCCCCTGGCGATCTCCAGATCCACGCGCTTCAGGGCCTGATGGCCGCCGGCGTAGGTCTTGGTGAGGCCGGATACGGATACGGCGGACATGGATCGCGGCCCCCTCGGCTGTGCAGTCCCGACAAGATGGTCTTCGCGTCGCCGATCACAAGGCGCCACACGCACAATTTGTCGCAGCCGTCCCGTGCAGCCGCTAGAAGCGGTGACATGAACCGCGCCGTCGTCCTCATTTCGCTCATTCTTGTCGCCGCAGCCTGCCGGTCCCAGCCCGAGCCTGCGCCCGGGGCCCTGACCCCGGGCGCCCGGACCTGCACGCTCCCCGATCGCGTCATCCCGGCGGAGCCGGAGACGCCGGATCCGGACGAGATCGTCGCGGACGCCCGGGTCGCCTACTACATGCTGGCGGTCGCCTGGGGACCCCACTGGCGGGAGGGCAACCGCGACGGCCGGGGCTACCCCCTGACGCCGCAGGATCGGGACGCGGGATGGTTCCTGCACGGCCTGTGGCCCAATGCGGCCCGGGGCGATCATCCGCGGTACTGCTCGGTCGCGCCAGCCCGGGCCCTGACCGTAGCCGAGGTGCGCGAGCATTTCTGCATGACGCCGTCCGAGGCGCTGCTTCAGCACGAATGGGCCGCCCATGGGACCTGCGGCTGGGACGACCCGGACGCCTATTTCGACCAGTCGACCGAATTGTGGAGCGCGCTGACCCTGCCTGAGCCGTCGCCCCGCACCACGGCCGGCGCGCTTCGTGACGCCTGGGTTCAGGCCAACCCGCATCTGCGTCGCGACGGCGTCTATCTGGCGACCACCGATGACGGGCGGCTGCGCGAGGTGCGCCTGTGCTACGACCTGGACTACGCCCCGACCGCCTGCCCGCGCGGTCTCGGCGCGCCGGATCACGCCGCCCTGACCGTCCAGCCCCGCTGAGCCTGAAGCCAGCCTGCCAGCGGCTGACAGCGCGGCTGGATTCGACGCGGACGGAAAATCAGCTAAGGCTCGCGGCCCTCATCACGCGGAGCCGTTCATGACCGCCTTTCTTCGTTCCCTCAGCGCCCGCGTTCTCATCGCCCTCGGTCTGGGCCTGGGCATCGGCGCCTTCGTCCAGGGCACGGGCGTGACGGTCGATCCCGGCGTCATCGCCGGCGTCGAGGCGGTGGGCGGCCTGTGGCTGAACGCCCTGCAGATGACGGTGGTGCCGCTGGTCTTTTCGCTGCTGGTCACCGGCATCGCCGCGGCTTCGGACGCCGCGGCCACCGGGCGGCTGGCGGCGCGGTCGGTGGTGCTGTTCGTCGGGCTGGTGGCGGTGGCCGCCGCCCTCACCCTTCTGCTGGTCCCGATGGTCCTGGCCCTGTGGCCCGTGGGCGCCGAGGCGGCCCGGGCCCTGATCGCCGGGGCCGGCGGCGCCCCCGCCGAGGGGCTGGAGGCGGCCGCCCGGGGCGGCGGCTTCGCCCAGTGGCTGATGTCGCTGGCTCCGGCGAACCCGGTGCGCGCGGCGGCCGAGAACGCCGTGCTGCCGCTGGTGCTGTTCGGCGCCTTCTTCGGCTTCGCCGCCACCCGCCTGCCGGCCGATCAGCGCGCCCTGATCGTCAATGTGTTCGAGGCGGTGGCCCAGATCATGATCATCATCGTGCGCTGGGTGCTGCTGGCCGCGCCCGTCGGCGTCTTCGCCCTGGCCCTGGTGCTGGGCCTGCGCAGCGGCTTCGGCTCGGCCCCGGCCCTGATTCACTACATTCTGCTGGTGTCCGGCGCCTGCGTCGTCACCGTGATCCTCAGCTACCCCCTGGCGGCGCTCGGCGGCGGGGTGTCCATCGCCCGCTTCGCCCGCGCCCTCGTGCCCGTTCAGGCGGTGGCCTTCTCGACCCAGTCGTCCCTGGGCACCCTCCCGGTGATGGTGGAGCGCGCCCAGGATTTCCTGGGCATACCCGAGCGCGTGGCCGGCCTGGTTCTGCCTCTGGCGGTGGCCATCTTCCGCGTCACCAGCCCTGTGGCCAATCTGTCCGTGGCCCTGTTCATCGCCCACGTCTCGGGGCTGGAGCCCTCGGTCGGCCAGATGGCGGCGGCGGGGGTGGTGGCCCTGGCGGTCAGCATCGGCACGGTCGGCCTGCCCGGCCAGGTGTCCTTCTTCGCCTCCATGGCGCCCATCTGTCTGGCGCTGGGCGTGCCGCTGGAGCTGCTGCCCCTGCTGCTGGCGGTGGAGGTGATCCCCGACATCTTCCGCACCCTGGGCAACGTCAGCGCCGACATGGCCGTCACCGCCGTTCTGGACGACAGCGAGGCGGAGGCCCGGCCCGCCTAGTCCTGCAGGTCTGACGGGAGGATCTGCGACGACAGCAGCCCCTCCGTCACGTCCCAGCGATCGCCCAGCTGGCTCTCGACCCAGGCCTGCACCATGTCCCGGCCCAGGCCGTAGTTGATGATGTAGCTGCGGTACCGTTCGATGAAGGACAGGCGCTGCTCGGCCCGGTCCCGCGCCACCAGCGAATAGGCCTGCAGCTGGTCCAGCGCCGTGTCGCGGTCGATGCGCCCGGCCAGATAATCGGCGGCGATGGTGTATTCCGCCCGCTGCAGCCCGCGCATCAGACCCAGCAGTTCGGCCTGTTCGTCGGCGGCGGCGGGGTCCAGCCCGGCCAGCGGATACAGCACCTCGCGCTCGAACCGCACCCGCTCCTCGCCGGGAAAGGCCAGGTCGATGCCATAGTTGGCGCTGCCCTCGGCGATGAAGGACATGGGGCTGAACAGGGGATAGACGCTCATCTCGACCCAGCCCTTTTGGTCGACGAAGGTGCGCTCCAGCAGGCTGTTGTAGACGTGGTGGCCGGGGTAGCCCTCGTGACACCCCAGATCCACAGCCCGGTCGATGTAGATGGGCAGGTCGGTGTTGATCTGGATCAGGCTGACCGCATCGCCCCGGTACCAATTGTAGCCTGACCATGGCTGGCCGGTGACGAACTCCAGGGTGAAGCGCTCGTCCTCCGGCAGGTCGAGATGGCGCACGGTGCGGGCGCGGCATTCCTCGATGGCGGCCCGCATCACGGCGTCCAGCCGGTCGGTCGGAATGATGAAGCGGTCGCGGAACGCCGAGACCCGTTCGTGCAGCGGTCCCTCGCCGGGAACCAGGGCGTCGATGCGCGCCAGCGTATCGTCGTAGGACGACAGCGGAGGGGTTTCCGGCCGGACGCCGAACAGGGCCTCGGCCTCGTCGGCGAAGGTCATCTCCTCGCCCGCGATCATGCGCAGACGGGCGTCCGCCGCGCCGACGTGCGCCAGCAGATAGGCCCGGCGCTGAACCTCGTCCTCGTCCAGACCGCGGGTCGGGAAGTCGCCGAGGCGCGCCGTCAGGGCCGCGGCGGCGGCGCGCAGCTGCTCCACCGTGCGGGGGTCGGCCTCGGCCGCCGCCGCCCATTCGGGCGGGCCATGATAGGCGTCCACATAGCCGTCTTCCCGCTGCCCGATCTCCAGGGTCAGGCGCACATAGTCGCGCGCGATGGCGTCCAGGCTGTCGTCCGTCCCGCCGCAGCCGCCGAGGGCGAGCGCAACGGTCAGGCCGAGGACGGCGATCATGCGGTTCCAGGCCATGGCCGGGGCTCCTGCTGGTGATTGTCCGGCCACGCTAGGGCGCGCCGCCCCATCCGCCAAGCGCGGCCTC
>JBALUZ010000054.1:0-16965 GCA_036963825.1 Brevundimonas sp.
CCTGGAGGCTTTCGGCCGGGTCGACGGCCTGCTGAACAACGCCGGCGCCCCCGAGGCCTCGACCCTGCACAAGCAGACGGCCGAGGAATTCCGCGCCAATTTCGAGGTCAATTTCTTCGGGACCCTGACCCCGACCCTGCCCGTCTACCGGCACATGCGCGAGAACGGCGGCGGCCGCATCCTGGTCTCCACCTCCACCGCCGGGCTGCACGGGGTGCACGGCATGGCGGCCTATTCGGCGTCGAAGGCCGGCCTGATCGGCCTGATGCGGGTCATCGCCCTGGAGGGGGCGAGCCGCAACGTGGCTGCCAACGCCATCGCCCCGTTCGCCGACACCGGCATGACCGGCGAATACCTGTCGCCGGAGCAGGCCGCGCGGCTGTCGCCCGAGCGCGTCGCCCCTGTCGCCAGCTGGCTCATGTCGCCCGACTGCCCCCTGACCGGCGAGACCGTCACCGCCGGCGCCGGCGGGGTTCGCCTCGCCGCCCGGGTCGAAGGCGAGACCCAGTGGCTTCCCGACGGCTTCGGTCCCGACGACCTCACCGCGCGGGTCGAGGCGCTCAAGTCCCGGGACGGCTGGCGCGACTATCCGGAGGGCATGGCCGCCTTCGCGCACCTGATGGCGGGCGGCCTGCCAGACTGAGGCGGTCGGCGTCCCGGCCGTTCCGCATCATGGCGCGAGTGGGCCCCTTCAGCTGTGGAACGCGACCGGGCGCCGGCGTCGCCCTCCCGTGACAACCGGCCGCGAGACATGCCCGTCGTGCGGCGGAGCCCGGTCAGGCCCTTGGCGGAACCGCCACAGGACATATGATGAAAGACGTCAGAAGAATGAGCGCCCGGGGCGCCCGCCCCGCGCCTGAGAGGTTGAGTCGTTGTCAAACGCCGCGCTGAACGCCCCAATGCCCCGCCGGCGGCCGCGTCTTGCCGAGGCGGTGGTCGCGGATCTGGTCAACGCCATCGTCACTGAAATCCACCCGGTCGGCTCGGCCCTGCCGCCGGAAAACGTGTTGTGCGACATCTACGGCGTCAGCCGCACAGTGGTGCGCGAGGCGACCACCGCGCTCGCGGAGAAGGGGCTGGTGGTCTCCCGGCAGGGCCGCGGCACCATCATCCGGGACCAGGCCCGCTGGAACATGCTGGACCCGATGGTTCTGGGCGCCTTGTTCCAGCGCGAGGACGGCCTGGCCTACCTCGACAACCTGTCCGAGATCCGCGCCGCCCTTGAAGCGTCCATGGCGGCCAGGGCGGCGCGCAAGCTGACGCCGGAGCACGCTGAAGCCCTGACGTTGCAGATGGACAAGCTCGCCGGGTTGATCGGGACGCCGGCGGACTATGCCCACGAGGAGGAAAACTTCCACGACATCATCATGTCCATGTCCGGCGACCGTCTGTCGAAGGCGATCATCGACAGCATCCAGGGCGAGGCGCTGAAGACGTTCGGCTGTTCAGGCCGGCTGACCGTGGACCACGTGCGCGTCACCCACGAGGCCCACACCCGCATCTATGAAGCGATCATGGCGCGGGATTCCGAGGCCGCCGGGCGCGCCATGCGCGACCACATCCAATCCTCATGGCGCAGGCGTCGCCCGGAAAGCGCCAGCCGTCCGGACGGCCCGCATCGACCCGTGCATTCCTGCGCGGAACCCGCCACTTTGGGAAACATTCGATCCCGGTGAAAGGTTCTTCCCCATGCGCATCCTCCTGGCCCTCCTTCTGACCACCGCCGCGACGCCGGTGATGGCCCGGTGTCCGGCTGACGCCGGCTTCCTGACCCTGAACCGCCCGCTGGAGGCCGCCCGGGCCGCCGTCGCGGACGGACGCCTGACCGTCCTGGCCATGGGCTCTTCCAGCATCGAGGGGGTGGGGGCCTCGGCGCCGGAGTTGAGCTTCGTCCCGCTGCTGGAGCGCGGGCTCGAGGCGCGCCTGCCGGGCGTCGAGGTCACGGTGGTCAATCGGGGCGTCGGCGGCGAGAACGCCGGCCAGACCGCCGCACGCTTCCCGGTCGAGATCGCGGCGGCGCGGCCGGATCTGATCCTGTGGCAGCTGGGGGCCAACGACGTGCTGCAGGATCGCAGCGAAGACGCGTTCCTGACGGACTTCCGCGCGGGCCAGGATCTTCTGGAAGACAGCGGCGCGGACGTGATCGTGATCGACTCCCAGCGGGTGCCCGAGGACCGCGACCTGGACTTCATCCGCGGCCGCAACCCGGCCCTGGGCGCCTTCGCCGCCCTGACGGCGCTCGAGGCCGGGCGCGTGGGGTACGGCGTGTTCCACCGCTTCGACACGATGGCGGACTGGAGCGCGCTGGATGACGGCGGCGTCGGCCCGGACGGGCTGCATCTCAACGACGCCGGATACGCCTGCTGGGCTGAACTGACCGCCGGAAGCCTCGCCGCCGCCTTGCGTTGACCCTTCGATGTAAACGTTTACTTTGAAGGCTGGAAACGTTCACGGACAAGAAAAACAATGGCGAATGTCACGCTCGAAGGGGTCACCAAGAACTTCGGCGCCACGGAGGTGATCCGGGGCGTGGACCTCACCATCGAGGACGGCGAGTTCGTGGTCTTCGTCGGGCCGTCGGGCTGCGGCAAGTCCACCCTGCTGCGGCTGATCGCGGGGCTGGAGGACCTGAGCGCCGGAGACATCCTGATCGGCGACTGCAATGTCAGCGGCGAGGCCCCGGCGGATCGGGGCATCGCCATGGTATTCCAGTCCTATGCTCTCTACCCGCACATGACCGTGGGCCAGAACATGGCTTTCGGGCTTAAGCTGGCCAGGACCGACAAGGCCGAGATCGATCGCCGCGTGAACGCGGCGGCCGAGGTGCTGAACATCACCGACCTGCTGGACCGCAAGCCGAAGCAGCTGTCCGGCGGTCAGCGCCAGCGGGTCGCCATCGGCCGCGCCATCGTGCGCGAGCCGCAGGTGTTCCTGTTCGACGAACCCCTGTCCAATCTGGACGCCGCCCTGCGCGTGCGCATGCGCTACGAGTTCGCGCGCCTGCACGGCGAGCTCAAGACCACCATGATCTACGTCACCCACGACCAGGTGGAGGCCATGACCCTGGCCGACCGCATCGTGGTGCTCTCGGCGGGGCGCATCGAGCAGGTGGGCGCACCCATGGAGCTGTACGAACACCCGGACAATCTGTTCGTGGCCGGCTTCATCGGCAGCCCGCGCATGAACTTCCTTGAGGCCGAAGTGGTGGAGGCGTCAGCGACGCGAGCCGTCGTCCGCATCCCGACGGGCGAGACCCTGACGGTGGCGGTGGACGCGTCGCGGGCAAGGCCCGGCGACCCGGTCACCCTGGGCGTGCGGCCCGAGCACCTGACCCTGACGGGCGCCGACAACGCCCTTGGCGCCCGCGCCGACTTCGTCGAGACCCTCGGCCACGCCACCTACGCCTATCTCGGGCACGGCGCCGCCCGGGACGGGCTCACGTGCCAGCTGCCGGGCGATGTGCGCCCCAGGGCGGGCGAGACCCTCACCGTTCACGTGCCCGGCGCCCTGGCCCACCTGTTCGACGCCGGGGGCCGCGCCTTCCGGCGGCTAGGCTGAGATCTCCACGCGCCGCGCGCCGGCCGGGATCGACAGGCTCGGCCCGTCCCAGTCCGCCGCTTCGCCGTCGATGAGCGTGCGCACCGGCGCCGGCGCGTCCGAGGGCCACCACAGGACGAAGCCGGCGGGCGGCGCCGCGTCTCCGTCCAGCGTCAGGATCCAGCCTGCGGGCGACGGCGTCAGCGCCCAGGTCACCGCCCCGTACGGGGTGCGCACATTGGCCGCGCCCACCCCGGCCGGATCGTCCAGCCAGCGCCCCGGGACGCCCGCCGCCAGCACCAGGGCGCCGTCCCGGTCATGCACGAACAGATCCAGGGCCGAGCGGATGTAGTCCGAGCTGATCCAGGCGTGGGGCATGTCGCCGATGAAGCGCGGCTCGCGCTTGTCGCGCACCACCACCTCGGCCCAGCCGTTCCAGGCCCGCGGCCGCACGTCGGCGAAGAAGAAGTCCAGCGCCGCCAGCGCCCGCTCGCGCTGGCCCAGCCGCACCAGGGCCCCGACGTCGCGAAGCTCGTAGGGGGTGTAGTCGTCCCAGTCGCGGCGGTTCTCCACCCGCTGCTCGAATTCCGTCCAGTAGCGCTCGAAGGTGTTGGCCAGCAGCACGGGGTCCAGCCGGTCCTGCTCGCCGCCCGGCGACAGGGCGATGGTGGTGGAGGTGGGATCGAAGTCGCCCCGGTCCGCCGCCCCGGCGATGAAGTCGATGTCGTGGTGTTCGGCCGTGGCGCGGATGGAGGCGTGCAGGTCCGCCGCGAACTCGTCCCGCGCCGCGGCGATGCGGGCGGCGGCTTCTGTCTCGCCCAGCGCCTCGGCGATGAACACCGCGTCCTTGTAGCCCAGCAGGCCCCAGAAATCGTCCCAGTAGGAATAGGCGGGCTGATCCGAATAGCCCTCGTGGCTGATGGTGGGCGGCAGCAGCCCGTACAGATGCCGCCGCTCCAGGGTCCGGTTCTCCGCCGTCCGCTCCGAGGCGCGCAGCCGGTCCATGTAGCCGATGGCGCCCTGCACCTGCGGCCACACCGACCGCAGCAGCGCCAGATCGCCGTTGTAGCGATACGTCTCGGCGGCCAGGAAGATGAACTCCCCATGGCTGTCGTTCTCCGGCACCGGATCGGCGCCGCGCGCGTCCACGCAGCACGGCACCTTGCCGTCGCTGAAGATGTAGGGCGTGAACCAGCGCAGATAGTCTTCCGACACATCCACCCAGCCCAGCCGGTTCAGCCCTTCGGCGATCATGGCGCCGTCGCGGATCCACGAGCGGTTGTAGGACCGGGTGCCGGGCTTCAGGTTCGGCCCGTCCCGGGACATGAGGATGTGGGCCAGCGAGGACCGCATGGTGTCGACGATGCGCTGCCCTTCGTCCGGCACGGTGATGTGGAAGCGGCCCAGCTTCTCGCGCCATGCGGCGGCGGTGCGTTGCTCAACCCCCTCCAGCACCGCCCCGGGCGCGCCGGTCAGGGCGGGCAGGGCGCCCTCCAGCGGCGCCGCCCAGCCCACCACGCGGCTTTCGCCCGGCGCCAGCGTCACGCGCCAGGTCAGGGCGGCGGCGGCCAGGCCCGTGTCGTCCTGAACCGAATGGGACGCTTCGCGGCCCGAGGCGATCAGGCTCTGCGGGTCCGATCCCGCGTCGAAGGTCGAGGCCGTCACCGCGTCCGGCGCCGACAGGGGCGTGACGGCGAAGGCCTCGCCGAGGCGCAGGCGCTGTCCGTCCCAGTCGATGCGACCCACGGGGCTGACCCCGCCCGGCGTGGACAGGAACTGCACCGGGCCGTTCACCTGCAGCGGCCGCGCCGCCAGCGCCAGGGTCAGGTCCAGGGTCCGGTTCGAGGTGTTGGTCAGCACATAGCGGCCGTACAGGGCCGCCTGCTCCGGCGCGCCCTCGGCCATGGCGGTGACGTCCAGGGTCCAGTCCTCAGCCGTCCATCGCACCGACGGAATGGGCAGGTAATTGTCCAGCAGGCTCTGGGTGAGGCCCACGTCGGCCCAGGTGATCAGCCGCCCGTTCTCCACCACGAAGGGCTCCACCGACGGGCCGCCGCGTCCCAGTTCGATGGCGCCGTCCTCGCCCATCAGGCCGCTGTCGCCGCCGCCGTCCACGCCCACCAGGGTCCAGTAGGGCTGCTCGCCGTGGAAGCCGCGCGGATACAGGCCCCGTCGCGCCTCGTCCGCCACCGCCGTGACGAAGGCCGCGGCGTCCTCGCCGAAGCTCAGGGGCTCGATCTCGATCTCGTTCAGGGCGTAGGCCTCGCCCGGGCCGTCCATCAGGTCCAGCCGCAGCCAGCGCGCGGCGGTCTCGGTCAGCAGGATCGGATCGGCCCTGCCATCGCCTTGCGTGACGTCGCGCAACCGGGTCCAGCGTTCGCCGTCCGGAGAGGTGGAAAGCGCGTACCGGCTCGCGTGCGCCGCCTCGGCCCAGCGCAGGGTGACGCCGCCGAACTCGCGCTCATAGCCCAGGTCCAGCGTCAGGCTCTGGGCTCCGGCCGCGGCGGTGCGCCAGGGGGTCTCGGCGTCGCCGTCCACCGCCTGTCCGGCGGCGAACACGCCGGCCTCGGAAGAGGCGGAGGCGAGGGGCCGCGGGGGCGACGACGGCTCGGGCGGCAGTTCGCGCAGGGTCAGCTGATCCACCTCGATGAAGCCCGCGCCGCCTTCGCCCGCGGCGATGACGAACTCGATGCGTTCCGAGCCGCGATAGACCGGGTCCGGATCCGGACCCCACGCCTTGACGATGTGGCGGCGGCGGATGGTGACCAGGGTCCAGTCGTCCGGCGCCTCCCAGCGGGTGACCTGCCGCCAGTGCACATTGTCCACCGCGGCGTCGGTGAACTTCACCTCGAAGGTGTTGGCCGGTCCCGACCCGCGCACCCAGAAGCGGATCTCGTAGTTGGCGGGCGGGTCGATGATCAGCGGCCGGGCGGCGAAGGCGTAGCCGGACACGTCGTTGAAATCATAGTCCAGCCGCAGGGCCTGCCCCTCGACCCCGTCCACCTGGCTGACCTCGGCCGACACGTCGGTGGACGCGTCGGCGCTCCACGCCGGGATGCCCTCGAAATCATCCAGCACGGTCGCCTGCGCCAGGGCGGCGCCGGGCAGGATCAGGACGAGCAGGGCGATCAGCAGACGGGTCAGCATGGGTTACGCACTCACAAGGGATCAGCCCTTCACGCTGCCCGCGAGCATGCCGCGGATGTAGTAGCGCTGCAGGGCGAGGAAGAGGACCAGCACCGGCAGGACGGTGATGACCGATCCGGCCATCATCATCTCGATGTCCTGCACGTGCTCGCGCGACAGGGTCGCGAGGGCCACCGGCAGGGTGTAGTTGGACTGGTCCGTCAGGATGATCAGGGGCCACAGGAAGTCGTTCCACGAGCCCACGAACACGAACAGGGCCAGGGTCACCAGGATCGGCTGCAGCGTCGGCAGCACCACCCGGGTGAAGATCTGCCGCTCGGAGGCGCCGTCCACCCGCGCCGCCTCCAGCATCTCGTCGGGGATCGACAGGGCGTACTGGCGCACGAGGAACAGGCCGAAGATGGACGTCAGCCACGGGACCAGCGCCCCGGCGTAGGTGTTCACCAGTCCCACCTGCTTGAGCATCAGGAACAGGGGCAGGGTGCCGATCTGCGCCGGGATCACCAGGGCGCCCACCAGCATCTGGAACAGCCGGTCGCGGCCGGTGAACCGCAGCTTGGCGAAGGCGTAGCCGGCCGGCACGGTGACCAGCAGGCACAGGCCCGTGGCCAGCCCGGCCAGGGCGAAGCTGTTCCACAGATACCGGCCCATGCCCTGGTTGGCGAACAGGTCGCGATAGTGCGCCAGGGTGGGCTGCGACGGCAGCAGGGGCGGCGGGAAGGTCGCCGCCTCGCCCGCGCTCATGAACGAGACCGACACCATCCACGCCAGGGGGAACAGCACGACCAGGCCGACCAGGACCACGGCGACGTTGAGCAGGATTGTCGGCAGGACGCGCCTCATGTGTCGCTCCCCAGCCGGCGCGAGGCCCACAGCTGCACCAGGGTGATGGCGAAGATGCACAGGAACAGGATGAAGGCCACGGCGCTGGCGGAGCCCAGGTTCCACCATTTGAAGCCTTCCTCGTACATGAAATAGAGCACCGTCACCGTGCTCTGGGCCGGGCCGCCCTGGGTCATCACATAGGGCTCGGCGAACAGCTGGAAGAAGGTGGCCACCGAGATGATGCTGACCAGCAGGACAGTCGGCGCGATGGCCGGCAGGGTCACGTGGCGGAACTGCTTGACCGGCCCGGCGCCGTCGATGCGGGCGGCCTCGTACAGCTCCTCGGGCACGGTCTGCAGCACGGCCAGGAAGATCAGCATGGAGTAGCCGAACAGCTTCCACACCGCGAAGATCAGGATGGCGGGGATGGCCGTCTCCGGCTGGCCCAGCCAGTCCACGGGGGGAATGCCGAACCCGTCCAGCACCCAGTTGATGACGCCGTAGCGCGTGTGCAGCAGGTACCGCCACACCACCGCCGTCGCCACCAGGGTGGTGACGTAGGGGGCGAAGAACGCCACCCGCCAGATGGGCCGCCATCTCACCATCTTCGAATTCAGCAGCACCGCCGCCAGCAGCGAGGCGACGATGGTGGCCGGCACGCCCAGGACGGCGAACCAGGCGGTGTTGCGCATGGCCGTCCAGAACAGGGGATTGCCCAGCAGATTGACGTAGTTGTCCAGGCCCACGAAGCGCAGGTTGCGCAGGTCCGCCAGGGCGTAGATGTCGAAGTCGGTCAGGCTGAGCAGCAGGGCGCCCAGCACCGGAATGGCCAGGAACAGGGCCACCGCCGCCAGGGCGGGCGAGACGAAGCCCCAGGCCGCCCGTTCCGTCCGCGCCGCGCTCATACCGCCCGCCCCTGGTCCAGCATCCAGCGGCGCTTCTCCAGCAGCCGGTCGGCGCGGCGGTCGATCTCGGCGGCCGCCGTTTCGGGCGTGTATTCGCCCCGCACCATGCGCTCGGCCACCACCTGCATTTCGGTGACGATGCGCTCCCACTCCGGCGCCTTGGGCACGGGCACGGCGCGCTCCAGCTGGGCCTCGAAGGGCGCCAGCTTGTCGTCGCTGCGGATGCCGGCGGCGGCCCAGGCCTCCACCTTGGCGGGCAGGTTGCCGGTCAGATCGTTGAAGCGCGCCTGGGTGTCCACCTGCGACAGGTAGCGGACCAGCCGCCAGGCGGCGTCCTTGCGCGGCGAGCTGTCGAACACCACCAGGCTGGACCCGCCCGGCGCCGAGGCGCCCGGGCCGTCCGGCCCCGGCACGCCCACGGTGGCCCAGTTCGACTGCATGGCGTCGGACAGGCGGCGGCGGAAGTCGCCCACGCTCCACGGCCCGGAAAAGTAGAAGCTGAAGAAGCCGCGGCTGAACTCGTCCCAGACGTTGGAGATCTGCGTCGCCGACATGGTGGGCGCCAGCCCCTCGTCGAACAGGCTCTTGTAGAAGGCCAGGGCCGCCACGAACCCGGCGCTGGCGAAATTGCCCCGGCTGTCGTTGTCGCGCAGCAGCGGCTCGCCGGCCTGCAGCCCGAAGGTGAGCAACTGCTCGAATTCGTTCACCGGCATCAGGATCGCGTAGTTGCCCTCGCCGGCCGCGCGCTTGACCGCGTGCATGCACGTCTTCCAGTCCGCCCAGGTCTGGGGCACGGCGTCGTATCCGGCGCGGGCCAGCAGATCGGTGCGGTGGAACACCAGACGGGTGTCCACGTACCACGGGGCGCCCATCAGCCGGCCGCCGATGCGGTTCGTCTCCGTGACGCTGTCGAAGCCGCCGGACCGGATGTCCCCGGCGTCGGCGGGCACAGGCGTCGCCGCGCCGATGGCGGCCATCTCGGCGATCCAGGTGTTGCCCACCTGGCTGACGTCCGGCAGCGAGTCCCCGGCGTAGGCGGTCAGCAGCTTCTCGTGGGCGGCGGTCCAGGGCAGGGCCTGGACCGTGACCCGCACGTCCGGGTTCTGGCGATGAAAGGCGTCCAACAGGGCGGGCGTCGCCGCCCCCTCGTTGCCCATGGCCCACAGGGTCAGGCGCGTGACTCCGTCGTCCGGCCGCGCGCAGGCCCCCGCCGACGCGGCCAGGCCCCCGGCCATCAGGCCGAGCGCCGCCCGTCGATGAAGGCCGGATGCGGTCATGCGCTCAGCCACCCTCCGGTGAAGCCGGCGCGCTCGAGGCCCCGGCGGATGTGCGGATCGGCGCGCATCAGCCGCCAGACCAGATCCGACTTGTGGTTCTCGATCATGATCACGATCGGGCCCTGGTCGATGCCCAGATAGTCGTCGGCCACCCAGCCCACGTCCGGATGAATGTCGCCGTGCAGCAGCGCGTTGCCGCCGGTTTCGGTCAGGGTCGGGTTGAACGAATCCAGGAAGCCGTAGCGGGTGTAGACGGCCGGGTAGCGCGCCTTCATGGCCTTGACGCAGGGCACGACGATCTCCGGCGCGAAGGCGATGGAGGCGGCCGCCGCCGTGGGGGCGAGGGTGCCGTCGTCGCGCTCGCCCGGCCCCCGGGCGGAATAGCTGAAGAACTCCCGCTCGCGTCCGGCGATGTCCAGGGTGAAGTCGCCGGGTCCGTCGCAGGCGGTCAGGCCCCAGACCTGGTCCGAATAGCCGGTCCAGTTCCCCGGGTTGGCCCGGGCGTAGGCTTGCTGCGCATAGGCGGCGCGGCGGCTGTTCTCGAAATAGTCGAAGCCCTTCTCCCGCATGTAGGGATCCCGGATGCCGCGGAAGTCCACCCACATGTGGCTGTACTGGTGCCCGAACAGGGGCGCGAAATGCAGGTGCGGCTGGCCCCACCGGTCGCTCCAGCTCAGGGTGTCATAGGTGGAGCACCACGCCGCCCAGGCCGCCGGATCCACCGGGTGGGTGGGGCTGGCCATGGCCAGCAGGATCACCAGCATGCCCTCGTTGTAGCCGTCCCAGTCATGCGGAATGAAGCCGGTCTCGGGATGCCAGCCCATGCTGATCTTGTGGCCGCGCACCTGGGCCCAGGGCCATTCGACCCGGGCGTAGACGGCCTCCACCAGCCTGCGGATCTCCGCCTCGTCGGCGTGCGCGCCGTCGAAATAGCGCGCCGCGAACAGCATGCCGCCCACCAGCAGGGCGGTGTCCACGGTGGACAGCTCGGTCGCGCCGAAGCGATGACCGGTCTGCATGTCGAGGAAGTGGTAGAAGAAACCCTTGTGGCCGGTGACGCCCGTGGCCTGCGGGCCCTGCGGCGCGTCGTGGAAGAAACGCACGGTGTTCAGGGTCCGCTCGCGCGCCTGCTCCCGGGTGATCCAGCCGTTCTCGACGCCGATGGGATAGACCGTCAGGGCGCTGCCCACCGCCGCCACCGAACAGAAGGACGGCGTCGGCCACCGGTCCGGCGTGAGGCCGGTTTCATGGGGCGTCACATCCCAGAACCAGCGGAACGTCCGCTCCTGCAGCTCGGCGATCTCCGGGTCCAGGCGGCCCGACGGTGCGGTTGTGGCGCAGGCGCCCAGCCCGGCGAGCGACAGCCCGCCCGCGGCGGCGCATGAGGTCAGAAGGAAACGGCGGCGGTCCAAGATGGAACCTCCTTACGCGAGACTACAGACAAAAAAGCGGCCGCCCCCGGGGAGAGTTGGGGGCGGCCCAGGCTCAGGAGAAATCCGTCACCAGCGGTAGCGCATGCCCACCTGGAAGCTGCGCGGCGGCCCGGACACGCAGCCCGGATTGCCGAAGTTCGGGTTGCCTTCGGGCGGGATGAAGCCGTCGTAGCAGCCGAAATTGTCAAAATCGAAGACGTTGAACACTTCGCCGATCAGCTGGAACCGGTGGCCCCCGAACACCTCGAACTCCCGGCTCAGACGCAGGTCCATCTGACGGAAGGCGAAGGCGTCCGGCAGGAGGAACTGCTCGCGCACCGGGCGCCCGAAGTTGCCGATGACCAGATTCTCACCGAAGCCGTTTGAGGCATCGGTGACGAGGAAGGGGGTGCCGGAGCTGAGGGTGATCAGGGTCGACAGCTGGAATTCCCAGGGCAGATCGACGATGCCCGAGGCCACGATCTGGTGATCCACGTCCGCGGCGTTGGGATAGAACGGCTGGGCCGCCACGTCGGGGAAGTCGAAGTTGAACAGATAGCCGCGCTGTTCGGAATCCGCGCCCGTGTACGAGAAGCTGACGCCCCAGCCGGATTCGGCCGTGTAGGGCTTGTCCGCCGTCAGATACAGCGCCGTGTAGCGCGTCTCACGTTCGTTGTTGGACGCGACCACCGCGCCGAAGCCGGGGACCGGGATGGTGTCGTAGAAGCCCGAGGCGTTGCGCTCCGTGCTGCGGTTCGCCGGGAAGTAGGCGATCTCGTTCTTGCCGATCTGGTGCACCAGCGAGATCGAGGTCTGCCATTCGCCCAGGCGCTGGCGCAGCCCGATGCTGAACTGGTCCGTGAACGGCGGTTCGGTGTCGTTGCGCACCACCCGCAGCTCGCCGTTGGGGGCCTCGCCGGAGGCGATCAGCCCGTCCAGGCCTTCGCGGCTCAGGTAGCTGGGATCCCACTCGATGGTGGGCTCGCCGTTCCGGTCCGCGCCGTCCTCGGAGAAGCGGAAGGTGCGGTTGGTGAACTGGCGGAAGAGGCTCTCCTCGGCCGCATTGCGGAACAGGGTGCGGTCATAGAACCGGCCGTAGCCGCCGAAGATCACCGTGCGCTGGTCGGCGAACACGTCGTAGGAGAAGCCGATGCGCGGGGCGATGGCGCCCAGGAAGGGATCGCGGTTGTCGCCGGTGGAGATGTAGTCGTCGGCGAAGAAGCGGTTGCCCGGCTGGTCCTCGAGCTGCTCCTCCAGGTAGCGCAGGGCGGCCACGGCGTCGTCGGGGGTGACGTAGTCCTTGTTGTTGGCGTTGGTTTCCACGTCCCAGCGCACGCCCAGGTTCAGGGTCAGGTGCTCGTTGATCTCCCAGTCGTCCTGGACGAACAGGCCGAACTGGACGTTCTCGGCCGTGACCGTGGGCTGGCCGACGCCGTAGTACGCCTCGGCCGGGAAACTGAAGTCCAGATTCTGGGCCGGGTCGTTGCGGAAGATGAAGGTCGGATTGGTGTTCTGTCCGCTGAACACGCTGTACTCGTTGAACGAGACCTTGCCGCCGATCTTGAAGAGGTGCGACCCGCGCCAGTCGAAGGGCTCGAAGGTGACGTTGTTGCGGAAGGTGAGGTTTTGCTCCTCGACTTCCTGGGCCGTGCTGCGGCCGCCGATGCGGATGACGCCGGCGTAGTCGAGGCCGACCTGGTCCGGGTTGACGATCGTGGGATTGAAGCTGCTGGTCCGGTAGTCGACGCTGGCCTCGTTCAGGAAACCGGCGCCGTCGTAGTCCCACTCGGCCTTCACGCTGGTGACGGCGTTGTTGACCAGTTCGCCGGCCTCGACCGAGGTCGTGCCGCCGAACCCGCGCAGGTCCTCCTCATCGCGGTGACTGACCGACAGCTCCACTGTCTGGTTGTCGGACGGCCGCCAGGTCAGCTTGCCGAAATAGATGTCCTGGCGGAACGGGCTGGCGAAAGCCCCTTCGTACTCGGACACGTCGAACGGCAGGAGCGCCTGCTGCTCGGGCGTTCCGCCCGCCGTCACCTGGTTCGAGCGGACCTGGTCGTTGACTTCCCAGGCGGCGAAGAAGTTCAGACGGTCCTGGATGATCGGCCCGCCCAGCGAGACGCCGTACTGTTCGCGGCTCAGCTCCGGCGTGTCGCGGCCGTCGCGGCGCTGGAAGAAGTCCGGCTCGACCATGGAGTCGTCCTGGTAGAAGCCGAAGACCTCGCCGGTGAACTCATTGCCGCCGGAGCGGGTGATGGCGGTGATGACCGCCGTGCCGGCCTGTTCGTACTCCGCCTTGAAGTTCGAGGTGGCGACGCGGAATTCCTGCACCGCCAGCTGGCTGAACGGATTGCCGCGGCTGGCGTCCTGGCCGATCACGCCGCCCTGGTTGACGTTGGACTTCAGGCTGACCCCGTCCACGAAGACGTTGACCTGGCTGGAGCCGAGCCCGTCCGAGGTGTTGCCGCCGGCCGAAAAGTCCCGGCGGAATTCGTCGGTGTTCAGCCGCACGCCCGGCGCCAGGGCGGCGAAGTTCAGGAAGTTCCGGTTGTTCTGCGGCAGGGTGCTGATCTGCTGGGTCGTCACATTGGTGGCGATCTCGGAGGTTCGCACCTCCGGCAGCCGCGACAGCGTCACGACGATGCCCTCGACCGTGGTGACGTCCTCGCCCGCGCCCAGCTCGAACGGGATGTAGGCCTGCTGCCCCACCTGGAGGGTGGCCGTCTGGGTGATGGTGGCGCCGCTGGGGCCCGTGACCTCGAACCGGTAGGTGCCGGGACGCAGGCCCGACAGGGCGTAGTTCCCGTCCGGGCCCGCCGTGGCGCGTGTGACGAAGCCGGTGTTGACGTCGGTGGCCGTGATGCTGGCCCCGGGCTCCGACACTTCCCCGCGCACCGTGGCGGTCGAGGTCTGCGCCATGGCCCCGCCGGCGAGCATCAGCGAGGCCGCTATGGCCGCCGCCGACGCGCCCATCAGGCCGCGGTGGTGTCTGGTGTTCCGGATCATGGTCTTCATCCTCCCTGAGCGAGCGCGGATTTGGACCCGCTTTTCCCGCTGTTGCTGCTGCTGGATTGGCGCACGACCAGCGTCGGCCGCACGACTTCGTGGTCGACGGGGGCGTCCCCGTCGGCGTCGATCAGGCTCACCAGGCGCTCAAGGGCGCGGCGGCCGGTCTCGGCGATGTCGATTTTCATTGTGGTCAGGGCAGGCCGGACCAGCGAGGCGATGGGCACGTCGTCGAATCCGCCGACGGCCACGTCCTCCGGGCAGCGCAGGCCCGCTTCCTGCAGGGCCAGCAGCACGCCAAGCGCCATCATGTCGTTGCCCGCGAACACGGCGTCGGGCCGGATGTCCATGGCCGCGATCGCGGCGCCCGCCCGGTAGCCGGAGGCCTGGTCGAAGTCGCCGTCCAGCACCACCGGCTCGACGCCGGCCGCGGCCATGGCGGCCAGATAGCCGGCGCGGCGCGCCTCGGCCTCCAGGTTGCCGACGGGGCCGGCCACGTGCGCCACCCGGCGACGGCCCTGATCCAGCAGGTGGCGGGTCATGAGCTCTGCGCCGCCGTGGTTGTCCACGGTGATGGAGGGCCTGTCGACGTCGCGGGCGCCGCCGTTCATCAGCAGGACCGGCAGGGAGCGCGGCATGCTGGCGGCCAGGGCCGCCGCGTCCAGATGGGGCGACAGGATGATCAGGCCGTCCACCCGTCCGCGCATGGACTTGATGGCGAAGGACGCCTCCTCGGCGTCGCCGTGGGAGCTGGACACGATCAGGTGCAGCCGCTTCTCCCGGGCTGCGAGGTCCATGCCCCGGATCAGCTCGGAGAAGAACTCGCCGAACAGGTCCGGCAGGATCACGCCCACCGTGTCGGTGCGTCGGGTGATCAGGCTGCGGGCGCCGGAATGGGGCACATAGGACAGGGCGTCGACCGCCTCCATGACGCGCGCGCGGGTGTCCTCGGCGACCACGCCCTGGTCGTTCAGGACGCGCGAGACCGAGGCCACCGACACGCCGGCGCGCGCGGCCACGTCCTTGATGGTCGCGGCCTTCAAGACCGCGCCTCACGGGCTGATGCAGAGGCTCTCGCCGTCATCTCTCGCCGTCTCCCTGACCCGGCTGAACCGTCCCGGCAGCCTTGACGGCGGTCCGGCGTTCAGTGTGTAATCGTTTACATGACACGGCTGTAATCCTTTACGCAAGCGTTTGTCGAACGCCCGCACGTGAACGCATCGGCCGCCACTCGATCGCAGGAACACCTCTGATGACCCGAAGCTACCAATTTCCCGAGGGATTCCTGTGGGGCGCCGCCACCGCCGCGTATCAGATCGAGGGCTCGTCCATGGCCGACGGCGCCGGAGAATCCATCTGGGACCGGTTCGCTCACACCCCCGGAACGATGAAGGACGGCGATACCGGCGACGTAGCCTGCGATCACTACAACCGCTGGCGCGAGGACATCGCCCTGATGCAGCGCCTGAACCTTCAGGCCTACCGCTTCAGCGTGTCCTGGAGCCGGGTCATGCCCGAGGGGCGCGGACGAATCAACGAGGCGGGCCTGGCCTTCTACGACCGGCTGGTGGACGGGCTTCTGGAGGCGGGCGTCGAGCCGCTCTGCACCCTCTACCACTGGGATCTGCCGGCGGCGCTGGATGATCGCGGCGGCTGGCTGAACCCCGACATCGCCGACTGGTTCGCGGACTACGGCCAGGTGCTGTTCGAAAAGTTCAAGGGCCGCATCAGGACCTGGGGCACCATCAACGAGCCCTGGGTGATCGTGGACGGCGGATATCTGCACGGCGCCCTGGCGCCGGGACACCGCTCGGCCTTCGAGGCGGTCATCGCCGGCCACAACGTCCTGCGGGCCCACGGCGCCGCCGTGCGGCGCTTCCGCGAGGTGGGCGAGGGCCAGATCGGCATCGTCCTGAACATCGAGCCGAAATATCCGGCCAGCGACAAGCCCGAGGACGAGGCCGCCCGCCGCCGGGCCGAGGCCCAGATGAACCGCTGGTTCCTCGATCCGCTCATGGGCCGCGGCTATCCGGAGGAGCTGAAGGACGTCTACGGAAGCGCCTGGCGCGAGTTCCCGAAAGAGGACTTCGACCTCATCGCCACCCCCGCCGACTGGATGGGGCTGAACTGGTACACCCGGGCGGTGCCCGAGAACGATCCCTCAGCCTGGCCCGTGCGCGCCCGTCCGGTGAAGCAGGTCCAGCACGCCCACACCGAGACCGGCTGGGAGGTCTATCCCCCCGCCCTGACCGACACCCTCGTCTGGCTGCACGAGCAGACCGACGGCCTGCCCCTGATGATCACGGAAAACGGCTCGGCCTGGTACGATCCGCCCCACGCCATCGACGGGCGCATCCACGACCCGATGCGGGTCGAGTACCTCAAGAACCACCTCAAGGCGGCCCATGACGCCATCGGCAAGGGCGTGAACCTGACCGGCTACATGGCCTGGTCCCTGCTGGACAACCTGGAATGGTCTCTGGGCTACTCCAAGCGGTTCGGCGTCACCCACGTGAACTTCCAGACCCAGGAGCGGACCATCAAGGACTCCGGCCTGCTGTACGCCGAGGTGATCAAGACCCACGGCAGGGCGCTCGACGCCCTCTGACCGCCGGCCGGCCCGGCCGCTCCCGCCGGGAGCGGCCAGACCGGCGGTCCCTGCAGGGCGCCCGCGATCCGGACGGCGCGAGCGCCCCGCCCGCGGCCCGCGTCAGCGCAGCCGCCGGCCCTCCGCATCCCAGACCTCGACCTCGCCCAGACCCAGGGCGCGAACCCCGGACTCGATCTCGGACAGGTCGCCGACGATCACCCAGGTCATCGCCTCGGGACGCAGCATGGCCGTCGCGGGGGTCACCG
>JBALUZ010000055.1:0-16822 GCA_036963825.1 Brevundimonas sp.
CCCAGCGGGGGATGGCCATGAGCACCCGCCGCTCGCCTCTCAGCCACCAGGCCCGCACCAGATCGTCCCAGCGCAGCAGGGTGACGCGGGTCTCCGCCGCGCGGCCGTCCATCCCCGTCTGCACCGTCCAGCCCAGCGCGTGGTCGCCCTCGGCGCGCTTGGGCCCCACCGCGATCACGGCGCCGGACACGGCCGCCTGCTTCGGCGCCTCCTCGGTCCACAGGCGGTGATAGGCGGCGGGCGAGCGGGGGTCGTAGCCGGGAATGAACAGCAGTCGGCGCCGGTGCGCGCGCCCCTGCCCGGCCGAATCGACCTGATCCCGCATATGTCCCCTCCATCCCCGGCGGCACTCAACCCGCGCCGCCCCGCCGTGTCAAACCGCCATATCGGCGTTCCCCCCGCTCCGCTGGCCACGCGCGCCCGGCGGGTTTAAGACGGCGGCCAAACAACCGGATCAGGGAACACTCAGGACATGCGCGACATCCGCCATTTCATCGACGGGGCTTCGTTCGAGGGCGCCTCGGGCCGCTTCGGGGACGTCTTCAACCCCAACACCGGCGAGGTGCAGGCGCGGGTCCAGCTGGCCGCCGAAGGCGAGATCGACAAGGCGGTGCAGGCTGCGCAGAACGCCTTCGAGGCCTGGTCCTCCACCAATCCCCAGCGCCGCGCCCGGGTCATGTTCGAGTTCAAGCGCCTGGTCGAGGCGAACATGGACGAGCTGGCCGAACTGCTGTCGTCCGAGCACGGCAAGGTCATCGCCGACTCGAAGGGCGACATCCAGCGGGGGCTCGAGGTCATCGAATTCGCCTGCGGCATCCCCCATGCCCTGAAGGGCGAGTACACCCAGGGCGCCGGCCCGGGCATCGACGTCTACTCCATGCGCCAGCCCCTGGGCGTGGTGGCGGGCATCACCCCGTTCAACTTCCCGGCCATGATCCCCATGTGGATGTTCGGCGTGGCCATCGCCGTGGGCAACACCTTCGTCCTCAAGCCCAGCGAGCGCGACCCGTCGGTGCCGGTGCGTCTGGCCGAACTGATGATGGAGGCGGGCGCCCCCGCCGGGGTGCTGAACGTCATCCACGGCGACAAGGTCGCGGTGGATTCCATCCTGACCCACCCGCTGGTGCATGCGGTCAGCTTCGTCGGCTCGTCCGACATCGCCCACTATGTCTACCAGACCGGCGCCGCCAACCATAAGCGGGTCCAGGCCATGGGCGGCGCCAAGAACCACGGCATCGTCCTGCCCGACGCCGACATGGATCAGGTCATCAAGGACCTGACCGGCGCCGCCTTCGGGTCCGCCGGCGAACGCTGCATGGCCCTGCCGGTGGTGGTGCCCGTCGGCCGGAAGACCGCCGACGACCTGCGCGAGCGTCTGGTCGCCGAGATGCCGAAACTGAAGGTGGGCGTCTCCACCGACGCCGAGGCCCACTACGGCCCGGTGGTCAACGCCGCCCACAAGACCCGCGTCGAGGGCTGGATCGAGCAGGGCGTCAAGGACGGCGCCGAGCTGGTGGTCGACGGCCGCGGCTTCTCGCTGCAGGGCCACGAGAAGGGCTACTTCATCGGCCCGTCCCTGTTCGACCATGTGAAGCCCGGCATGGAGTCCTACAAGGAGGAGATCTTCGGCCCGGTCCTCCAGATCGTGCGCGCGGAGAATTTCGAGGAGGCCCTCGCCCTGCCGTCACAGCACCAGTACGGCAACGGCGTGGCCATCTTCACCCAGAACGGCCGCGCCGCCCGCGACTTCGCCGCCCGCGTCAATGTGGGCATGGTGGGCATCAATGTGCCGATCCCCGTGCCGGTGGCCTATCACACCTTCGGCGGCTGGAAGCGCTCGGCCTTCGGCGACATCAACCAGCACGGCATGGAAGGCGTCCGCTTCTGGACCAAGACCAAGACCGTCACCGCCCGCTGGCCCGACAGCGAACTGGAGCACGCGGACTCCAGCTTCGTCATTCCGACGATGCGATGAACCCGGCGTAGCGCGCCCGCTGGACCGCTTCCCAGCGGGCGCGCAGCGTCCCCGGCCGCACGGGATAGCGGTCCTCCAGAAACGCCGCCGCCCGCACCCGGTCGGCGCGAAACATGCGGAAATCATCGCGCATCTCGCACCAGGCGATCAGCATGCGCGTGGTGTCCCGATACGCCGCCAGGAACGGCCAGATCACCCGGCGGGTGGCCCGCTCCTGCTCGTCCACATAGTCGATGGACACCTTGCGCCCGGCCCGGATGGCGGCGCGCATCAGTCCCATGTCCAGAACCTCGGCCATGTTGTCCCAGGCCGGCGGCGTGACCACCGCAGGCTCCAGCACATGGGGCCGCATGGTCTCGGGCACGGTGGCGGCGATCTTGGCGATCAGGTCCCGGGCGGCCCGCGCCAGCGCCGGATCGGCCCGCCCGGCCACCCACTGGGCCCCCAGCACCGCCGCCTCCACCTCGTCGGACGTCAGCATCAGCGGCGGCATGTCGAACCCCCCGTCCAGCACATAGCCCACGCCCGCCTCGCCCCGGATCGGCACCCGCTGGCCCATCAGGTCGGCGATGTCGCGATAGACCGTGCGTCTGGACGTCTCCAGCTCGGCCGCGATGGCGTCCGCCGTCACCGGCTTCGAGGACCGGCGCAGCAGCTGGATGATCTGGAAAAGGCGGTCGGCGCGTCTCATTCCCCACCCGTCGCACACCGATGCTGACAGCATGGTGGCAGCAGGGGGCCGCTAGTCAAGGCAGGGACGCCGCGGCGAGGGGCCGGTCAGGCGGAAAAGACGGAGACTGCCATGCTGACCCTGTTCCACGCCCACTGGTCCCGGTCCTCGCGCCTGATCTGGCTGCTGGAGGAGATGAAGGCCGACTACGAGGTTCATCACTGCGACATCGCCCGCAGGGACGGGTCGGGCGGGCGCGATCCCGCCAATCCCCACCCGGACGGCAAGGTCCCGGCCCTGTTGCACGACGGCGTGCTGGTGACCGAATCCGCCGCCATCGCCCTCTACCTGACGGACCTGCTCCCCGACGCGGGACTGGGCGCCGCACCGGGCGACCCTGACCGCGGCGCCTATCTGACCTGGCTGTTCTGGACCACCGGCGAGATGGAGCCGGCCTACTGGAGCCGCATCAGGGGCGAGACGGACCCCCACGAAACGACCCGCTACGACGCGGCCAACCGGCGCATCCTGACGGCGCTGGACCGGGGGCCGTATCTGATGGGCCGGCGCTTCACGGCTGTGGACGTGCTTGTGGCGTCAGCGCTGGCGTGGGGCCGCGAGCATGCGCCGGAAAGCCCCCGCCTGGACGCCTATCTGAAGACCGTGCTGACCCGCGCAGCCAGTCGGCGGGCCGAGGCTCTGGACGCTCCCGCGCTGACGCTCAGGGCGGGCTGACCGACGAATCGGGCGCCGTCTCGTCCTTCGGCGGCAGGGCGGTGAGCGTGCGGACGAAGTCATCGCGCCAGATGGCCACGTCCGACGCGCGCACCGCCTTCATCAGGCTTTCCCAGCGCGCGATGCGTTCGTCCCTCGGCATGGTCACGGCCCGGTGGATGGCCTGGGCCACCTCTTCGCGCGCGAACGGATTGACGATCAGGGCGTCGCGCAGCTCCTCGGCCGCCCCGGCGAAGCGGGACAGGATCAGCACGCCCGGATCGTCGGGGTTCTGGGCCGCCACATATTCCTTGGCCACCAGGTTCATGCCGTCGCGCAGGGGCGTCACCAGCCCCACCTTGCCGGCCCGGTAGATGCCCGCCAGCTGGTCCCGGCGGTAGGTGCGGTTCAGATAGCGCACGGGCGCCCAGTCCATGTCCGCATAGGCGCCGTTCACGTGGCCCGCCAGCGCATCCAGCCGCGCCCGCAGATCCTGGTAGGTGTCCACCTCGTCGCGCGAGATGGGCGTCACCTGCAGCAGGAACACCTCGCCGCGCATGGACGGGTTGTCCTCGAGGAACTGCTGGAACCCCAGCAGCCGCTGCTCCAGCCCCTTGGAATAGTCCAGCCGGTCCACGCCCACGATCATGGACCGGAAGGCCGAGGACGCCGCCATGCGGTCATAGGTGCGCTGGCCCAGCGCCGAGTCCCGCGCCGCCACAAAGCCGTCCACGTCGATGCCGATGGGGAAGACCCCGCCCTGCACCGTCTTGCCGAAGGCCTCCATGCCGTTGTCGCCGACCCGTCGTCCGCCGGCCTCGGACGTCACGTAGTCGCGGAACAGGTCCAGCCATTCCTGGGTGTGGAACCCCAGCAGGTCATAGTCGAACAGCGATTCCACCAGCCGCCGGTGAAACGGCAGGGTCACCAGAAGCTGCCGCGCGGGCCACGGCGTGTGCAGGAAGAAGCCGATGCGGTTCCTGATGCCCAGCCGCCGCAGGTCCCGGGCCAGCGGGATCATGTGGTAGTCGTGGATCCAGACGATGTCGTCTTCCTGGATCAGGGGCGCCAGCACCTCGGCGAAGCGGGCGTTGGTGCGTTCATAACCCTCGCCGTACGAGCGCTCATAGGCGGTCAGGTCGACCCGGTGGTGGAACAGCGGCCACAGGGTCTTGTTGGCGTAGCCGTTGTAGTACTCGTCCACGTCCTGCGCTTCGAGGTCCACCAGGGCCACGGTGACCCCGGCCCGGTCCTCCATCTTCAGTTCGCCGGTGAAGGTTTCGGTGGTCTCACCGGACCAGCCGAACCAGATGCCGTCGTAGCGCCTCAGCGCAGCCGACAGGGCGGCGGCCAGACCTCCGGTCGAGCTTTCCCCCGCGTCCTTCGGGGCGGAAACACGGTTGGATACGACGATCAGGCGACTCATCTCACATCCGTCCAGGAGCGGCTCAGCAACACAGCGCAGTTAATGATCCCCACAAGGGAATAGGTCTGCGGGTAGTTCCCCCAGAGCTCATCATCGCCGAGGGAAATGTCCTCGGACAAAAGGCCCGCGTGGGTGCGACGGCTCAACATCTGCTCGAACATCTCGCGCGCCTCGTCCACGCGGCCGTTCATGTGCAGGGCCTCGATGAACCAGAAGGTGCAGAAATTGAACGCCGTCTCCGGCTCGCCGAAATCGTCGGGCTCCACGTAGCGGAAAAGATACGGCCCTTTCTTCAGGTCCTTCTCGATGGCGTTGAAGGTGGCCACCTGGCGCGGATCCATGGGGTCGAGAAAGCCCAGCTCCACCATCTGCAGGAGGGAAGCGTCCAGCTCGGTCCCGCCGAAGCTGGCGGCGAAGCGGCCCTCCTCCGGCAGGAAGGCCTCCTTCTCGATGCGGGCGCGGATGACGCCGGCGCGCTCGCGCCAGACCTCGGCCCGATCGTGCAGCCGCAACTGGTCCGCCGCCTTGGCCAGACGGTCGCAGGCCGCCCAGCACATCACCGAGGAATAGGTGTGGACCCGCGCGATGGTTCGGAACTCCCACAGGCCCGCGTCGGTCTGGTCGTGCACCGCAAAGGCGCGCTCGCCCACCTTCTCCAGGGCGTGGAAGTCCTCCACGGACCCGGGTCGCAGCAGCCGCTGATCATAGAAGGACTGCACCAGCGGCAGCACGATCTGTCCGTACACATCGTGCTGCAGATGCTCGTGCGCCTGGTTGCCCACCCGCACCGGCTTCATCCCGCGGTAGCCCTGGACCGTGTCGACGGTCCGCTCCGTGAGCGCGCCGTCCAGTCCCACGTCATAGACCGGCTGGACGTGGCCCCCGGCGGCGTTGTCCACCAGGTTCCGCAGATAGGCGAGATAGTTCTCCAGGATGTCGATGGCGCCCAGCCGGGTCAGCACCCGCACGGTGTAATAGGCGTCGCGGATCCAGCAGTACCGGTAGTCCCAGTTGCGTCCGCTTTCGGGAAACTCGGGCACAGAGGTGGTCAGGGCCGCGACGATGGCGCCCGTCTCCTCGTGGGCGCACAGCTTGAGGGTGATGGCGGCGCGGATCACCGCCTCCTGCCAGTCCAGCGGCAGGTACAGGGTCCGCACCCACTGCTTCCAGTAGTCTTCGGTCCGCTCCAGCGCCGCGGCCACCCCGGCGCCCACCGCCTGGTCATAGCCCTCGTCCGGCCCGAAGAAGAACGACAGGGTCCGCTCGACCCGGAAGGTGCGCTCATCCAGCACATGGGAGACGGGGCAGTCCGTGGTCAGCCGGAAGGTCAGGTCGGTGCAGTGATAGCGGATGTGGTTGGAGCCCGAGGTGGTCGGCGCCGGTCGCGCCCCCCAGTCGCGGGCGGGCCGCATCCGTATGGTGATGCGGGGCACGCCGTGGAGCGGCCGGATGATGCGGGCCAGGGCGATGGGGCGATAGGTGCGGCTGTGCTTGGCGTGGCGGGGCGCGAAATCGATGATCTCCAGCGCCGCCCCGTCCTCGGCCGTCAGCACCGTGCGCAGCACCGGCGTGTTGCGCACATAGGCCTGCTCGGCGTGCTTCTGGCCTTCCAGCTCGATGGACCAGAAGCCGTGCTGCGGATCATCCCCGTCCATCAGGGCCGAGAACACCGGATCCCCGTCCACGCGCGGCGCGCAGGACCAGACGTGCCGGCCCTGCCGGTCGATCAGGCTCGAGACGGCGCAGTTGCCGATGGGGGCCAGGTCCAGGTTGGGTCGGTGATCGTTCATGGGCGCTCCGCCAGGGTTTCCAGCCAGTCCATCACCGCCTCGGGACCGGCCAGGCCGTACAGGGCGGCCGTCTCCCGGGGCGGGCCCACCAGCACCCCGAATCCGCCCAGCCCGGCGGCGGCGGCGAAGGCGAATTCGTCGGTCAGGTCGTCGCCGGCCATGACCGGGGCGGCGCCTCTGAACGGCGCCTCCTCCATGAAGGCGGACAGGGCCCGGCCCTTGTCGGCGCCCGGCGTCTTCAGCTCCTGCACCATGTCGCCGGGCTGCAGGGTCAGGCCGTGGGTCTCGGCCAGGCCGCGGGCCAGATCGCGGGCCGCGCCCGCCTGATCCGGCGCCTGACGGTAGTGCAGGGTCACGCCCAGCCCCTTGTCCTCGATCAGGACCCCCGGCCGGTCGCGTGCGAATTCCATCAGCGCCTCATGCACCTGCGCCATGTCCGGATGGGGCGTCAGCCGTCGCACCTGACCGTCGGCGCCGCGCCGCTCCAGTCCGTGAATGCCGGCCACGCAGGGGACGGCGCCTTCGCAGATCCGGTCGATCTCGGCGATGGTGCGTCCGCTGACCACCGCCAGACGGCCGTCGAGCCGCTCCAGCAACCGGCCCAGCACGCGGGTGCGGCGACCATCGGGACCCACGCCTTCGGGCGTGGCGGTGATCGGCGCCAGCACGCCGTCCATGTCCAGAAACAGGGCCGGGCGCTGCGGCAGGGCCGGCGGCGGCGACAGGGGCGTTACGGCAAGGGCGGCGTCTGTCGGCATGGTCCTCGTGAACTGTCTGGCTTGGTCCCCGCACCCTAACGCGTGATCGCCCCCGAAGTTGACCCCCGCAGCGGCAATTTTCTTCGCAGCTGCGAAATCCGGGCCGTGCTCATGGCGTTAAGGATTGTGTGGGGAGGCGCCGGTCTAGACTGCCCAAGGCGATTCGCGGTCCGGGGCGGAGTTCACATGATCGATCCCACAGCTTCCCTGAAGGGCAAGCGGGTGCTGGTCACCGGCGGCGGCGGCTTCATCGGCAGCCGCGTGTGCGAGCGGCTGGTCGAGGCCGGCGCCGAAACCCGCGCCCTGGTGCTGTACACCTCGTCGGGCACGGCCGAATGGCTGGACACGTCCCCCGTGCGCGGCGACGTGGACATCCGGCGCGGCGATCTGGCGGACCGCGACTCGGTCATGGATGCTGTGCGGGACTGCGAGGTCGTCCTGCATCTGGGCGCCCTGATCGCCATTCCCTATTCCTACGCCGCGCCTGAAAGCTATGTGCGGGTCAACGCCCTGGGCACGCTGAACGTGCTGCAGGCCGTGCGCGACTGCGGCGTCGCCCGCATGGTCCACACCTCCACCAGCGAGGTCTACGGCACCGCCCGCTTCGCCCCCATGACCGAGGCGCACCCGCTCCAGGCCCAGTCCCCCTACGCCGCCTCCAAGATCGCGGCCGACAAGCTGGCCGAGTCCTTCCACCTGTCCTTCGGCGTCCCGGTCGTGACCCTGCGCCCCTTCAACACCTTCGGCCCACGCCAGAGCGCCCGCGCGGTGATCCCGGCGGTGGCGGTGCAGGCCCTCAGTGGAAACACCGTGAACCTGGGCGCGACGTCACCGACCCGGGACTTCGTCTTCGTGGACGACACCGCCGACGCCTTCCTGCGCGCCGCCGCCGTCCCCGGCGTCGAGGGCCGGACGCTGCACTTCGGCGGCGGGCGCGAGGTGTCCATCGGCGATCTGGCCCTGATGATCGGCCGCGCCGCGGGACGCGACATCGAGATCGTCACCGACCCGCAGCGCCTGCGCCCCGAGGGCAGCGAGGTGGACCGCCTCATCGCCGACGCCTCGAAGGCCCGCGAGGCCCTGGGCTGGGCCCCGCGCGTGTCGCTGGAGGAGGGGCTGGAGCGCACCGTCGCCTTCATCCGCGACAACCTGCATCTGTACCGCCCGCAGGACTACGCCACATGACGCGCGCCGCACCTTGGGACGACCGCGTCTTCATCATCGCCGAGGCGGGGGTGAACCACGACGGCGACATGGACAAGGCCTTCGCTCTCATCGAGGCCGCCGCCGCCGCGGGCGCCGACGCGGTCAAATTCCAGACCTGGCTGCCCGGCGAGATCGTCGGCCGGTTCAGCCACAAGGTGGACTATCTGGAGCGCACCACCGGGGCTCAGGAGAGCTTCTACGACCTGCTGGAGCGGCTGCGCATCGGTCTGGAGGACACCGCCCGGCTGAAGACGGCGTGCGAGGCGGCGGGCGTGATGTTCATGTCCACCCCCGAAGGCTTCGACACCCTCGCCCATCTGACCGGCGATCTGGACATGGCCGTGGTCAAGATCGGCTCCAGCGAGGTGAACCATTCCGCCTTCCTGACCCCCGCCGGCGGGACGGGCCGCCCCGTCATCCTGTCCACCGGCGCCAGCACCCTGGACGAGGCCCGCCACGCCCTGGCCGCGGTGCGCGCCGGGGGCGAGCCGCCGGTCTGCGTCCTGCACTGCGTCTCCGAATATCCTGCCCCGGACGCGGAGATGAACCTGCGCGCCCTGACCACCCTGTCGGACGAGCTGGGGGTCGTGGTCGGGCTGTCGGACCATTCCCTGGGCGCCGAGGCCGCCGTCGCCGCCACGGCCCTGGGCGCGCGGGTGATCGAGAAGCACCTGACGCTGGACGCCGCCGCCCCGGGGCCCGACCACGCCGCCTCCATGGCCCCCGACGACTTCGCCGCCCTGGTGCGCGCCGTGCGCCGGACCGAGGCCATGCTGGGCGACGGGGTCAAACGCCCCCGCCCCTCCGAGGCGGCCAACATCAGCGGCATCCGGCGCAGCGTGGTGGCGCTGGACGCCCTGCCCGCCGGAACCGTGCTGACCGCCGCCCATCTGGGCTGCAAGCGGCCCGGGACCGGCGCCCCGCCCGACGACCTGCCGCGCCTGATCGGCCGTCGCCTGACCCGCGCCCTGCAGCCCGACGAGCCCGTGGCCTGGGCCGACGTGGAGCCCGCAGGGACATGACCCGCAAGGTCGCGGTGGTCTCCGTCTCCCGCGCCGACCGCGCAATGGCGGCGGTGGCGGCCCGCGCGCTGGACGAGGCGGGGGTTCAGGCTCTGGCGATCGTGGTGGACGATCCGCTCGGCCCCGACAGCCTGATCGAGGACCACGGCGTGCGCACGCGCCGCCTCCCCGCCCGCATGGACGGGGACAGCCCCGCCGACCTCGGCCGCCGCATGGGCGCCCTGACCGCCGCCTTCGCCGGGGCCTTCGCCGAGGAGCGACCGGACATCATCGTCCTGACCGGCGACCGCTACGAGACCCTGGCGGCGGCGGGCGCGGCCTCGCTGGCGGGGACCATCATCGCCCACCTGCACGGCGGCGAACTGACCCAGGGCGCCCTGGATGACGCCTTCCGTCACGCCGTCACCAGGCTGTCCCACCTGCATTTCCCGGCCACGGACGCGGCGGCCGCGCGGCTGATCCGCATGGGCGAGGAGACCTGGCGCATCACCACCGCCGGGGCGCCGGGGCTGGACCTGCTGATGTCGGCGCCGCCCATGCCGCGCGCCGAGCTGTTCCACGCCCTGAATATGGCCGATCCCGGCGACTTCGTTCTCGCCACCTGGCACCCCGAGACCCTGACCGCCGACGGCGGCGCAGCGGGGCTGGAGGCCTTGCTGGCCGCCCTGGCCGACGCCGGCCGCCCCGTCCTGTTCACCGGCGTCAACGCCGACCCGGGCGGGGCGGGCCAGGCCGCGCGCATCCGCAGCTGGGCCGGGGGACAGGCGGCCGTTCACCTGATCCCCAGCCTTGGCCCCCTCTATGCTCCGGCCCTCGCCCATGCCGCGGTTATGGCGGGCAACTCGTCCAGCGGCGTCATCGAGGCCGCCGCCTTCGCCCTGCCGGTGGTCAATGTGGGCGACCGCCAGAAGGGCCGCGACCGGGGCGCCAACGTGATCGACGCGGCCGCCGACCCCGCCGCCGTCCGGCAGGCCCTGATCCGAGCCCTGGACCCGGCGTTCCGGTCCAGCCTGACCGGCATGGCCAACCCTTACGGCGACGGCGGGGCGGGCCCGCGCATCGCCGCCCGGCTGGCCGCCGAGACCCTCGACGCCCGCCTCAGACAGAAATCCTTCCCCGGCGAGGAGCCCCCCTCATGACCCGTCGCGAACTGGCCCCCTACCTGCTGTCCGATCAGGCCACCCTGCGCGAGGCCATCGAGCGGCTGGACGCGGTGCGCGGCCAGCTGGTGGTGGTCATCGACGCCGAGGGGCGGCTGCGGGGCTCCCTGACCGACGGCGACGTGCGCCGGGCCCTGCTGCGCATGACCCCCATGGAGGCGGGCGTCGACACCGCCATGAACGCCGAGCCGGTGGCCGTGCGCCGGGGCCAGAACCCGGCCGAAATCCAGGCCGAGCTGGACGTGCGCGGCGCGACCCAGGCCCCCGTCGTCGACCGCGCGGGTCGCGTGGTGGGCCTGTATCCCGAGCACTACGGCGAGGCGGGCCGGCGCGACAATCTGGTGGTCATCATGGCGGGGGGACGCGGCGCGCGCCTGGCCCCCCTGACGCGGCACACGCCCAAGCCCATGCTGACCATCTCGGGCCGCCCGCTGCTGGAGACCATCATCGAGCGCCTGCGCGACCAGGGCTTCGGGCGCTTCCGGCTGGCGGTGAACTACCTGGCCGAGGTGATCGAGGGCCATTTCGGCGACGGCTCGGCCTTCGATGTGGAGATTTCCTACCTGCGCGAGACCGAGCCGCGCGGAACCGCCGGCGCCCTGGCCCTGCTGGACGAGCCCATCGAGGAGCCCTTCCTCGTCATGAACGGCGATGTGCTGACCCGGCTGGACTTCGGCCAGCTTCTGGCCTTCCACGGCGACCACGACGCCGCCGCCACGGTCTGCGTGCGCGAGCACCGCTTCGAGGCGCCCTACGGCGTGGTGGAGACGGAGGGCCACCGCCTGGTCTCCATCCGCGAGAAGCCCACCTTCCGCTGGTTCGCCAACGCCGGAATCTATGTGCTGGGGCCGGAGAGCCTCAAGCAGGTGCCGGGCAGCGGCCACTACGACATGCCGACGCTTCTGGCCGCCCTGTCGGACCGGGGCGACACGGTGGGCGCCTTCCCCATCCACGAGTACTGGATCGACATCGGCCGGCCGCCCGACTTCGAGCTGGCGCGCAGCGACTATGAGGCGGTGTTCGCCGCCGCCGCCCGATGAGCCGAAGCCGCGTTCTGGGCCTGATCCCCGCCCGCGGCGGCTCGAAGCGCCTGCCCGGCAAGAACCTGGCCGACCTGCACGGCCGCAGCCTGCTCCAGCGCGCCATCGACGCCGGGCTGGAGGCGCGGGGCGTCGACCGCCTGGTCGTCTCCACCGACGACCCCGCCATCGCCGACGCAGCCCGCGCCGGGGGCGCCGAGGTCCCGTTCCTGCGCCCCCCCGAGCTGGCGACGGACGAGGCCTCCTCGCTGGACGTGGTGCGCCACGCCATGGCCTGGGCGGATCAGGACGAGCCGGGCGTCTTCTCCCATCTGGTCCTGCTTCAGCCCACCTCGCCCCTGCGCACCGCCGGGGACGTGGAACAGACCCTGGACCTGTGCCGGGGGCTGGGCGCCTCCACCGCCGTGAGCGTGACTCCGGCGCCCAAGCCGGACCTCCTCATGATCGGCAGGGACGGGGTGCTCGCCCGCGCGTCCGGACACGGACAACCCCTTGTCCTGAACGGCGCAGTCTACGTTCTGGGATGGGATCACGTGAAGAACGGGGGCGGATTCCTCGCTCCGGACACCCGCTATCACGTCATGGACGAGCATCGTTCGCTGGACATCGACACCCCGGGAGACCTGCAGCGCGCCGCGCATCTGCTGAAATCATGATTTCACGATAGCCGGACTCGCGATGACTTGAGCGCGTGAGATAAATGCTTGCGCCCCACTTTCTGATCGACAACAAGTCGTGCTGCAACGATCCGGCGTCAGAGGAGGGCAAGCCATGACGATGGAAGCGAGACCAGACTTCAAGCGGTCAGCTGCAGACGAACCGCTCAGCCGCAACCGGCGCGCCGAGGACCGGAACGCGGCGCGCAGTCAGGGCGCGGGCCTCTATGCGGAGGTTCGGCCGTCCGTGAGCGGCCGGACCGCGGGGCCCCGGGCCCACGAAGGCGCCGATTGAAAATTCGGCCCTTTCCGGGGAACCAATTCGAAATCTCTGATCCTGCCGGGGCTTTCGGGCCCCTGGCGTTGCCATTGCGGCACAGCCTCCGTCGCAATCGGAATCCGGCGCGGCAGCCCGGTGGTCAATCCCCCGGCCGTGTGACAGAAACCACCTATTAGGGAATTTCCTGCGAGGCGCGGTTTGCCCGACAGCATCTATCGTTCTGCATCCTCCAAGACAGACCGTTTGACTGAACCGGCAGCCGGCGCTCCGGCCGCTCCCTGCGCAGAGGCCGCTGACGAACGGATGATCAAGCTTGCGACCGAAGCCGCGCAGCTTCGCGTCAAGGTGATGACCCTGTCGGCCGAAAACGAACGGCTCAAGGAGACCATTTCCTTTCAGCTGGGAAACCTTCTGATCCGGGCCCGGACCTGGCGCGGACTGGCGGACCTTCCGGCCGGGCTGGCCCGCCTGCGCCGGCAGTCGCTGGAACGGCGCGGGCGGCGGACGTCAGCCCGCGACCCGCATCTCAATCCCGGGACGGCGGCCAGGATCCAGGACCTGAGCCTGCGCGCGTTCGACATGGGGCCGGACGAGATCGTCGACGCCGCCCTGGCCGAGTGCCGTGATCCGAAGCTGGCGATGCGGGTGGTGGCCGACCTGTCCATGTCGCTGCAGATGGTCGACTTCGACAAGAGCCTGGCCCTGGCGCGCAGGACGATCGAGCACGACCCCAGCGCGCACAGGATGCTCTGGCTGGCCACGGTGCTGTACGACGCAGGCATGATCGAGGAGCCCCTGGCGCTGTACCGCAAGCTGGAGAAGAGCCACAGCGCCATCCCCGCCAGCGCGCGGTTGCGCCGCGACATGATGGAGGGCGTGGCCCGCATCCAGCGTTCAGGACTGGCGGTCCCCCCGCGACGGCCCGTCAAGCCGACGAACGACCGGTCCCTGCTCTATGTGGCGGCGAGCTCCTTTCCGCACCACGTGACCGGCTATGCGGCGCGAACCCACTCGCTGATCAAGGCCATCAGCCGCCAGGGGTGGCGGGTGGAGGCCGTGACGCGGCCCGGCTACCCCGCAGACCGTAACGACGCCCAGCATGTCACCGGCCGTCTCGGACCCCAGGAGGTGGACGGCGTGGTCTACTCGCGGCTGGCCGGACCGCCGTCCAACGCCACGCCCTTCGACCGCTATTGCGAAGAAGCCGGAAAGGCCCTTCTGGAGCAGATTCACAGGGCCCGTCCGTCGGTGGTCCAGGCGGCCTCCAACCATGTGAACGCCGCCCCGGCGCTGATGGCGGCGCGCAAGGCGGGCCTGCCGTTCGTCTATGAGGTTCGAGGCCTGTGGGAGCTGACCAGCGCGGCGCGCACGCCGCACTGGGAAGGCTCCGAGCGGTTCGAGTTCCAGCGACGACAGGAAACCCGGGTGGCGCAGGAGGCCGACTCGGTCGTGGCGATCTCCAACGGCCTCAGGAACGAGCTGATCTCGCGCGGCGTCGACGGGCGCAAGATCATCGTCGTTCCCAACAGCGTCGACCCCCAGGTGTTCAGCCCGCGCGCGCGCGACCAGGCCCTGGCCAGCGAGATCGGCCTGGACGACCGGCGTGTGCTTGGCTTCCTCGGCTCCATGACCGGCTATGAAGGTCTGGTGGACCTGGTCACCGCCCTGTCCCACCTGCGCAGCGACGGCCTCGACGTCTGCGCCCTTCTGGTGGGCGACGGGCCGGCCTTCCGCGAGATTCGCGAGGCCGCGCGGGTGCTGGGGGTGTCGGACCACCTGATCATGCCGGGTCGCGTGCCGCACAAGGACGCGCCGCGGTGGTATTCCCTGATGGACGTGGCGGTGTATCCCCGGCGCCCGGCCCAGGTCACCGAACTGGTGCCGCCGCTCAAGCCGCTCGAAGCCATGGCCATGGAGCTGCCGGTGGTGGCGTCCAATGTGTCGGCCATTTCCGAAACCCTGATTCACCGGGAGAACGGCTTCCTGTTCAACAAGGGCGACGTCGGCGAGCTCACCGACCTGCTGGGCGAGGTCATGGGCGCCCCGGACCGCTCCATGGCCGTGGCCCGCAACGCCCGGCGGGATGTGGAGCGACGCTTCACCTGGTCCCGCGCCGCCGCCAGCCTGGACGACCTGTACAGCCAGTGGGCGCTGAGGGCGGCCTGACGGGATCCCGGCGGATTGACCCATGACCCGTGCGTCGATATCGGCTTGGTGCGCTTTCAACATGCCGCACGCTGAGCGACCTCAGCCTCAGCCAGCCCGGGAGCCGGCCGCTTGAAGACCATCCGCCGCCGCGCCGCCAGCCCCGCCCTGCGCTGGAAAGCCGCCGGACCGAAACTGCACTATCGCGTCGTTGTCCGGAACCAGGACACAGGTGAGAACCGCATCATCTACGAGGGGTTTCGTCCGGAATGCCGCCTGCCGCCCGACCTTCGCCTCCTGCCTGATCTGCTGGCGTTCCGCGTGATGGCGCGGATCTCGGACGACCCCGCGTCCCGCTTCGAGCAATTGTATCCGTACGTGCCCATCCCGCGGGTGGGCGATGACGACGAGACCCCGGCCGAGGATCTGCTGCTCGCCGGGGCGCTCCCCGGAGTCGACCAGTACCGCCTCGTGGTGAAGGCGCCTGGCGCAGACCGCGCCGTGATCGACATGGTGCGCGACAGGCCGAGATTTCTCCTGCCTCCGGGCCAGCTGAGAGACGGCCCGTTCGAGTACGACATTTTCGCCCGGGTTCGGGAACGGTGGAAAAGGCTCTGCGGGAGCCTGCCTGTCACGTTCGCCATGCTGGCGGCGGCGGATCGCCGTGCGGAGCGGCCGGTCGCCTTGCCGCAGAGCAAGGCGCGGCAGACGCTCGGCGCGTCCCCGCGGCACGCTCCGGGGCTTCCCGAACGGCTCGCCGGGGAGAGTCGCGCCACGGGACCGGTTCTGGTCATCGCCGTGGATGTCAGCGCCCGGCCCGACCTGTCGCCCGTCGCCGATCCGCAGGATGTCGCGGCGCGCCAGTGGTGGGCCGGCGACGGGACCGGAGCGGTCGAGAGCATCGCCCTCGCCCTGGAGGCGAGCGCCCTGAAGGGGCTGTTCCTGGTCGACATCCTGGCCGGCGAAGCCCTGGGGGACGATCAGGTCGCGCAGCTGGGCCACACCCTGGCGGAGCGCGGACACGGCCTGGGGCTGCTGGTCAATCCAGAGCCCTGGCGCGGGCTGTCCCAGGTCCTGGCGGACATGGACGACGTGGCCGCCACCGCCCTCGCGCTCACCCGCTACGAAACCATCATGGGGCAGGCTCCCGCCGTCCTCGCCTTCGCGTCGGGAACTCTGAACGACGACACCCTGGCGGAGGCCCGGCGTCTCGGCGTGAGGGCCGTGCTCAGCGACCGCGGCGAGAACGCGGGTCTGGCGGCGTGGATGCGCTGGCGAACACGGCCCTTCGCCGCCTACGACGATCTCGCCGTCATCCCCGCCGCCATGGCCCTCTCGACGCCGGCCCACGGCAAGGACCGCGTGGTGCGCCACACCCTGGGCGCCGCCGATGCGATGGCCGCCGACTCGGCCGCCGCCCTGGCGACCGCCATGGCCGAGGCCGGCGGGAACGCGCCCATTGTCGCCCGCCTCGACGCCCTGAGCCTGCTGCGGCGGTCGACGCTGAGTTCCCGCGTCCTGGCGGAAGACTGGAACAAGGCGCTCGCCGACAGACTGCCGGCATGGGCCGAGGCCGGATGGACCCGTGCGCCGAACGGCTTCCCGGTTCTCGCGGACCGGGACGAGATCAAGGTGGAGATGGCGACCGCGCTCATCGCCGGCCTCGGTCGCGCAGGCTTGCCAACCCCGGCTCCCCGGTCGTTGTTCACCCCCGAACACCTGCGGGGATGGACGGAAAGCGGCGGCGCGTTCGAACCCCTCATCGAGCAACGGCGCGGCCCTCGCAGGCTGCGTCGATCCGCGATCCGGCGCTATGACGCCGCCTTCCTCCAGGCCCTGAAGGCGGACCCCGCATGAGCACTCTCGTTCTGGCCCGGAAGACGGTGCGAACGTGGAAGGCCCTGGGTGCGCCGGGCCGGGCGGCGTCGGTTCAGGCGTTCGGATCGCCGGGGCTGAACCTGGCCCGGGCGGCTCGCGAAC
>JBALUZ010000056.1:0-16644 GCA_036963825.1 Brevundimonas sp.
GCGTCAGCCCGAGTTCCGCACCATCTCCCTGGTGGTGTTCGGTCCGGCCCCGGACGCCGCCCCTCCGGCGGTGACGGACGCCCAGATCCAGGAGCGCTTCGAGTTCCGCCGCGAGTCCCTGTCGCAGCCGGAAACCCGCACCTTCACCACCCTGACCGCCCGGAACGCCGAAACGGCCGCAGCCGTCGCCGCCGCGCTTCGCGCCGGACAGAGCGTGGCGCAGGTTGCTGAAGCCAACGACATCCAGCCGGTGGAGTACGAGAACCGCCCGCGCTCGGCGGTGACCGATCCGGCGGTCGCCGCAGCCGCCTTCGGCATGGAGGCCGGACAGATCTCCGACCCCGTCGCCAGCGCCCTGGGTCAGACGGTCATCCAGGTTCGCTCCGTCACCCCCGGCGCCGCCGCGACTCTGGAAAACAGCCGCGACGCCATCGTCGCCGAGCTCCGCGAGGAAGCCGCGCGCGGCGCGACCTACGACTCGGTCGAGCGCTTCGAACAGGCGCGCCAGGACGGCGCGTCCCTGGCCGAGGCCGTTGAGGCCGCAGACGCCCGCATCATCGACCTGCCGCCCTTCACCGAGGACGGCCGCCTGCCCAACGGCCAGCCGCTGAACGCGCCGGAGCCCGTTCTTCGCAACGCCTTCAGCCTCGAGGAAGGCGGCGAAAGCGATGTCATCGACGCCGGCCAGGGCCAGTACTTCGTGGTTCGCGTCAACGACATTCGCGCCGCCGCCATGCCCGAACTGGACGAAGTGCGCGATTTCCTCACCCAGCGCTGGACCCAGCGGGAGACCAGCCGGCGGCTGGCCGCGCTGACAGACGAACTGGCGGGCCGCATCCGCGGCGGCGAAGCCATCGCCGATGTCGCCGCATCCGTGAACGCGCCGTTGACCACGCGCACCGGCCTTCAACAGAACGAAGAGGTTCAGGAAGAGGTCGGTCAGGGCGTGATGCGCGGCCTGTTCAGCCAGGGCGTGGACCAGGTGTTCACCGGGCAGCAGGACGAACAGAGCTTTGTCATCGGCCGCGTGGACCGCGTCCGGGCGCCGGTCGCGACCCTGGCCGCGCCGGTTGCCGAGCAGGCCCGCCCCCGCCTGACCATGCAACTGGCCGAGGCCCTGGGTCAGGACGCCCGGGCCGCCGCCGGGCGCATCGTCGACGTCCGCACATGGCCCGATCGCGCCCTGAACGCCCTGGGCGTCACGCCTGAAGAGGCGCCTGCCCAGACGCCTGCCGCCGAGCAAGAATGAGCCAGGGCGCCGCTTCGCCCGCACCGGAGGACTTCGCGCGCGGCTGGACGGACGGCCGCGCCCAGGTCGTTTTCCGCCGTCTGATCGACGATCTGGAGACCCCGGTCTCGGCCTGCCTCAAACTGGGACAGGGCGAGCCCTACGCCTTCCTGTTCGAATCGGTCGAGGGAGGCGCCTGGCGGGGCCGCTACTCCATCCTCACCCTGGCGCCGGATCTGGTCTGGCGTTGCCGCGGCGACCGGGCCGAGGTCGCGCGCGGCGGCGACATCGCGGCGGACCGCTTCACCGCCGAGCCGGACGGCGCCGTCGCCTCCATGAAGCGACTGGTGGACGAGGCCCGGATCGCCCTGCCCGACGGCCTGCCGCCCATGGCTGCGGGCGTCTTCGGCGTCTTCGGCTATGATCTGGTGCGCCTGTTCGAGCCCATCGGCGACGCCAATCCCGATCCGCTGGATCTGCCTGACGCCGTGCTGACCCGACCCTCCATCGTGGCCATCTTCGACGGCGTGGCCCAGGAGATCATCCTGGCCACGCCCGCCTGGCCGGACGGCGGCGCGGCGGACGCCGCCTATGCGGCCGCCGTGGCGCGGCTCGACGCCGTGGTCGAGCGCCTGAACCAGCCGACCCCTCGCCCGGCCCCGGGCGCGCCCGACCCCGTGGTGTTCCAGGCGTCCCTGACCGAGGCCGGCTTCTGCGCCATGGTGGAGCGGGCCAAGGACTACATCGCCGCCGGCGACATCTTCCAGGTGGTGCCCAGCCAGCGCTTCAGCGCGCCGTTCGCCCGGGACTCCTTCGCCTTCTACCGGTCCCTGCGCCGCACCAATCCCTCGCCTTTCCTGTTCCACATGAATTTCGGCGGCTTCCAGCTGGCGGGATCCAGCCCCGAGATCCTGGTGCGGCTGCGCGACGGCGAGTTGACCATCCGCCCCCTGGCCGGCACCCGCCCGCGTGGCCGGACGCCGGAAGAGGATCAGGCGCTGGAGGCCGAGCTGCTGGCCGACCCCAAGGAGCTGGCCGAGCATCTGATGCTGGTGGACCTGGGCCGCAACGACGTGGGCCGGGTGGCCGAGCCCGCGTCGGTCAAGGTGACGAAGAGCTTCTTCGTGGAGCGCTACAGCCACGTCATGCATCTGGTGTCCAACGTCACGGGCAAGGCCCGGCAGGACCTGCATCCGGTGGACATCCTGCTGGCCGCCCTGCCCGCCGGGACCCTGTCGGGCGCGCCCAAGGTGCGGGCCATGGAGATCATCGACGAACTGGAGCCGGTCAAGCGCGGCGTCGGCTATGCGGGCGCGGCGGGCTATATCTCGTCAGGCGGCGAGATCGACGCCTGCATCGTGCTGCGCACCGCCCTGTTCAAGGACGGCGTGATGCATGTCCAGGCCGGCGCGGGCGTCGTCGCCGACAGCGACCCCAAGGCCGAGTACGACGAGACCCTGCACAAGTCCCGCGCCCTCAAGGCCGCCGCCGAGGAAGCCTGGCGCTTCGGCTGATCAGTAGAACGGCTCGGGGCCCGCGTCGGGGTAGGGCTGCGGCGGCTGCGCTGGCGGCCGCCCGCCGTGCGGCGCCTCAACCGGTCGCGGCTCGAGACGCGGCGATTCGGCGTAAGGCCCCGGATAGGTCGAAGCGTCCGGGTAGGGCGCAGGCCGGCGCGGCGCGTGCGGACCTTCGCGCTCCACGATCACCCCGCCGGTGACGTAGGTCTCCTCGGTCATCATCTCGCGGCTTTCATAGCTGGAGCCGCCCCGGACCGAATGACGGCGGTCGCCCCACGAATAGCCGTCCGAATACCCGCTGACCCGCGGCCCGTGGCCACGGGCCTCATAGCCTTGGCCGTACCCGCCGTAGCCGGGCGGCGGCCCCTGGGGCGCGGGACCTTGATACCCGCCATAGCCAGGGCCGGGCCCGTAGGGGCCCTGCGCCGGCCCCGGCGCATAGACCGGTCCGGTGCGGCCGAAGCCCTGCGGCCCGCTGCGATAGCGGTAGTCCGTCCCGGGCGCCGGCACATGCAGCAGATAGGGCGCCTCGGCGACCGGATAGGGGTGCGGCCTCGGCGCGCAGGCGGCGGCCAGGACGACGGCGGCGGAGAGTGTCAGAATGGTGCGCATGCCGACCCCGCAGCAAGGGCCGCGCCAGCCTCAGTCGAAACCGTTCATCGCGCCCGGGGCGGGGGCGTCCACCTCGAAGCCGGGTCCGACGATCACCGCGCCCGCCATCAGCAGGGCGGACACAGCCGCCAGCAGCGCCGCGCCCAGGGCGCCCAGGGCCGGATCGCGGACCTGGGGCGGGCCCAGCAGGTCTCGCGCACGTTCGATGGCGTCGGCCTCGGTCATGGCCCTCTCCGCTTGTTGCTCGTGGAGATTAGGACGCACCCGTTAGCTTTCCCTTTCCGGGACAGGAGCATTGTCCTTGGCGACACAGGCTGACCGGCCTAGAACAGCCGGATCATGATCCTCGTCATCGATAACTACGACAGCTTCACCTACAACCTGGTCCACTATCTGGCGGAACTGGGCGCGCCGACGCACGTCATCCGCAATGACGACCTGAGCGCCGAGGAGGCGCTGGGGCTGAACCCGGATGCGGTGCTGCTGTCCCCCGGGCCCTGCGCCCCGGATCAGGCGGGCATCTGCCTGGATGTGCTGGCCAAGGCCCCCGAGACCCTGCCCATCTTCGGCGTCTGCCTGGGGCATCAGGCCATGGGCCAGGCCTTCGGCGGCAAGGTGATCCGGGCCAAGGCGCTGATGCACGGCAAGACCTCGCCCATCCGCCACGAGGGCAAGAGCGTGTTCCGGGGCCTGCCCGATCCCTTCACCGCCACCCGCTATCACAGCCTGGCGGTGGAGCGGGACAGCCTGCCGGACGTGCTGGAGGTCACCGCCTGGACCGCCGACGGCGAGATCATGGGGCTGGCCCACCGCACGCGGCCGATCCACGGGGTCCAGTTCCATCCCGAGTCCATCGCCACCGAGCGCGGCCACGACCTGCTGGCCAACTTCCTCGACCTCGCCGGCGTGCGCCGTCTGGCCGCCGCCTGAGCCATGGCGGACGCGTTCAGGCCCATCCTGTCGAAGCTGGCTGACGGCCGCGCCCTGACCGCGGACGAGGCGCGGGCGTTCTTTTCCGCATGCCTGCGCGGCGAGCCGACCCCCGCCCAGATGGCCGCCGCCGTCACCGCCCTGCGTCTTCGTGGCGAGACGGTGGAGGAGATCGCCGCCTTCGCCACGGAAATGCGCGCCGCCGCCCTCAAACTGGATCTGCCCTATGAGGTGATCGACACCTGCGGCACCGGCGGATCCGGCCTGCACACCTTCAACATCTCCACCGCCTCGGCCCTGGTGCTGGCGGGGGCGGGCCTCAAGGTGGCCAAGCACGGCAACCGGGCGGTCAGCTCCAGATCCGGCTCTTCCGACGTGCTGGCGGCCCTGGGCGTGAACCTGGCCGCCTCGCCGGCCCAGCAGCGCCGCGCCCTGGACGAGGCGGGCATCGCCTTCCTGTTCGCCCCCGCCCACCACAGCGCCATGAAGCACGTGGCGCCGGTGCGGGCGGAGATCGGTTTCCGCACGGTTTTCAACCTGCTCGGCCCGCTCTCGAACCCGGCAGGTGCGAAGCGTCAGGTCATGGGCGTCTATGATCCGCGCCTGCTGGAGCCGCTGGCGGAGGTGCTGGGCCGCCTCGGCGCCGTGCGCGCCTGGACCGTCCACGGCCAGGGTCTGGACGAGCTGACCACCACGGGGGCCACCGAGATCGCGGAGTGGCGGGATGGGGCTGTGCGCCGGTTCACCGTCAGCGCGGCCGACGCCGGCCTTCCCGAGGCCACGATGGACGCCCTGATGGGCGGGGACGGGGCGCACAACGCCCGCGCCCTCACCGCCCTGCTGGACGGGACCGCCGGTCCCTATCGCGACATCGTGCTGCTGAACGCCGCCGCCGCCCTGGTGGTCAGCGACAGGGCCGAGGACCTGGCCCAGGGCGCGGCCATGGCCGCCGCCGCCATCGACGACGGACGGGCCCGCGCCGCCCTGGACGCGCTTGTGCGCATCACCAATGAGGAAGAGGTCGCCGCGTGACCGACGTTTTGAGCCGCATCGCCGCCTACAAGCGCGAGGACGTGGCGGCGCGCAAGGCCGCCCGCCCGCAGGCGGAGGTGGAGGCGCTGGCCGCCGCCGCCCCCCCGCCGCGCGGCTTTCGTCAGGCGCTGGAGGACAAGGCCGCGCCGGATCGTCCCGCCCTCATCGCCGAGATCAAGAAGGCCAGCCCGTCCAGGGGCCTGATCCGTCCGGACTTCGACCCGCCCGCCCTGGCGCGGGCCTATGAGGCCGGCGGCGCGGCCTGCCTGTCGGTGCTGACCGACGGCCCCAGCTTCCAGGGCGACGACGCCTATCTGGGCGCCGCCCGCGCGGCGACCGCCCTGCCCTGCCTGCGCAAGGACTTCCTGGTCGACCCGTGGCAGGTGGCCGAGAGCCGGGCGCTGGGCGCGGACTGCATCCTCGTGATCCTGGCCATGATCGACGACGGTCTGGCCGCCGAGCTGATGGCGGAGGCGGCGCGATTCGGCATGGACGCCCTGGTCGAGACCCATGAAGAGGCCGAAATGGCGCGCGCCGCCGCCCTCGGGGCCGATCTTGCCGGTGTGAACAACCGCTCCCTCCGCACCTTCGAGGTGGATCTGGCCACGACCGGTCGGCTGGCCCGGCTGGCGCCGCCCGACGCCCTGCTGGTGGCCGAGAGCGGCATCTTCACGTCCGCCGACGTGGCCGGCGTCGCTGACGCCGGCGCCCGCGCGATCCTGGTCGGCGAAAGCCTCATGCGCCAGGACGACGTCACGGCGGCGACGAAAGCGTTGCTGTCGGTAAGTTGACATTAACGAAGAACACTTACAGAACATCGACATCAGTTCACGGCTTGTTCCCGGAGTGATTCCGGGAGCGGCCTGCGGGGAAGATGGCCGATGCTCACGCGCAAGCAGCACGAACTCCTGATGTTCATCCATGAACGCATCAAGGAGACCGGCGTCTCGCCCTCGTTCGACGAGATGAAGGAGGCGCTGGATCTGGCGTCCAAGTCCGGCATCCACCGCCTGATCACGGCCCTGGAGGAGCGCGGCTTCATCCGCCGCCTGGCCCACCGGGCCCGGGCGCTGGAAGTGCTCAAGATGCCGGAACAGGCCACCGCCTCGGCGCCGTCCCGCGGCCGCACGGCCTTCACCCCCCAGGTGATCGAGGGCGCCGGCCGCCCCGCGCCGGTCGAGCCGGCCAACGACACCCGCGAGCTGCCCCTGCTGGGCAAGATCGCCGCCGGCACGCCCATCGCCGCCATCCAGCACGAGCGGGACCGCCTGATGGTCCCCGAGAGCATGCTGGGCGCGGGCGAACACTATGTGCTGGAGATCGAGGGCGACTCCATGATCGAGGCCGGCATCCTCGACGGCGACATGGTCGTCATCAAGCGCGTCGACACCGCCAGCTCCGGCGAGATCGTCGTGGCTCTGGTGGAAGGCGAGGAAGCCACCCTCAAGCGCCTGAGAAAGAAGGGCGCCTCCATCGCCCTGGAGCCCGCCAACCGCGCCTACGAAACCCGCATTTTCGGCCCCGACCAGGTCGAGGTCCAGGGCAAGCTGGTCGGCCTCATGCGCCGATATCACTAATCCTCCCCCATCGGGGGACGGGACCATCCGAAGGATGGTAGAGGGGGTGCATCCGCATCCCCTTTTTTGTTGATTGATCAACGGCCCGGCTGGCCCCGGCGGTTGCCTGTGCGGTGAAGCGCAACAACCCCCTCCACCGCTTCGCGGTCCCCCTCCCCCGATGGGGAGGATCAATCGCTACGCATCCTCCAGCATCACCACGCCCGGCGCCGACTTCAGGGCCCCGCGCAGGGAGGCGTCCAGCCGGTAACGGCCGGGCAGCTTCATATCCACCTCGGTCCGGCCCTCCAGAGAGGCGACCAGCACCACCTCCCCGCCCCGCTCGCTGACGGCGCGGTCCAGCCGTGAGCGCAGCGCCTCCAGCTCGGCCGCCCGCGGCGACACATGGATCCTCAGCCCCACGGCCGCCTGCTCCACCGCCGTGTCGATGGGGCTGGCGGAGTCGCCGAAGAATCGGACCTCGCCGTCCGAGGCCTTGGCCCGCACCCGCACCAGCACCGCGGCGCCGGGCTCCAGCACCTCGCGGCAGTTGCGCAGCTGCTCGGGCGGGAACAGGCACTCGAATTCACCGGTGGGGTCCGAGAAGGTGACGAAGGCGAATTTCTCTCCGGTCCGGGCGCTGGCGCGCTCCTGACGGCGGCGCACCACCCCGGCCATGTTGAACGCCTCGTGCCCCGCCTCCGCCAGGCCCAGGGCCTCGGCCACAAAGGTGACCCGCTTGCGGCGCCTCAGCACGTCGGCCATGTCCTCCAGCGGGTGGCCGGACAGGTAGAAGCCGACGGCCGACAGCTCCTCGTCCAGCTTCTCGGGGCCGACCCACGGCTCCACCGGAGCCAGCCGCGGCCGCGCCGCCCCCGCCTGGTCCCCGCCGAACAGGCTGACCTGGGACGAGGCGCGCTCGGCGGCCACGCTCTGGCAGTAGGCCATCAGCTTGTCGGCCTGCTCCACCAGCTGACGCCGGTTGGGGTGGATGCTGTCGAAGGCGCCCGAGCGGGCCAGGTTCTCCAGCGCCCGCTTGTTGACGCTGCGCGGATCGACCCGCTCGAGGAAGTCGAAGATGTCGGCGAACGGTCCGCCCTCTTCCCGCACGGCCTGGACGTGACGCATGGCCTCCAGCCCCACGTTGCGGATGGCGCCCAGCGCATAGAGCACCGCCCCCTTGCCCTCGTCGTCGAAGGCCACGTCAAAATCGGCGGACGAGGCGTTGATGTCCGGCGACCGGATCGGCACCTCGAAGCGGCGGGCGTCCTGGTAGAACACCGCCAACTTGTCGGTGTTCGAGATATCCAGGCTCATGGAGGCGGCGAAGAACTCCACCGGATGGTTGGCCTTCAACCAGCCCGTCTGGAACGAGATCATCGCATAGGCGGCGGCGTGGGACTTGTTGAAGCCGTAGCCCGCGAACTTGGCCACCAGATCGAAGATGCCGCCGGACTGATCCTCGGGGACGCCCTTCTCCGACGCGCCCTTGGCGAAGCGCGCCCGCTGGAAGTCCATCTCCTCCTTCTTCTTCTTGCCCATGGCGCGGCGCAGAAGATCGGCCTCGCCCAGGCTGTACCCGGCCAGGATCTGGGCGATCTTCATCACCTGCTCCTGGTAGATGATGACGCCATAGGTCTCGGTCAGCACCTCGGTCAGGCTGGGGTGCAGATAGTCCACCTCGGCCCGCCCGAACTTGCGGTCGATATAGGTGTCGATCATCTCCATCGGGCCCGGCCGATACAGAGAGATCAGGGCGGTGATCTCCTCGATGGAGCCGCAGCGCATCTTGCGCAGGGTGTCGCGCATGCCCTGGGATTCCAGCTGGAACACCCCGACCGTCTGGCCCGAGGCCATCAGCTCATAGGTGCGGGCGTCGTCCAGCGGCAGCCGGCTCCAGTCCGGCGCCGCGCCGCGCCGCTCAAGGTACCCCCGCGCCCGGTCCAGCACCGTCAGGGTCTTCAGGCCCAGGAAGTCGAACTTCACCAACCCCGCCGGCTCCACCCACTTCATGTTGAACTGGGTGGCGGGAATGTCCGACCGCGGGTCCTGATACAGCGGCACCAGCTGGGTCAGCGGCCGGTCGCCGATCACCACCCCCGCGGCGTGGGTCGAGGCGTTGCGGTACAGGCCTTCCAGCTCCAGCGCCGTGTCCAGCAGGTGGCGCACCGACGCCTCGGCGGCCCGAGCCTCCTTCAGGCGCGGCTCGATCTCGATGGCCTGGGCCAGGGTCACCGGGTTGGCGGGGTTGGCCGGCACCATCTTGGCCAGACGATCCACCTGCCCCAGTGGCATCTGCAGCACCCGGCCCACGTCCCGCAGCACGGCCCGCGCCTGCAGGGTGCCGAAGGTGATGATCTGGGCCACCCGGTCCGCGCCGTAGTGCTGCTGCACGTAGGTGATGACCTCCTCGCGCCGCTCCTGACAGAAGTCGATGTCGAAGTCGGGCATGGACACCCGCTCGGGGTTCAGGAACCGCTCGAACAGCAGGCCGAACCGCATGGGGTCCAGGTCGGTGATGGTCAGGGACCAGGCCACCAGCGAACCGGCGCCCGAGCCCCGCCCGGGCCCCACGGGAATCCCGTGCGCCTTGGCCCATTTGATGAAGTCCGACACGATCAGGAAATAGCCGGGGAAGCCCATCTGCTGGATGATGGACACCTCCCACTCCAGCCGCGTCCAGTAGTCCTCTTCCGGCGCCGCCAGGGTCAGGCCCTCCAGCCGCGCCTTCAGCCCCTCGCGGGCCTGGTGCGCCAGCTCGTCGGCCTCGTTGCGGCCCGCGCCGGTGTCGAACCGGGGCAGGATCGGCGCCCGGGTCTGCACCAGAAAGGCGCAGCGGCGGGCGATCTCGATGGTGTTGTCGCACGCCTCCGGCAGGTCCGCGAACAGGGCGCGCATGTCGGCGGCGGACTTGAACCAGTGCTGGCCCGTGACGCGCCGGCGGTCCTCCTGGCCGATGAAGGCGCCGTCGGCGATGCACATCAGGGCGTCGTGGGACTTGGCTTGCCGCGCCTCGGCGTAGTGGACGTCGTTGGTGGCTGCCAGCGGCGCGTCGCTGTCATAGGCCCAGCGCACCAGGCCCGGCTCCGCCGCCTTCTCGGCGTCCAGACCGTGCCGCTGCAGCTCCACATAGAAACGATCGCCGAAAGCCGCCTTCATGGCGTCCAGCGCCGCGCGCCCCTCGGCGGTCTTGCCCTGGGCGAACAGACAATCCACAGGCCCGTCCGGACCGCCCGACAGCAGGATCAGGCCCTCGCTGTGCTGCTCGACCAGCGACCACGGCACCCCGGGCTCGGCCAGGTCCATGGAGCCCAGATAGGCCGCCGACGAGAGGGCGCACAGATTCAGCCAGCCGGCCTCGTTCTGGACGATCAGGACCACGGTGGGCGTCTTGGCCCAGCGCTGGCTCATCCGCCCGCCGATCTCCAGCACAGGCAGGGCGCAGGCGATGATGGGCTGGACCCCGGCGTCCCGCGCCGCCTGGCTGAATTCCAGCGCCCCGAACAGGTTGGCCCGGTCCGCCACGCCCACGGCGGGCATGCCCATCCCGGCCGCGAGCTGACCCACCTTGCCCGCCTTGATCGCGCCTTCCAGCAACGAATAGGCCGACTTGACCCGAAGATGAATGAACCCGTTACCGGCTTCGTGCGCCACGCCTTGCTCCGACACTCATGGGTCGGGGCGGCGTCAGGTCACCAGAAAGGCGACCTGCCACACCACCCACACGACCCCGGCGCACGATGCCAGAGACAGCGATTCCCGAACCAGACGCGTCATGTCTTATCCCCAGAAGTGATGTTCCGGGAATGTTCTATGTTCTGTTTTTGTTTCGGTCAACCGCGGATTTTCCATGGGGAACCCGGAGCGCCTGCTGTATGATGCGCCCAACGCCCTTCCCCGCCCTTCCGGCGGCCGCCGGCGCCCGGAGCGCCTGCCATGGCCAAGGGTCAGAAACGCAGCACCAAGGAAATCCGCAAACCCAAGGCCGAGAAGGCGAAGCCCCCGATCACCGTCGGCGCCTCGCCCTTCACCGTCCCGCCCGGCAAGAAGTAGGGCTTCAGTAGGTCTGGCTCTGGGCCGGGCGCTCTTCCAGATGCCCGTCGCGCAGGGCGAAGACGCGGTCCATGTGGCCCGCCAGCTCCATGTTGTGGGTGGCGATCAGGGCGGCGACGCCCGTGGTCTTGGCCAGTTCGCGCAGGGACTCGAACACCGCCTGGCTGGTGGCCGGGTCCAGGTTGCCGGTCGGCTCGTCGGCCAGCAGCAGGCGCGGCCGGTTGGCCAGCGCCCGGGCCACGGCGACCCGCTGCTGCTCGCCGCCCGACAGCTGGGCCGGCTGGTGCGTCAGACGCTCGCCCAGGCCCAGGGCCGTCAGCAGCTCTGACGCCCGCGCCCGCGCCGCGCTGTACGACGCGCCGTTGATGCGCATCGGCAGGGCCACGTTGTCGCCCGCGTCGAACTCGGGCAGCAGATGGTGGAATTGATAGACGAAACCCACCTTGGCCAGGCGGATGCGCGTGCGCGCCCGCTCGTCCAGGGCGCCCACGTCCTGGCCGTCGATCATCACCTGCCCGCTCGTGGGGCGCTCCAGCAGGCCCGCGGCATGCAGCAGGGACGACTTGCCCGAACCGGACGGGCCGATCAGCCCGACCACCTCGCCCGGAAACACGTCCAGATCGACGCCCTTCAGCACCTGCAGCCCGCCCTGGGCGGTGTCATAGGTGCGCGTCACGCCCCGCAGGGACAGCACGGGGCTACTCATAGCGAAGGGCCTCCACCGGATCGATGCGCGAGGCGTTCCACGAGGGCGGCAGGCTGGCCACGCAGGACATCAGCAGCGACCACACCGTGACCCAGAACACGTCCGCCGGATCCACCAGCGCCGGCACCCCGTCCAGCATGTAGACGTCGGCCGGGAACAGCTGCACCCGCAGAATCCACTCGAGGAAATTCTGGACGGCGCCGATGTTCCAGCAGAACAGCAGCCCCAGAACCAGGCCGGCCAGGGTCCCCGCCACCCCGATGGTCGCGCCCGCCATGAAGAAGATGCGCAGGATCGACGACGGACTGGCCCCGATGGTGCGCAGGATGGCGATGTCCCGGCCCTTGTTCTTCACCAGCATGACGATGCCCGAGATGATGTTCATGGCCGCAATGGCCACCACCAGCCCGAGAATGATGCCCATGGCCACGCGCTCGACCTTCAGGGCGCTCCAGAAGGCCGCCATGGTGTTGCGCCAGTCGCTGACCAGGGCGCCCGGTCCCGCCGCCTCGGCCACCGGATGGATGTAGCGGCCCACCTGGTCCGGGTCCTCGACCTTCATCTCGATGGCGTCCCACATCCCTTCCTTGCCGAAGAACAGCTGGGCCTGCTCCAGCGGCATGAAGACATAGGCGCGGTCATAGTCGGCGGCGCCAGACTGGAAGATGCCGCCGATCACATAGGTCTTGGACGTGCCCAGGTCGCCGAAGGCGGTGGCCCCGCCCTGGGGCGAGATCAGGGTCATCAGGTCCCCGACCCTCAGCCCCATCTGGTCCGCCAGCGACTGGCCGATCAGGATGTTGTCGCCGCCGTAGTCGCCCTGGCCGAAGCGGGTGCGGGCTTCCTCGTCCAGGCTCTGGTAGACGAAGCTCATGGTGTCCAGGTTTTCGGGCGCAATGCCCCGCACCACGCCGCCGGTCGTGCGCCCGTGGGCCGTGAACATGGCCGGGGACTCGGTCAGGGGCGTGACGCTGACCACCCCGGGCACCGCACGGATGCGCGCGAGGGCCTCGTCCCGGTCCGGCGCCTCCAGCACCTGGCCGTGCACATACATGTGCCCGTTGAAGGACAGCATCCGGTTCAGCAGCTCGGTGCGGAACCCGGACATGATGCTCATGACGCTGATCAGCACCGCCACAGCCAGCATGATGCCGACGAAGCTGATTACGGCGATCAGGGCGACCCCGCCCTCCTTGCGCTTGGCGCGCAGATAACGAAGCGCCAGGCCGATCTCCCAGGCGCTGAAGGCCCCGGCGGGTTTTCCGGCTTTCCCGGCGGTCGCGTCCGTCATGCGGTCAGCTTCTGAAGGGCCGCCTCCAGCGGCAGGGTCTCGCGCTCGCCGGTGGCGCGGCGCTTCAGCTCCACCACCCCGTCGGCCAGGCCCTTGGGCCCGATGATCAGCTGCCACGGCAGGCCGATCAGGTCGGCGGTGGCGAACTTGCCGCCCGGCCGCTCGTCGCGGTCGTCATACAGCACCGTCTTGCCCGCCGCCTTGAGCTTCGCCCAGGCGTCCTCGCAGGCGGCGGAAACCGCCTCGTCGTTGGGGCGCAGGTTGATCACACCCACATCGAACGGCGCCACCGCCTCGGGCCAGATGATCCCGGCGTCGTCGTGGCTGGCTTCGATGATGGCCCCGATCAGGCGCGACACGCCGACGCCGTAGCTGCCCATGTGAACCGGGGCGTCCTTGCCGTCCGGCCCGGCGACGATGGCCTTCATGGGCTTCGAATATTTGGTGCCGAAATAGAAGATGTGGCCCACCTCGATGCCGCGCGCGCTCAGGCGGTCGCCCTCGCCCACCTCGGCCTCGAACCGGTCCGCCTCGTGCATTTCGTCCGTTGCGGCGTACAGCGCCGTTCGCTGATCAACGATTGACTGCAGGTCGTTCCAGTCCACGTCGTGACCCGGCGCCGGCATGTCCACCAGACGGCGGTCGCAGAACACCTGGCTTTCGCCCGTGTCCGCCAGGATGATGAACTCGTGGCTCAGGTCGCCGCCGATGGGCCCGGTGTCGGCGCGCATGGGCACCGCCTTCAGGCCCAGCCGCGAGAAGGTGTTCAGATAGGCGGTGAACATGCGGTTGTACGATCGCCGGGCGCCCGCCTCGTCCAGGTCGAAGGAATAGGCGTCCTTCATCAGGAATTCGCGGCCGCGCATCACGCCGAACCGGGGCCGCTGCTCGTCGCGGAATTTCCACTGGATGTTGAACAGGTTCAACGGCAGGTCGCGATAGCTCTTCACGAAGCTGCGGAAGATGTCGGTGACCACCTCCTCGGCGGTCGGGCCGTACAGCATCTCACGCTTGTGCCGGTCCACGATCCGCAGCATCTCCGGCCCGTAGGCGTCGTAGCGCCCGGACTCCCGCCACAGGTCGGCCAGCTGGATCGTCGGCATCAGGATCTCGACGGCGCCCGCCCGCTCCTGCTCCTCGCGCACGATCTGCTCGATCCTCTTGAGCACCCGCAGGCCCAGCGGCAGCCAGGCGTAGATTCCCGCCGCTTCCTGACGGATCAGCCCCGCGCGCAGCATCAGCCGGTGCGAGACGATCTGGGCCTCGGACGGCGTCTCCTTGAGGGTGGGCAGGAAGTAGCGCGAAAGACGCATCGGGAATCCGTTCTGAACTGAGCCTACGCCTTTAGCCGGGGCGCCGGGGGATAGGCAATCAAAGTCGACTCAGTTCCCGATTTGCAGGGATCAGCCTCCGGTCGGCAGGGACGGCAGCGGCAGGATTCCGGTGAAGATGATCACCATGATCACGGCCCAGACGATGGCCGAAACCCAGCTGGTCGTGATGAACTTCTTCTTCAGGTTCGGATTGGCCGGGGCGCCCCAGTCGCCGCCGTCGGTCTGGCGCTCGCGGGGCCCCTGATTCATGCCCAGCGGCAGGACGGCGAACAGCACCGTCCACCAGACCACGAAATAGATGGCGATGGCTGTGGTCGGCCCGATCATGGGTGCGGCTCCTTCGGTGTTTCCATCAGTTCGACCAGCACGCCGCCCATGTCTTTCGGATGCACGAAGATGACGGGCGTCCCGTGGGCGCCGATGCGCGGCTCGCCGGTCCCCAGGATGGTCGCCCCCCTGGCCCGCAGGGCGTCGCGCGCGGCGAGGATGTCCTGGACCTCGTAGCAGACGTGATGCTGGCCGCCCCTGGGGTTCTTCGCCAGAAAGCCGTGCACGGGCGAGTCCTCGCCCAGGGGCTCGATCAGCTCGATCTGGCTGTTGGGCAGGTCGATGAAGCACACCCGCACCCGCTGCGCCGGCAGGTCGAACGGTTCGCCCGCCTGCGTCGCGCCCAGCAGGTCGCGGTACAGGGCCACAGCGGCCTCGATTGAGGGCGTGGCCACCCCCACATGGTTCAGACGTCCGATCATGAACCCGGCTTAGCCGGTTTCGCGCATGGGGGCGAGGCTCAGCACCCCGGCTGCGACGACGCATCCCCGTTCGCATCCGCGCCCGTCAGATCACGCAGGTTCCACTCGTTCTGGACGCTGCGGACATTGGTGATGCGCCACTCCCCGTTGTCGCGCCGGCAGAGGTCATAGGCCATGGACACCGGCCTTCCGGAGCGATTGAAACGCGCCACCACGGATGATCCGTCCGGCCCGGCCGCGAGCTCCTCCACCTCAAGATCGGCAATGGCGCCGTCCTGGGCGTCCAGACGATAGTCGAAGCCGATCCCCTCGTCGCCCGACAGGCCATTCACCAGCGGCTCCGCAAAATACAGGCGCACGTGGGGCGCGGCGGTGGGAATCTGCGGCTCCATGTACAGGGCCCGCACCAGGTCTTCGGGCGTTCTGGCGTCCGGCGCGGCGGCCGGCGCAGGCTCCGCGGCCGGCACGGCTTCGTTCGCCTCGATCCGCTCGGGCCGGTCACAGGCCGCAAGGGCGAGAACGGCTGCGAGAAACGCAATGCGGACGCTGGTCGTCGTGATGGTCTCCTGTCGAGAGGGGGAAGCTGGGAGGAATGGCCGCGCCTGTCCACCGTCAAACGCAGTCCGCGCCGAGTCCCGGCGCACGAACCGCCAGCAAGGCTCCCGATCGTTCCGCGCGGGTCATGACGCCGGCATCCTCCAGCAGGCAGCCGATCACCGTGTTCGAGTTGGGCGCCAGCACGCCATAGGTGACCTCGGCGGCCTCGAGCCGCTCGACCGCCGCCTCCAGCCGGTTCAGCGCGTCGCCCGCGACCTCGTCCGGCACGCGCGTCATCAGGTGCACCGCCTGTCCGGATGAGGGATAGTCATAGGCGTCGGCGTCATAGGCCTGCAGCACCGCCCGGAGGTGGTCCGGATGCGCCGCATCGTCATCCAGCTTGTTGTTCACGCTGGCGGAGAAGACGGTCGCGGCGCCGTCCTCCGGCACCACCAGAATATAGGCGTGCCGGGGAAAGAACATGAAGTGCGCCAGATGCCGGGTGACAAACACCATCGGCGCCGTGTCCGGCCCCATGGCGCGCAGCCCCACATAGACCCCCGCCGGAAACACGGCCGCGTCGACGCCGCCGTTCACAGCGTCCATCCGCTGGACCATGACATGCTCCAGCACGAACTGGCCCTGTCGCGACTGACCCTCGAACCAGGCGCGAATCTCCGCCGGGCCCGGCCCGGGGCCCAGGGTGTCGCCATAAAGGGCGGTGAAGGCTCCGTCCGGAGCCGCCTCCCCGTCCAGCGGACTGTAGGCCAGGGCTTCCGCCTCCCACAGCGCCTGCCCGACGCCGCCGTCGGCCCGGTCGATGGCGAACCACAGGGCCAGGTTCACCAGGGCGAACAGCACGAACAGGCCGGTCGCCGCCTGGAACCCGATGAGCGCCCAGCGACGCCAGCCATGCAGCGGATGCCGCGCGTGGCGCACCCGCTCGAGCACGCGCCGGACGCCGTGGCGGCCATGGACAGACAGCTTGCGGACATCCGGCATGGCGCGCTCCCCTGAACCGGGCGAGCCTACAGCCGCAGGATGATGGTTTCCACAATCGGACGACGGTCCCAGATCTGCTGGCTGGCCTTCATCAGCG
>JBALUZ010000057.1:0-12363 GCA_036963825.1 Brevundimonas sp.
ATCACCGCCACGTCATGGTCGGGATGACGGGTCCACAACGGCTCCCCTTCCGCGTCGCGGATGGCCAGGGGCGCGGGGCTGAAGCGCCAGCTGCCGTCGCTGAGGGGCACGCGCCAGCCGATGCGCATGTCCGGACCGGGCATGCGCTCCACCACGTGTCCGGCGGTGACCAGCACCACCCGCGGCGTGCCGTCAGGGCGGGGCGCGTCGATCAGGAAGCCGGTGCCCACCGTGCGTGTGCCGTCACCCTGGGGCTGGTCCAGCTGGACCGTCGCATTGATCAGCGACACGGTCAGATCCCAGGTCACGGCGTCGGCGAACATGAACTCTCCTCAATGATGCAGATGGGCATTTGACGACCCCCTGAACTCGGGCACAAGGTCGCGGCGCCAATAGGGCTGTCCAGTTTCGGGGAATCGCGGATGAACCGCCGTCAGATGATCGCTTCCGTGGCCGCTTCGGCCACCCTCGCCGCCGCCGGCGGCCCTGTCCTGGCCCGCCAGCAAACCGGAGTTTCGATGCCCCAGCCGCCTGTCGCCCGCCGCGAGCCCCACACCATCACCCAGCTGGGCCGGACCCGCACCGACAACTACTTCTGGATGAAGGATGACAACTGGCAGGCGGTGATGCGCGATCCCTCGGTGCTGCGCGCCGACATCCGGGAGCATCTGGAGGCCGAGAACGCCTATTCGCGGGCCATGCTGGCCTCGACCGCCGAGCTCCAGAACACCCTGTTCGAGGAGATGAAGGGCCGCATCAAGGAGGACGACAGCTCGGTCCCCGCCCCCGACGGCGCCTGGGAATACTATGTCCGCTATCAGGTGGGCGCCCAGCATCCCCTGCATGCGCGCCGGCCGCGCGGGCGCGAGGACGGCGAGCAGATCCTGATCGACGTGGACGCCCTGGCCGCGCCCCATGACTACTACGACGTGGGCGGCGCCGAGCACAGCCCGGACCACGCGCTGTACGCCTGGGCCGAGGACGCGCAGGGCTCGGAATACTACGTCATCAAGGTCAGGGACCTGGCCACCGGCGAGGTGCTGCCCGGGCCCGTGGAAAGCTCCACCGGCGATTTCGCGTTCTCGCCGGATTCGCAGTGGCTGTTCTGGACCTTCCGCGACGAGAACGGGCGGCCGACGAGGATCTACCGTCGCCCCGCGCGCGGCGGCGAGGATGTGCTGGTCTATGAGGAATCGGACCCGGGCATGTTCATCGGCGTGGGCGTGACGGGCTCCGACAAGTACATCTCCATCGGCATCCAGAACCAGGAGACCAGCGAGTACCGCCTGATCCCCACGGCGACCCCGACCGCCGAGCCGGTCCTCTTCGCCCCGCGCCGCACCGGCGTGCGCTACGACATCGAACACTGGGGCGACCGGTTCGTGGTCCTGACCAACGTCGACGGCGCCATCGACTTCAAGCTGATGTGGGCGGCCGAGGACGCCACCGACTGGGCCGACTGGACCGAATGGAAGCCGCATCGCCCCGGCGTCTTCGTGATGGAGACCATGGCGTTCCGGGATCACCTGGTCCGGCGCGAGCGGGTCAACGCCAACACCCGTCTGGTCATCACCCGCAAGGACGACCTGAGCGAGCACGAGATCGTCCAGCCGGAAGACGCCTATGTGCTGGGCATGCAGGGCGGCTACGAGTTCGACACCGCCACCCTGCGCTACGTCTACACCTCGCCCACCACGCCGACCCAGACCTGGGACTACGACATGGTCACGCGCGAGAAGGTGCTGCGGAAGACCCAGGAGATTCCCTCGGGCCACAACCCCGAGGACTATGTGGCCCGCCGCCTGTTCGCCACGGCGCCGGACGGCGAGCAGGTGCCCGTCACCATCCTGGCCCGCCGCGACACGCCCATCGACGGCTCGGCGCCGCTGATGGTCTACGGCTACGGCTCCTATGGCTATTCGATGGATCCCAGTTTCTCGATCCGCAACCTGTCGCTGGTGGATCGCGGCTGGGTCTGGGCCACCGCCCACATCCGCGGCGGCACGGAAAAGGGCTGGGGCTGGTTCCTGGACGGGCGCACAGACAAGAAGATCAACACCTTCACCGACTTCAACGCGGTGACCGACCATCTGCTGGCCAACGGCTATGGCGATCCGGCCAGGGTGGTGGCCTACGGCGGTTCGGCCGGGGGCCTGCTGATGGGCGCGATCATCAACCTGCGGCCCGAGCTCTACACCGGCATTATCGCCGCGGTGCCGTTCGTGGACGTGCTGAACACCATGAGCGACACAACCCTGCCCCTGACGCCGCCGGAGTGGCCCGAGTGGGGCAACCCGCTGGAGGACGAGGCGGCCTACGACTACATCGCCAGCTACAGCCCCTATGACAATGTGACGGCGGCCCCCTACCCCGCCGTGCTGGCCACCGGCGGCCTGTCGGATCCGCGCGTGACCTACTGGGAGCCGGCCAAGTGGGCCGCCAAGCTGCGCGAGTTCACCACCTCGGGCGACCCGATCCTGCTGAAGATCAACATGGAGGCCGGGCACGGCGGCGCCTCGGGCCGGTTCGATTTCCTCAAGGAGATCGCCTTCGACTACGCCTTCGCCCTGTGGTCGGTCGAGCGCGGATGGGAACGGGTCTGATCATCCGGGATGCGGCGGCGGGCGACCTGCCCGCCGTGACGGCCCTGTACGGCCACAGCGTCCGCACCGGCGCCGGCAGCTTCGAATACGACCCGCCGGACCATGCGGAGATGACCGGCCGGTTCGCACGCATCCGCGGCCTGGGCCTGCCCTGGCTGACCGCCGAGGTGGACGGGGCCTTCGCCGGCTACGCCTACGCCGGGCCGTTCCGCATGCGGGCCGGCTACGGCTGGCTGGTGGAGGATTCGGTCTATGTGGAGCCGGACCTGCAGGGGCGCGGGGTCGGCGCCGCCCTGCTGACCGCCCTGGTCGCCCGTTGCGAGGCCATGGGCCTGCGCCAGATGGTGGCCGTCATCGGCGATGCGGACAACACCGGGTCCATCCGCCTGCATGAGCGGTGCGGTTTCACCCTGGCGGGCGCCTTCCGATCGGCGGGCTGGAAGCTGGACGGCTGGCGCGACGTGATCTTCATGCAGCGGGCGCTGGGGCCCGGCGACGGCGTTCCGCCGGCCGAAGAGGGGCTTCCGTTCATCGGCGCCTGATTTGCCGGAAGGCGCGGCGCAGCCTATACCGCGCCCATGCCGATGCTGCGCGCCATGGTTCTGATGCTGGGCGTCCTGGCCGTCCTGGCCCTGGGCGGCCTCGGCGCGTCCGCCATGGCGGACGACGGAGCGACGCCGCCGTGCCACGAGGCGCCCATGGACCCGGCGGGCGATCATGAGCCGGCCAAGGGCTCGCCCGCCATGGCCTGTTGCATCGCCTGCGTCACCACCCCGACTCCCGCGCCCGCGGGTGACGCCGTCTTCGTCCATGACGCCCTGCCCTCGCCCTGCGCCGCCATCGAGCGGACGGGACGCGACCTGTCGCCGGAACCGGGCCCGCCGCGCGCCTGACTGCGCGAGAATCCCGACTTTTCCGCGTCCAGAGACGCATATCTGATCTTTTACCGGAGGCTGTCATGCCCGCCCGCTCCCTCGCCGCGCTTTGCGCCGGCGCATCCGTCCTCGTCCTGGTCCCCGCCGCCCGGGCCCAGGACGCCCATGACCATCACGCTCATCAGACCCCCGCGGCCGATCCTCACGCCGGACACGAGATGTCCGCGCCGCAGGATCACGGCGGCGACCACGGTGCGGATCCCGCCGCCGGTCACGCCATGACCAGCGCCTACGGCCCCTGGTCCATGAACCGGGACGCCTCGGGCACCGCCTGGCAGCCGGACATGGGCCGCCACGGCGGGGTCCACCATCAGGCCGGCGGCTGGACGATCATGACCCACGCCGCGCTCAATCTGGTCCACAGCGACCAGGGCGGGCCGCGCGGCGACGACGACACCTTCGTCGCCGGCATGCTGATGACCACGGGCCGTCGCGACTTCGCCGACGGCTCGAAACTGACCCTGCGCGGCATGATCAGCCCCGATCCGTGGATGGGGGCGGAGGGCTATCCCCTGCTGCTGGCGGCGGGCGAGACGGCGGACGGGGTCACGCCGCTGGTGGACCGCCAGCATCCGCACGACCTGTTCATGGAGTTGTCCGCCTCGTACAGCCGGGCCCTGTCGGACGACTCCAGCGTCTTCGCCTATGTGGGCCTGCCGGGAGAGCCGGCGTTCGGGCCGCCCGCCTTCATGCACCGCATGAGCGCCATGGACAGTCCGGAGGCGCCCATCACCCACCACTGGCTGGACTCCACCCACATCGTGTTCGGCGTGGCGACCCTGGGCTATGTGCAGAATGACTGGAAGGTGGAGGTGTCCAGCTTCCGGGGCCGCGAACCGGACCAGGATCGCTTCGACATCGAGGAGCCGGACCTGGACAGCGTGGCCGTGCGCCTGTCGTGGAACCCGTCGCCGGAATGGTCGCTGCAGGCGTCCTGGGCCGACGTGGCCGCGCCGGAGCAGCTGCACCCGGACGATGACGAGACCAAATGGTCCGCCAGCGCCATCCACGCCCGTCAGGTCGGAGCGAACGGCTGGTGGTCCTCCACCGCCGCCTGGGGCCGCCGCGAGGGGGACCACGACCCCAAGGACGCCTGGCTGCTGGAGACCGCCTTCAGCCCGGACGACCGCTGGACCGTGTTCGCGCGGGCCGAGCGCATCGACAGCGACGAGCTGGTTGACGGGCATGGCGGTCACCACGGCGAGACCTTCACCGTGTCCAAGGCCTCGGTCGGCGTGCTGCGCGACTGGGTGATCGCGCCGCGCACCCGCCTGGGGGTCGGCGCGCTGTATTCGGTCAATGACGCGCCGGGCGATCTGGCCCCGCTCTATGGCGATGATCGACCGACCGGCAGCATGGTCTTCCTCCGGCTGAAGATCGACTGACGGCGCCGGAACCGCGGCGGCGGGATGAACCGGGCCTGAGCGCCGCCGTTCAGGCCCGGCTCAGCGGCGCTGCGCCATCCTGGGGGCAATCGACACTTCCGTCGAACAGGAGATCCCCATGAAGAGCAAGGCTCTCACCGCCGCGGTCGCCGCAGTTCTCGCCGCCACCTCGCTGGGCGCGGCCAACGCCGCCGAGGCCCAGTCGCGCCATGACCGCGGCGACCGCTATGAACAGCGCCATGATCGCGGCGATCGCTACGACCGCCGTCAGGACCGCCGCGAGGACCGGCAGTGGCGCCAGAACCGGCGTCAGCACCAGCGCGCCATGGAGCAGCGTCAGCGCCAGATGCAGCGCCAGCACCAGCAGGCCGTTCGCCAGCACCAGCGGCTGATGAACCAGCGCATCCGGGCGCAGCAACGCTTCTACGCCGGCGCCTACCAGCGGCCCTATGGCTATCAGCAGCGCCAGTGGCAGCCCGGCTACACCCTGCCCTCGGCCTATCGCCACAGCCGCTATGCCGTCGATCACCATCGCTACGGCCTGCAGGCCCCGCCGCGCGGCTACGAGTACCGCCGGGTGGACAACGACGTGGTCCTGACCGCCGTGGCCACCGGCCTGATCGGCGCGGTCATCGTGGGTCTGTTCAACTAGGACCCGCCGCCGGAGAAGCGGCCCCGTCGCAGCGATGCGGCGGGGCTTTTCCGTGCGCGCTGAACCGTCGGCCCCGTGATTCGTTCTGTCGCCACACGAAGGGAATGACGATGGTTGCGAGACCCACTTGGCAAGGCCGTCTGAAGCTGTCGCTGGTCAGCTGTCCGGTGTCGCTGTTCACGGCGACGACCTCGGCCAACGACATCCGCTTTCACCTGATCAATCCCGAGACCAACAACCGCATCCGCATGGTGCCGACCGATCCGGACACCGGGCCGGTGGAGCGGTCGGATCTGGTGCGGGGCTATGAGGTCAGGAAGGACGAATACGTCCTGTTCGACGACGCCGACTTCGACAAGGTGAAGCTGGAGAGCACCAAGGCCATCAGCATCGACCGCTTCGTGGACGAGACGGACATCGACCGCCTGTACTGGGACACGCCCCACTACATGGTCCCCGACAAGGACGGGGCCGAGGCCTTTTCGGTCATCCGCGAGGCCATGAAGAAGGCCGGCAAGGTGGCCCTGGGCTGTCTGGTGCTGCGCGGCAAGGAGCGTCAGGTGGCGCTGGAGGTTCGCGACAAGGGCATCATCGCCTACACCCTGCGGGCCCGGGACGAGGTGCGGGACGCGGGCGACTTCTTCGACGACATCCCGACGGTGAAGGCCGACAAGGACATGATCGAGATCGCCCACAAGATCATCGGCCAGAAGGAAGCGGACTTCGATCCGGCCGAGTTCAGGGACGGCTATGACGACGCCCTGCGCGAGATGATCGCCGCCAAGACCAAGGGCAAGAAGCTGGTGGCCGCGCCCGAGCCGGACGAGACCAACGTCATCGACCTCATGGAGGCGCTGAAGAACAGCCTGAAAGGCTCCGCGACGGCCAGAAAGACGCCGGCGAAGAAGGCCCCCGCGAAATCCGCGCCGCGGAAGAAGGCGGGCTGAGCCCTAGCCCAGCGCGCGGTCCAGATCGGCGATCAGGTCGTCGATGTCCTCGACGCCCACCGACAGGCGGATCAGATTGTCCGTCACCCCGCCCGCCTCGCGCACCTCTTTCGGCACGCTGGCGTGGGTCATGATGGCGGGGTGGTTCACCAGGCTTTCGACGCCGCCGAGCGACTCCGCCAGGGTGAAGACCTCGACCCGCTCGAGCACCTGTTTTGTGCGCGCCAGATCGCCGTCGATCAGGACGGTGACCATGCCGCCGAACGCGCCGTTCATCTGGCGCTTCGCCAGCTCATGCTGGGGATGGCTCTCCAGCCCCGGATAGATCACCCGCTGCACCCCCGTCCGGCTTTCCAGCCACCGGGCCACGGCCAGGGCGTTCTCGTTGTGCGCCTTCATGCGCAGACCCAGGGTCTTGAGGCCCCGGTTGGCGAGGAAGGCGTCGAACGGTCCCATGACCCCGCCCACCGAGTTCTGCAGGAACTTGATCCGCGTCGCCAGGTCGGGATCCCCGGTCACCAGAACGCCGCCGATGATGTCGGAGTGGCCGTTCAGATATTTGGTCGCCGAATGCATGACGATGTCGGCGCCGTGGCTGAGGGGCTGCTGGCTCCAGGGCGTGGCGAAGGTGTTGTCCACCACCAGCAGCAGATCATGCGCCTTCGCGATCTTCGACAGGGCCGCGATGTCCGCCAGCTTCATCAGCGGATTGGTGGGCGTCTCGACCCACAGCATCCTCGTCTTGCCGGTGATCGCCGCCTCAACGGCCTGCAGGTCCGACAGGTCCACATAGGCGAAATCCAGCCCCATGGAGCGGCGGCGCACCCGCTCGAACAGCCGCCACGAGCCGCCGTACAGGTCGTCGCCCGTGACGATGTGGGCGCCCGCGTCCAGCAGCTCCAGCGCCGTGGACGTGGCCGCCATGCCGCTGGCGAAGGCGAAGCCGTGGGTTCCGCCCTCCAGATCGGCGATACAGGCCTCGAACGCCTCGCGCGTGGGGTTCTTGCCCCGGGCGTATTCATAGCCCTTGTTCACGCCGGGGCTTTCCTGGGCGTAGGTCGACGTCGCGTAGATGGGCGTCATCACCGCGCCCGTGGTCGGGTCCGGGCGCTGCCCCGCATGGATGGCGCGGGTGGAGAAGCCCTGACTGTTTTTCTTGTTCGCCATGGGCTTACCGGTTCAGGCTGAGGTGATTGATCAGGTCGGTGCGGGTGATCAGGCCGACGAATTTCTCGCCGTCCAGCACGATGGCCACCCGGTCCCGGTCGAAGATGGGGATCAGGGCGTCCAGCGGCTCGCCCACCTGGAGCGTGTCCAGATCGCGGATCATCACCTCGCCCACGGTCTTCTTGAAGCGGGCCTCGCGGGTGATCTCGTCGGTGTTCAGCACATGGACGATGTCGCTCTCGTCCAGGATGCCCACGAGCCGGCCCTCCACGATCACGGGCAGCTGGGAGACGTCGGCGCCGCGCATGCGCTTGAAGGCGGTGTCGAGGGTGTCGTCCGGGCCGATCGAGACGACCGCCCCCTCCTCGTACTTGCGGGTGATGACGTCGGACAGGTCGCCGTGCAGCTCGCGCTCGGTCAGGCCCTGATCGGCCAGCCAGGCGTCGTTGTAGACCTTGGACAGGTACTTGGCCCCGGTGTCGCAGACGAAGCTGACCACCCGCTTGGGCTCGGTCTGCTCGCGGCAGTAGCGCAGCGCGGCCGCCAGCAGGGTGCCAGACGATGAGCCCGCAAGGACGCCTTCCTTGAGCAGCAGTTCGCGCGCCGCGGCGATGGCCTCCGTGTCCGGGATGGAATAGGCCCTGGCGATCTCGCTCATGTCGGTGGTGTCAGGCACGAAATTCTGGCCGATGCCCTCGACCGCGAAGCTGCCCTCGGGTCCCGGCACGCCGTCGTTGACCAGACCCGCCAGCACCGATCCCACCGGGTCGGCGAGGATCATCTCGGTCTTCGGCGACACCGAATGCAGGAACTGGCCCACGCCGGTGATGGTGCCGCCCGAGCCGACGCCGGTGACCACCGCGTCCACGTCATGGCCCATCTGCTCCCAGATCTCGGGGCCCGTGGTCAGGCGGTGGGCCTCGGAGTTGGCCTTGTTGGCGAACTGGTTGACGTAGAACGCGCCGGGCAGCTGCTGGGCCAGGCGCTCGGCCATGTCGGTGTAGTATTCCGGATGGCCGTGGGGCACGTCCGAACGCGTCAGACGAACATCTGCGCCCATGGCCCTGAGATGCTGGATCTTTTCGCGGGACATCTTGTCGGGAATGACCAGCAGGACCTTGTAGCCCTTCTGGGTCCCCACCAGGGTCAGGGCAAGGCCGGTGTTGCCCGCGGTGGCCTCGACGATGGTCCCGCCGGGCTTCAGGAAGCCCTCCTTCTCGGCCGCCTCGATCATGGCCAGGGCGATGCGGTCCTTGATGGAGCCGCCGGGGTTCTGGCTTTCCAGCTTCAGGAACAGCCGGCACTTGCCGGTGTCGATGCGGGTCACCTCCATCATGGGCGTCTTGCCGATGAGATCGAGCAGCGACCCGGCCGGGCGGGTGAGGACGGGCGTTTCCGAAAGCGACATGCGCTGATGAACTCCTGAACGGGATTTTGGCCCGGAAGCTGATGGGGCGGCGCCGCTGCGTCAAGCGGGGCGGCCCAATGCGTGTGCCTAAACGCGATTCAGGCGTTAGAGAGGAACCATGGCCAAATCTCCTCGCCGGCCCGCCGGCCTTCCCGACAAAGACACCCTGCTGAATTTCCTGCGCGAGGCGGGCGAGGCCGAAAAGGCCGACATCGCCCGGGCCTTCGGGCTCAAGGGCGCCGAGCGCCGGGCCCTGCGGGAGATGCTCAAGGCGCTGGAGGCCGAAGGGAAGCTGGGCAAGCGGGGCCGGAAGGGCTTTTCCGAAGCGGGCGCCCTGCCCCCCGTCGGCGTCGCCGATGTGGTGGAGCGGGACGCGGACGGCGACCTGTTCGTGCGGCTGACCAAGGGCGGGGAGGACGCGCCCCTGGCCGTGCTGCTGCCGGGCGAGAACGAGCGCGGCGCGGCGCCGGGGCTGGGCGACCGGGTGCTGGTCAAGTTCGAGAAGGAGGGCGACCAGTGGACCGCCCGCATGATCAAGAAGCTGGGCCAGAGCGCCCACCGGCTTCTGGGCGTGGTGCGCAAGGGCGGCCGCGAGACCCGCATCGAGCCGGTGGACCGCAAGGCCAGGGAATTCCTGGTGCTGTCGCGGCTGGAGGCCGAGCCCCTGCGTGACGGCGACCTGGTGCTGGCGGCGCTGGAGACGTCGGAGCGCCGCCACGGCCCCAAACAGGGCAAGGTGCTGGAGATCGTCGGCCGCGAGGATGATCCCCGCGCCGCCTCCCTGCTGGCCATCCACGCCCACGGCGTGCCGACGGGATTCCCCGACGCCGTGGACGACGAGGCCCAGGCGGCCAAGGCCCCGACCCTGAAGGGCCGCGAGGATCTGCGGCATATTCCCTTCATCACCATCGACCCCATGGACGCCCGCGACCACGACGACGCGGTGTTCGCCGAGAAGGACGAGGATCCGGGCAACGAAGGCGGCTGGATCGTCTGGGTCGCCATCGCCGACGTGGCCGCCTATGTGCGCCCCGGCTCGGCCCTGGACCGCACCGCGCGGAACAAGGGCAACTCCACCTATTTCCCCGACCGGGTCGAGCCCATGCTGCCCGAACACCTGTCGGCGGGGCTGTGCAGCCTGAAGCAGGGCGAGAACCGCGCCTGCCTGGCCGTGCGCATGGTGTTCTCGAAGGACGGCCGGAAGCTGTCCCACCGCTTCGTGCGCGGCCTGATGCGATCCCACGCCAAGCTGGCCTATGAGCAGGCCCAGGACGCCATCGACGGCAAGGCCGAGGGCGAGACCGCCGACCTGACCGGCCCGCTGATGGAGCCGATCCTCTACCCCCTGTGGAACGCCTACGCCGCCATGCTGAAGGGCCGCGAGCGCCGCAGTCCGCTGGCCATCGAGAGCAGCGAGCGCCGCATCCTGTTCGACGAGCACGGCGAGGTGTCGGGCATCCAGGCGCGGGTGTCGATCCCGGCGCACCGTCTGATCGAGGAGATGATGGTGCAGGCCAACGTCTGCGCCGCCGAGACCCTGGAGCAGAAGAAGACGCCCCTGATCTACCGGGTCCACGACACCCCCAGTCAGGAGAAGATCTTCAACCTGGCCGACTTCCTGCAGACCATCGGCATGCCCTGGACCAAGGGCGAGGCGCCCACCACGAAGCGGTTCAACCGCCTGCTGGACGAAACCCGGGAGAGCCCGCACGCCGAGATCGTCAACGAGGTGGTGCTGCGCAGCCAGATGCAGGCCATCTATTCGCCGGAGAACATCGGCCACTTCGGGCTGAATCTGGACCGCTACGCCCACTTCACCTCGCCCATCCGGCGCTATGCCGACCTGATCGTGCACCGGGCCCTGATCCGGGCGCTGAAGCTGGGCGACGACGGGCTGACCGACGGCGAGATGACCGAACTCCCCGCCATCGCCGAGCACATCACCGCCACCGAGCGCCGCTCCATGGCCGCCGAGCGTGAGGCGACGGACCGCTATGTGGCCGCCTTCCTTGAGGAGCACGTGGGCGCGACCTTCGCCGGGCGCATCAGCGGCGTGACCCGGTTCGGCCTGTTCGTGCGGCTGCAGGAGACCGGCGCCGACGGCATCGTGCCCATCTCGCAGCTGGGCGACGAGTATTTCGTCCACGACGACAAGGCCCACGCCCTGGTGGGCGACCGCTCGGGCCGGCGCTGGCGTCTGGGCCGCGAGGTGGAGGTGAAACTGGTGGAGGCCACCCCCATCACCGGCGGTCTGGTGTTCGAGATGGTCAGCGAGCCCGAGCCCCGCGATCCCGACGCCCGGGCGCCGCGTCTGGGCGTGCGCGGGCGCGGCGGCGACGACCGGCCGAAGCGCGGCTCCAGACGCCCGGGCGGACCCAAGCCGCCGTCCGGCGGCCTGAAGGGCGTGCGAAAGGGCAAGCGGCGTTGAGCCACCCCTTTGACGCCGCCCAGGACCTGAAGGACGCGCCCCACACCGGCGTGCGCATGCGGCCAAAGGATGCGGCGACCCTGATCGTGACGCGGACCGGGGGCGAGCGCACCGAGGTGCTGATGGGTCGCCGGGCCGCCGGCCACGTGTTCATGGCGTCCAAATGGGTGTTTCCGGGCGGGCGGATCGATCCGTCCGACTTCCGCATCGAGGCGGCGGGCGATCTGCCCACGGCGTCACAGGCCCTGTTGTCCCGCGAGATGCCCGCCCGCCGGGCCCGCGCCCTGGGCCTGACCGCCATCCGCGAGACCTTCGAGGAGACCGGCCTGCGGCTGGCCCGGCCCGCGCCGCCCGCGTCCATCGCCGGGCCGTGGCGCGGCTTTCGCGCGGTGGGCGCCCTGCCCGACCTGTCGGCCCTGACCTACATCGCCCGCGCCATCACCCCGCCGGGCCGCACCCGCCGCTTCGACGCCCGGTTTTTCATGGCCAGGGCCGAAGCCCTGCTGGACGTCCCCGCCGCGCGCCCGACCGAGGAGCTGGACACGGTGGCCTGGATCCCCATGGACGAGGCCCGGGCCCTGGACCTGCCCGCCATCACCCGCTTCGTGCTCAACGAAGCCGCCGAGCGCCTGACCGCGCCGAACCGGCCCCTGCCCTACGTGCGCCAGCTGCACGGGCGGCACCGGGTGGAGTATCTGGAGGACCAGAAATGTTGACGGCGTTTCTCACCGCAGGCCATCACGATCCGTAGGTTGATTCAGACCCTCTGCTGGTCGAGACCAGCTAATCCCCTTCCAGTCGCCATCTGACGGGACCGACTCCGACATGAACCCCCTCG
>JBALUZ010000057.1:12373-16490 GCA_036963825.1 Brevundimonas sp.
CCCTCGATCCCGCCAGCTTCGTTGACGACGTCGAGGTCCGCGTCGGTCATGGCGAGTCCGATGCCTTCGTGTCCGAGCGCCTGTTCCGGCGGCTGGTTCTGATCGGGCAGGCTTACGGCCTGCACCGACTGGGATTGCTCGACAGCGACGCTGAGTTGAGCCCATTGCAGGCGGACGGGCTTCTTCATGAGCTGCTGTTCGTCAGAGCCCTCGTGCCGCAGGACGAAGCGCTCATGTCAGTCATCGTGGAAATGACGCCGCTTGTTGAGCGATCCGCCCGAAGCACGGCCGATCCGCTCTTGATCGAGTGGAACTAGGCGCCAAGCCGCCTACCCGATCAGCTCCCGCGCCGCCGCCCGCGCCGCGTCGGTGATCTCCGCCCCCGCCAGCATGCGCGCGATCTCCTCCTGCCGCGCCTGATCCGTCAGCGTGTCCACCGAGGTGCGGGTCTCGCCCTCGACCTCGGCCTTGCGGACCTTCCAGTGGGCGTGGCCCTTGGCGGCGACCTGGGGGCTATGGGTCACGACCAGGACCTGGGCGCCGTCGGCCAGACGCTTGAGGCGCAGGCCCACGGCCTCGGCCACGGCGCCGCCGACGCCCTGGTCCACCTCGTCGAAGATCATCACCGGCTGGACCCCGCCGCCGCGCTCGGCCAGGGCCGCCTTCATGGCCAGGGCGAAGCGCGCCAGCTCGCCGCCCGAAGCAATGGCGTCCAGCGGGCCGAAGGCGGTCCCGGCGTTGGTGGCCACCTCGAAGCGCACGGCCTCCGCGCCCTCACGCCCGCGCCGCTCCTCGGGCAGGGGCTCCAGCGTCACCCGGAACTGCGCCCGCTCCAGCTTCAGGGGCGCCAGCTCGGCCTGCACCGCCGCCGCCAGCCGGTCGCCGGCCGCGCGCCGCGCCGCGGTCAGCACCGCCGCCGCCTCGTCATAGGCCGCGCGGGCCGCCGCGGATTCGGCCTCGGCCGCCTTGAGGGCCTCGGCGCCGTCCTCGATCAGGCGCAGCTGGTCGCGGAATTTGATCCGCTGCGCCGGCAGGGCGTCGACCGTCACGTTCAGCTTGCGGGCCGCCGCGCGCAGGGCGAACAGGCGCTCCTCGGCCTTGTCCAGCTTGCCGGGCTCGAATTCGAAGGCGTCCGCCGCCGCGTCCACCGCCGCCACGGCCTCGGTCGCCTCGACCAGCGCCCGGTCGATGGCCTCGCCCGCCGCCGCCAGCCGGGTGATCACCGGGTGATCCTCGCCGGCGCCGGACTGCAGCGCGCGGGTGCGGGCGTGCTCCACGGCGCGGAAAGCCTGGGCCAGCTTCTGCGACAGGGTGTCTCCGCCCAGCGAGTCCCGCGCCGAGGCCAGGTCCGCCAGCGCCTTCTCCGCCGCGCCCAGAATGGCCCGTTCGCCCGCCAGATCGGCTTCCTCGCCCTCGCGCGGGTCCAGCCGGTCCAGTTCGGCCAGGAATTCGCTCAGCTCCTCGAAGCGGGCCCGCGCCGTCTCGGCCTCGGCCCGCAGGGTCGCCAGCGCCGCCTCGGCCGCCTTCAGCCGGTCGTGGGCCGACGCCACCGCGCCGCGCTCGGCCGCCAGCCCGCCGTAGGCGTCCAGCATGCCGCGGTGGGTTTTCGGATCCAGCAGGCCGACGGTTTCGTGCTGGCCGTGCACCTCCACCAGCCGGGCGCCGATCTCGCGCAGGGCGGTGACGCCCGCCGGCTGGTCATTGATCCACGCCCGGCTGCGGCCGTCGGCGGTCAGGGCGCGGCGCAGGATCAGGTCCTCGCCCGGCGCCGCCTCGAAGCCGCGCTCGGTCAGCATGTCCAGAAAGGACGGATCGGCCGGGGCGCTGAACACCGCGGTGGCCACGGCCTGTTTCGCGCCGCTGCGCACCAGTCCGGCGTCGCCGCGTCCGCCCAGGGCCAGGCCCAGGGCGTCCAGGATGATGGATTTGCCCGCCCCGGTCTCGCCGGTCAGCACGGTCAGGCCGTCCCGGATCTCCAGATCCAGGGCCTCGACCAGCACCACGTCGCGAATCGACAGGCTTGAGAGCATGACACTCCGTCCGGCGCCCGCAGGCGGCCATCAGTGGAACGGGACGCGAACGTCCCCTCCCCCGACTAGCAGATTCGCGGGGCTTCGACCGTGATCAACCGGGAATGAGACGGCTGAGCCAGCCCTCGCGCTCGCCCTCGGGCTCCACGTCAGGCTGTCGGCCGTCGTTGGTCAGCAGCACATAGGCGTCCTGGTACCAGCGGCTGCCCGGGTAGTTGTGACCCAGCACGGCCCCGTTGCGGGTGGCTTCCTCGTCCAGGCCCAGGGTCAGGTACAGCTCGACCAGCCGGTACAGGGCCTCGGGCGTGTGGGAGGTGCGCTGGAACTCGGGATTGTCGATGACGGTCCGGTAGCGGTTGATGGCCGCCAGCGGCTGCTGCTGCCGCTGGTACCAGCGGCCGATGGCCATTTCCTTGCCGGCCAGCTGATCGTTGACCATGTCGATCTTGATCAGGGCGTCCGAGGCGTAGGGCGTGTCGGGATAGCGGCGCACCACGTCCCTCAGGGCCAGAAGCGCCTGGCCGGTGGCGGCCTGGTCCCGGCCCACGTCGACGATCTGTTCAAAATAGCACACGGCCTTCATGTAGAAGGCGTACGAGGCGGACGGGCTGCCGGGATAGAGCTGGATGAACCGGTCGGCCCCGGCGATGGCGTCCTGGTACCGGCCCTGCCGGTAATAGGCGTACATCTGCATCAGGATCGCCCGGCGCGACCATTCCGAATAGGGGTGCTGACGCTCCACTTCCTGGAAATAGGCCACGGCGTCGAGCCAGCGTTCCCGCTCCAGCCGCTGATAGCCCGCGTTGTAGAGCGCGTCGACCGGCCGCTCCTCATACGCCAGCTGCGGACGCTCGTTGCGCCCGGCGCAGGCGGACAGGGCCGTGGCGGCCGCCAGCACGACGGCCAGGGCGCCGATACGGGTCGACGAACCGGAACGCGATTTCCTGAGAAGCAAAATCCGACCTCACGTGGCTGCGTCCGCCCCGGCGGCCGCTGAAAAGACAGTCCGGCGCTTCTACACCAGCGATTTGTTCACGCCAATGCGGCGCGGCGTGGGTTGCTCCCCGCGCGCCGACTGGTAGAAGGCGCCTCAAGTAATCGTGCCGATGACGGCGAAAGGATGACAGCCATGAAGCTGCTGGCGGGAAACTCCAACCGCACTCTCGCCCAGGCCATCGCCGACCATCTGGACGGCCCGCTGACGCGGGCCCAGGTCAAGCGCTTCGCCGACAACGAGGTTTTCGCCGTCATCGACGAGAACGTGCGGGGCGAGGACGTCTTCATCATCCAGTCGACCAGCTATCCGGCCAATGACAACCTGATGGAGCTGCTGATCATGACCGACGCCCTTGTCCGGGCCTCGGCGCGGCGCATCACGGCGGTCATGCCCTACTTCGGCTACGCCCGGCAGGACCGGAAAACCGGCGGCCGCACGCCGATCTCGGCCAAGCTGGTGGCCAATCTCATCACCCGGGCGGGCGCGAATCGGGTCCTGACCATGGATCTGCACGCCGGTCAGATTCAGGGCTTCTTCGACATCCCCACCGACAATCTGCTGGCCACGCCGGTCCTGGCCCAGGACATCCGCGAACACTACGACAAGACCTCCGACCTGATGATCGTGTCGCCGGACGTGGGCGGCGTGGTGCGCGCACGCTCGCTGGCCAAGCGGCTGGACGCGGACCTGGCCATCGTCGACAAGCGCCGACCCAAGGCGGGCGAGAGCGAGGTCATGAACATCATCGGCGACGTGGAAGGGCGGCGGTGCATCCTGTTCGACGACATCGTGGACTCCGGCGGAACCCTGGTGAACGCCGCCCAGGCCCTGCTTGAGAAGGGCGCGGTGGAGGTTTCGGCCTACATCAGCCACGGCGTCCTGTCCGGGCCGGCGGTGACGCGCGTGGAGTCCTCGTCCCTGAAGGAGCTGGTGATCACCAACTCCATCGAGCAGCCGCTCGAGGTGAACAACTGCAGCCGCATTCGCCAGGTCAACGTGGCGCCGCTGATCGGCGAGGCGATCCGCCGCATCGCCAACGAAGAGTCTGTTTCCAAGCTGTTCGATCAACGGTCGAAAAACCAAATCGGCG
>JBALUZ010000058.1:0-15708 GCA_036963825.1 Brevundimonas sp.
TGGCCAATGCGCTGGCGGCCATCGGCGCGGTCAGGGCGCTGGGCGTGCCGGTCCCGGACGCCGTGGCGGCGCTGAAGGCCTTCTCGGGCATCCGCCGTCGTCTGGAGGTGGCCGGCCAGGCGGGCGGGGTCACGGTCATCGACGACTTCGCCCACAACCCGGACAAGATCACCGCCACCCTGAACACCCTGCACGCCTTTCCCGGGCGGCTGCTGATCCTGTTCCAGCCCCACGGCTTCGGGCCGCTGAAGCTGATGAAGGCGGAGTTCATCGACGTCTTCGCCCGGCTGATGGGCCCGGACGACGTGCTGCTGATGCCCGAGCCGGTCTATTACGGCGGCACCACGGACCGCAGCGTGGGCTCGGGCGACATCGCGGCGGGCGTGACGGCGGCGGGCCGCCATGCGGAGGCCCTGCCGGACCGGGCGGCGTGCGGGGAGCGCCTGATCCGGATGGCCCGCCCCGGCGACCGCATCCTGGTCATGGGCGCCCGCGACGACACCCTGTCGGCGTTCGCCGCGGCGCTGCTGGAGCGGCTCGAGGCGAGGCCCTAGGGAACGCTCGCGCGTCCCATCTGTTCGACAGGTCCTGTCCATCCAGCCGTCCGCCGGAGCCCGTCATCTTTCAAGCCGACACGCCGCCCGCCCCGCCCGTCACCGTCGACGAGATCGTGGTCACCGCCGCGCGCCTGCCGCCCGCTGCGGGCGAGGCCGCCTTCGCGGTGATCCGGCTGGACCGGGGGGATCTGGAGGCCACGCGGCGGGTGGACGAGGCCCTGACCGGCGTGCCCGCCGTGTCCCTGTTCCGCCGCACCTCCAGCGTCTCGGCCAATCCCACCACCCAGGGCATCTCCCTGCGCGCCATCGCCCCGTCGGGCGCCGGCCGGACCCTGGTGACCCTGGACGGCGTGCCGCTGAACGATCCGTTCGGCGGCTGGGTGATCTGGTCGCAGATCGCGCCGGAGTCCCTGGACAGCCTGGACATCGTGCGCGGCTCGGGCGCGGGCCCGTACGGCGCCGGCGCCTTGACCGGGGTGATCGTGATGCGCGAGCGCGAGGCCGGCGCGGTGCTGGACGCCTCCGTGGCCGGGCGCGGCGGCGCGCGGCTGTCCGGCTCGGGATCGCGCGGCTTCGGGCGGCTGACCCTGACCGCCTCGGGACTGTACGAGCACAGCGACGGCTATGTGCCCGTGCGCGGCCCGGCGCAGGGCGCGGCGGACACGCCCACGGATCTGGAAAGCCTGGGCGGCGCCCTGCGCGCCGACTGGGCGGCCACCGGCGACATCGCGGTCTCGGGCCGCGTCGGGGCGTGGGAGGACGAGCGCGGGGCGGGGCTGGACGGGGCGCGGGCGGTGTCCAGCGGCCAGATCTACAGCCTGACCGCGGCGCGACGGCCCGCCGGCGACCGGCTAGGCTGGCGGGCGCAGGTCTGGCGCCACGACAGCGACCTGAGCAACACCTTCGTGTCGGTGGCCGACGACCGGTCGGACACCTCGCTGGCCAACAGCCAGTACGCCACCCCGGCCACGGGGCTGGGCGCCAACCTGGCCCTGCGCCGCGCCGCCGAACGCTGGGGCGGATCGCTGGAGTGGGAGCTGGGCGCCGACGTCCGCAGCGCCGAGGGCGAGGTGCGCGAGGTGAACGCCTTCAACCGCCAGCGGATCGCGGGCGGCGAGACCCTGGTCGCCGGCGCCTACGCCGAAGGTTCATGGACCGGCGGGCCCTGGCTGATCGCCGGGGGGCTGCGCGCCGACCGGTGGAGCAACAGCGACGGCCGGCGGCTGGAGACCAACACGGCCACGGACACGGTGCTGCTGGACCAGCGCTCGCCGGATCGCGACGGCGAGGTGGTCAGCGCGCGTCTGGCGGCGCGGCGCGAGCTGGGCGGCGGCCTGGCGGCGCGGGCGGCGGCCTACACCGGCTTTCGGCCCCCGACCCTGAACGAACTGCACCGCCCCTTCCGTGTGGGCAACGACATCACCGAGGCCAATCCCGATCTGGAGCCCGAGGTGCTGCGCGGCATCGAGGCCGGACTGGCGTGGAGCGGCGAGGCGGTCGATCTGACCGCCACCGTCTTCCACAACGAGATCGAGGACGCCATCGTCAACGTCACCATCGGCGAGGGCCCCGGGACCTTCCCGGTGGCCGGTTTCGTGCCGGCGGGCGGGGTGCTGCGCCAGCGCCGCAACGCCGGGACCGTGGAAGCCACGGGGGTCGAGGTGGAGGCGCGCTGGCGGCTGGAGACCGTGACCCTGTCCGGGGCCCTGTCCGCCACCGATGCGCGGATGCAGGGCGGCGACGACGCGCCCCAGCTGACCGGCCTGCGGCCTGCCCAGGCGCCCATCTGGAGCGCCACCGCCGGGATCGACTGGCGCGCATCGGACCGCCTCGGCGTGTCCGCCCGCGCCCGCTACGAGAGCCGCCGGTTCGACGACGATCTGAACAGCCGCGACCTGGACCCCGCCCTGGTCCTGGACGCCCGGGCGGAGTGGCGGGCGAGCCCGCGCACGGTGCTGTACCTGGCCGCCGACAACCTGCTCGACGAGGACGTGGAGGTCGCCCGCACCGGCGACGACGTGCCCGGCTATGGACCGCCGCGGACCCTGCGGGCAGGGATTCGGCTCACCTATTGAGCCCGCGGGAGTGAAATCTTGCGTCCCCGGCTCACGGAAACCGGTGTCAGGGCATAAACTGATGTTTCAGCCGGGATTGGTCCGGTTGGCGCGGACGCGGAAATCGCCCAAGACGGGGCATCCACGCAACTGGTGAAGGTGAGGCGCGAATGCCGACGCTCGTTCTGTTCGGCGGAGGCGGCGATCTGGCGCTGCGCATGCTGCTGCCGTCGCTGTATTTTCTGGAGCACGACGCCCTTCTGCCCGAGGGCCTGAAGGTCATCGCCGCGGCGCGCAGCGAGGAGAGTCGCGACGACTATCTGGCCCGGGTGCGCGAATGGGTCCAGCCCCGCGCCGAGGGCGACGGCCAGTGGAGCCCCGAGGCTTTCGACCGGCTGGCCGGGCGCATCGACTATCTGGCCGTGGACGCCACCGATCCAGCCAGCCTGTCGGCCCTGAAGGCCATGGCCGGAACCGGGGACGTGACCTTCTTCCTGGCCGTCTCGCCGTCGCTGTACGCCCCCATCGTCAACGCGCTGAAAGCCATCGGCATGACCGGCGGCGAAACCCGCATCGTGCTGGAGAAGCCGGTCGGGCGCGACCTGGACACCTTCCGCGAGATCGACCAGGCGGTGGGCGCCGCCTTCACCGAGGACCGGGTGTTCCGCATCGATCACTATCTGGGCAAGGAGACGGTCCAGAACCTCATGGCGCTGCGCTTCGCCAACGTCATCTTCGAGCCCCTGTGGAACAACCTGTCCATCGACCACGTGCAGATCACCGTGGGCGAGACCACGGGCGTGGGCGACCGCTGGCCGTACTATGACGAGTACGGCGCCCTGCGCGACATGCTGCAGAACCACATGCTGCAGCTGCTGTGTCTGGTGGCCATGGAGCCGCCGTCGGACATGGATCCGGACTCGGTGCGCAACGAGAAGGTCAAGGTGCTTCGCTCGCTGCGGCCCATCACCAAGACGGCGGCGAAGAAGGTCACCGTGCGCGGCCAGTACACGCCGGGGACCGTCGAGGACCAGGCGGTGAAGGGCTATGAGGACGAGCGCGGCCAGGCGTCGGACACCGACACCTTCGTCGCCCTGCGCGCCGACATCGACAACTGGCGCTGGGCCGGGGTGCCGTTCTTCATGCGCACCGGCAAGCGCATGCCCGACAAGCGCACCGAGATCGTCATCCAGTTCAAGCCGGTGCCCCACTCCATCTTCGACGGCGACGGGCGCGGCGACATCGTGGCCAATCGCATGGTCATCGCCCTGCAGCCTGACGAGGACGTGTCCCTGTCGGTGATGAACAAGGCGCCGGGGCTGGACGCGAAGATGCGGCTGCAGCCCATCCGCATGTCCCTGTCCTGGGGCATGGAGGGCAAGAGCGCCCGCCCGCCCCGCCGCCGCATCGCCTATGAGCGCCTGCTGCTGGACGCGCTGAACGGGGACTCCACCCTGTTCGTGCGCCGGGACGAGGCGGAGAAGGCGTGGGAGTGGGTGGACGGAGTCTCGGCCGCCTGGCGCGCCGCCGAGATGAAGCCGGAGCCCTATGAGGCGGGAACCTGGGGGCCGTCCGGCGCCTTCGACCTGATGAGCCGGAACGGACGGGCGTGGAATGAGTGACATCCGCATCGAGACTTTCGCGGACAGGGACGGCTGGGCCGACGCCTGCGCCGGGCGCCTGTCGGACGCCCTGTCCGCCGCCCTGGCGGAAGACGACAGGGCCCTGTTCGCCGGCGCGGGCGGCTCCACCCCCTCGCCCGTCTATGCCCGCCTGGCCGGAGCCGATCTGGACTGGTCGAAGGTGGCCGTCACCCTGGTGGACGAGCGCCATGTGCCGGAGTCCTCGCCGGACTCCAACGCCCGGCTGATGCGCGAGACCCTGCTGACCGGCCGGGCCGCCGCCGCGCGCTTCATCCCCCTGCACCACGCCGCCGTCACCGTGGACCGCGCCGCCGCCATGGCCGCGAAGGCGCTGCAGGCCGAGGCCCGGAACCTGGACGCCGTGCTGCTGGGCATGGGCGAGGACGGGCACATCTGCTCCATGTTCCCGGGCAGCCCGACCCTGAAGACCCTGCTGACCACGGCCCTGGAGCCCGCCGTCTTCGGCGTGCCGCCCGGCCGCGACGGCATGGCCCCGCCGCAGGAGCGGATCAGCCTGAACATCCCGTATCTGGCCCGCGCCCGTCGCGTGGTGCTGGCCCTGACCGGCGCGAAGAAGCGCGCGGTCTTCGAGGCCGAGGCGGCGGGCGATCCCGCCGTCCAGCCCATCGCCGCCCTGATCGCGAGCGGCGCCCCTCTCGAGGTCCTCTGGACAGAGTAAGCCGATGCCCCTCAATCCCGTCACCGCCGCCGTCACCCAGCGGATCATCGACCGCAGCCGCGAGACCCGCGCCGACTATCTGCGCCGCATGGACTGGGCCGCGGGCAACACGCCCGGCCGGGCCAAGCTGTCCTGCGCCAACTGGGCCCACGCCTTCGCCGGGGCGCCGGTCAAGGACAAGCTGAACGCCATGTCGGGCGGCCAGCCCAATGTGGGGATCGTCACCGCCTACAACGACATGCTGTCGGCCCACCAGCCGTTCGAGCGCTTCCCCGACATCGTGCGGCAGGCCGCGCGCGAGGCCAACGCCACCGCCCAGGTGGCGGGCGGCGTGCCGGCCATGTGCGACGGCGTCACCCAGGGCCGCCCCGGCATGGAGCTGTCGCTGTTCAGCCGCGACGTCATCGCCATGTCCACCGGCGTGGCCCTGACCCACGACGCCTTCGACGCGGCCCTGTGCCTGGGCGTCTGCGACAAGATCGTGCCGGGCCTGTTCATGGGCGCCCTGGCGTTCGGCCATCTGCCCGTGGTGTTCGCGCCCGCCGGCCCCATGCCCTCGGGCATCCCCAACGCCGAGAAGGCCCGCGTCCGCGCCCTGTACGCCCAGGGCAAGGTGGACCGCCAGACGCTGCTGGAAAGCGAGATCGGCAGCTACCACTCGCCGGGCACCTGCACCTTCTACGGCACCGCCAATTCCAACCAGATGATGATGGAGGTGGCCGGCCTGCACCTGCCGTCCACCGCCTTCGTGCATCCCGAGACCGGCCTGCGCGACGCCCTGACGGCGGCGGCGGCGAAGCGGGCGGTGGAGCTGGCGCGCGAGAAACAGGGCCGCATGGCCGACGTCATCGACGAGAAGTCCGTCGTCAACATGATCGTGGCCCTGCTGGCCACCGGCGGCTCCACCAACCACGCCATCCACCTGGTGGCCATGGCGCGGGCGGCGGGCGTGCTCATCAACTGGACCGACATGGACGAGCTGTCGTCGGTCACGCCCCTGCTGGCGCGGGTCTATCCCAACGGCTCGGCGGACGTGAACGCCTTCCAGGCGGCCGGCGGGGTGGCCTTCGTCACCCGCGAGCTGGCCCGGGCGGGCTACCTGCACAGCGACGTGACGACCATCATGGGCCGGGGCATCGAGGCCTATTTCCGCGAGCCCATGCTGCAGGACGGCGAACTGGTCTGGAAGGACGGGGTGACCGAAACCCTGGATCCGGAGATCCTGCGCCCCGCCTCGGACCCGTTCCAGAAGGACGGCGGCCTGCGGCTGGTGAAGGGCGCCCTGGGCCGGGCGGTGATCAAGGTCTCGGCGGTCAAGCCGGAGAACCGGGTGGTCGAGGCCCCCGCCGCGGTGTTCGACAGCCAGGAGGACGTGCTGGAGGCGTTCAAGGCCGGGAAGCTGGACCGCGACGTGATCGTGGTGCTGCGCTTCCAGGGCCCCAAGGCCAACGGCATGCCCGAGCTGCACAGCCTGTCGCCCGCCCTGTCGGTGATCCAGGACCGCGGCTTCAAGGTGGCGCTGGTCACCGACGGGCGCATGTCGGGCGCGTCGGGCAAGACCCCGGCCGCCATCCACCTGAGCCCCGAGGCCCTGGACGGCGGCGCCCTGGCGAAGGTGCAGGACGGCGACGTGATCCGCCTGGATCCGGACAGCGGCGTGCTGACCGTGATCGGCGCCGACGGCTTCGAGGATCGCCCCCTCGCCGCGCGCCCGCAGGCCTATGCGGACGGCTCGGCCTGGGGCTATGGCCGCGAGCTGTTCGCCGCCTTCCGCCACGTGGTGGGCGCGGCCGAGGACGGCGCCTCGGTCTGTTTCGACTTCGCGGCGGGCGGGCCCGCCCGCGCCGACACGCCGCCTGACCCCAACATCGTCGACCGCACGGTGGACGCCTGATGATCCCGTCCAATCCGGCCCGCTCCGACGACCGCACCCTGCTGGTGGGCGACGTGGGCGGCACCAACGCCCGCTTCGCCATCGCCCGCTGGCGCGACGGCCGCCCGGTGCTGGAGCATCACGAGAGCTTCCTCGGCGCCGATTATCCGACCTTCCTCGAGGGCGTCCGGGCCTTCATCGACGGCTGCGCGGTCAAGCCCACCGGGGGGATCATCGCCGTGGCCGGACCGGTCACCGACGGCGCCATCGACCTGACCAATTCGCCCTGGCGGGTCTCGGAGAGCGAGCTGGCGACCCTGGGTCTCAACCCCATCCGCCTGATCAATGATTTCGAGGCCCTGGCCTGGGGCGCGCCCATCGTGCCGGACGACTGTCTGGAAAGCCTGGGCGGACCTGACGCGGGCGACCCCCACTCGGCCATCGCGGTGCTGGGGCCCGGCACCGGCTTCGGCGTGGCCGGGCTGGCGCGGGACATCCACGGCAACGAGATGGCCCTGCCGTCCGAGGGCGGCCACGCCTGTTTCGCGCCGGGTGATCCGGTCGAGGACGAGATCCTGCGCATCCTGCGCCGCCGCTATGACCGGGTCTCCATCGAGCGCCTGATCTGCGGACCGGGCCTGCTGAACATGCACCGGGCCCTGGCCGAGATCGACGGGCGCGAGAGCCACATCGATGACCCGGCCGAGATCACCCGCGCGGCGCTGGAGACCCCGAACAGCGTCTGCGGCGCGACCCTGGCGCGCTTCTGCGCCATCCTCGGCGCTGCGGCCGGGGACATCGCCCTGACCATGGGGGCGCGCGGCGGGGTCTATATCGCCGGCGGCATCGCCCCGCGCATCCTGCCGTTCCTGAAGGCCAGCCCCTTCCGCGAGCGCTTCGAGCGCAAGGGCCGGTTCAGGGACTACATGGCCGACATCCCCACCTGGGTCATCACCCACAGGCACGCCGCCCTGCTGGGCGCGGCCCGGGTGGCCTTCACGGAGGACTGACGGGTCTTTTCCCGGCCGCGCATTGCTCTATGTGTCGGGGATGGCCGTTTCCGACAGTCCGACCGAAGTCTTCAAGCGCGCGATCGCGCACGCCGCCCGGGCGCTGGCGGAGCAGCCGGACCTGGAGGTGGCCTTCGGGAGCGACGGGCCCAGGGTGGTCGGCCAGACCCTGACCCTGCCCACCCCGCCGCGCGACCCGGCCGGCCCGGAGGCCCAGGTGCTGCGCGGCCAGGCGGACCGCATGGCCCTGCGGCTGGCCAACCATGACGAGGGGCTGAACGCCCGCCTGCGGCCCGCCGACGCCTCGGCCGCCGAGGTGTTCGACGCGGTGGAGCAGACCCGCATCGAGGCGGTGGGCTCGACGGCGCTGAAGGGCGTGCGTGAGAACATGAACGCGGCCCTGGTGTCGCGCCTGCACCGCATGGGCGCCGCCGCCGCCACCGAGGCGCAGCGGGTGCCGGTGGCGGAGGCCGTGGGCCTGCTGGTGCGCGAGCGCCTGACGGGCGAGCCCGCGCCGGACGGGCTGAAGGCCATGGTGGATCTGGTGCGCACGGATCTGGAAGACCGGGCGGGCGACCAGCTGGACGCCCTGACGGCCCTGGCCGGCGACCAGGCGGCGTTCGGGACGGCCCTGAAGGACGTGCTGCGCGCCCTGGATCTGGATCCCGGCGACGGGCGCGGCGAGGACGCCTCGGACGACCCCGGCGAGGAGGCGCCCGATCCGCAGGAGCCGGACGCCGCAGACGATCAGGACGAGGACGAGGCCGGCGGCGAGGGCGGCCAGTCCATGGAGGGCTCGGCCGACGACGCTGGCGCGGAAGAAGAGCGCGAGACGCGGCCCGAGGGCGGCCGTCCGGACGGCGAGGCCGAGCCCGGCGACGGCGACCCCGACCCGTCCGAGGGCGACCAGCCCCGGCGCCGCGCCAACGCCGACGACGGACGCCCCACGGAGGGCTACCGCGCCTTCACCACCGCCTTCGACGAGACCATCGGCGCCGAGGATCTGTGCGATCCCAATGAGCTGGCGCGGCTGCGCGCGCTGCTGGACCAGCAGCTGGTGCAGCTGTCCAGCGTGGTGGCGCGGCTGGCCAACCGGCTGCAGCGCCGCCTGCTGGCCCAGCAGAACCGGTCGTGGATGTTCGACCTCGAGGAAGGGACCCTGGACACCGCCCGCCTGACCCGGGTGATCACCGATCCCACCGCCCCGCTGAGCTTCAAGGAGGAGAGCGAGAGCCCCTTCCGCGACACGGTGGTGACCCTGCTGCTGGACAACTCCGGCTCCATGCGCGGGCGGCCGATCATGGTGGCGGCGGTGTGCGCCGACATCCTGGCGCGCACCCTGGAGCGCTGCGGCGTCAAGGTGGAGGTGCTGGGCTTCACCACCCGCGCCTGGAAGGGGGGGCAGTCGCGGGAGGCGTGGATCAGCGCCGGCAAGCCGCCCGAGCCGGGCCGCCTGAACGACCTGCGCCACATCATCTACAAGGCCGCCGACGCGCCCTGGCGGCGGTCCAAGAAGAACCTGGGCCTGATGATGCGCGAGGGCCTGCTGAAGGAGAACATCGACGGCGAGGCCCTGCTGTGGGCCCACGACCGTCTGCTGGCGCGCCCGGAGGCGCGGCGCATCCTGATGGTCATTTCCGACGGCAGCCCGGTGGACGACTCCACCCAGTCGGCCAATGCGTCGCTGTATCTGGACAGGCACCTGCGCGCGGTGATCGGCTGGATCGAGGAGCGCTCGCCGGTGGAACTGCTGGCCATCGGCATCGGCCACGACGTGACCCGCTGGTACCGCAGGGCCCTGACCATCACCGACGTGGAGCAGCTGGGCGGGGCCATGACCGAGAAGCTGGCCGAGCTGTTCGAGGCCGAGGCGAGGCCGGCCCCGCAGCGCCGCCGGCGCGCCGCCTGACCCTGCAAAAAGAAAAACCGGCCGGGGGGTCGCCCCCCGGCCGGTGTTCAGTCTCTCAGACGTCGGCGCGGATCAGTAGCGGACCCGCAGCGTCACGCCCCAGGTGCGCGGCGCGCCCAGGAAGGCGTTGTAGGTCTGGGTGTCGGTGGCCGGGTCGTAGGGAATGCTGGCGAAGGCCGTTCCCTGCAGCGGCGCGTTGAACACCACCTGGTAGTACTCCTCGTCGGTCAGGTTCTGGCCCCAGACCTCGAGCATCCAGCTGCGGTCCTCGGCGCCGATGCCGATGCGGCCGTTCACCAGGGTCATGGCGTCCTGGATCTTGGCGGGCAGAAGGTCCGACCCGGTGTTGAACTCCGAGGTGTACTTGGCCGACAGGTTGAAGCGACCCATCAGTCCGTTGCCCATCGAGCGCTCGTAGCTCATGCCGCCGGTCACCGACCATTCGGGGGCGAAGGACATCTGCGCGCCCGGCAGCAGGCTGAGCGGGCCGAAGCGGGCCGGGTTGATCAGGTCCGCCGCCGTGAAGTCGCCGTACTCGGTCTGGGCGTAGGTCACGCCGCCGGTCAGGCTCAGGCCGTCGACCGGGGTGAACCAGAGCAGGTCCATGTCCACGCCGGTGGAGTTCAGCTCGGGGATGGATTCCACCACGAAGGCGGTGCCCAGGAAGGTGTTGAGCTGGAAGTCCTCGAAGGTCTGGTCGAACAGGGTGGCGTTCAGCAGCAGGCTGCGGTTGAACAGGGTCGACTTGAAGCCCAGCTCCCAGCTGTCCACGGTCTCGGCCGGGAAGTAGAGCGAGGCGTCGGGCGTCACGCCGGTCTGGACGCGGTCCAGGTTGTAGCCGGCGCCCTTGTAGCCGCGGGCGAACGAGCCGTAGACCATCAGGCTTTCGTTGAACCGGTACGCCGCCTTGAAGGTGCCGCTGAAGGCGTCCTCGGTGAAGTTCTCGGTGACCGCCCGGTTGTCATAGAACGGGTTCGACCAGGGCAGGCAGAGCGCGCCGAGCGCCGACGCCGGGGTCGGCGAGGCGGTGCCCTGGTTGGCCAGGGCGCCCAGGCAGGCGGCGCCGTTGCCGTTGATGTTGTCCTGCTGGACGTGCAGGTCCTTCTCGTCCTGGGTCCAGCGCAGGCCCAGGGTCAGCTCCAGCGCGTCCGTCACCCGCCAGCTGTTGTTGGTGAAGATGGCGAAGGTTTCCGAGGTCTGCGAATAGTGGTCGTCCACGCCCTGGCCGACGATCTGGGTCGGGGCCAGCGGGTTCGGCGGCGCCAGGCCGGCGGCGCACAGGGGGTTGAAGCCGGTCGGATCCGTGAAGCACTGGATCCGGCCCGGGTTCGGCCCGCCCAGGGCGGCCGGCACCGAGGCCGTGAACAGGAACGACAGGTACGGGTTGTAGTCCGCGCCCAGGAAGTAGCTGTCGTCGCGGGCCAGGTTCTCACGGGCGTAGAAGCCGCCGATCAGCCAGTCGAAATTCTCGGTCGAGCCGGCCAGACGCAGTTCCTGGCTGAGTTGATCGATGCCGAAGCCGAAATTGCCGTCCTGGTTGCGGTAGATCAGGTCCGCGCCGCTGAAGTCCACGTCCATGCCGTTGACCGATTCCCACGACCGCCAGGCGGACACGGAGGTCACCGTGGCGTTCCAGGCCTCGATGTCGGCGTTGACCTCGGCCGAGAAGCCGTAGTCCTCGACCTCCTGGCCGGTGTCGCGGTTGGAATAGGCCGTGCGCGAATAGGGCACGAAGTCATAGCCCGGCGCGGGACCGAAGCTGCCGCCGGTCACCGGGGCGGCCTGGCCCTGACCGTCGGACAGGGCGTTGATGAAGCCGAAGGTGGGCCCGACGCGGATCTGGGAGGCGACGCAGCAGAACTCGTCGCGCTTGGTGTAGTCGGCGATCAGGCGGATGGAGGCCAGGTCGCTGGGCAGGATCAGCAACTGGCCGCGCACGGTCCAGAAATCCTGCGTCTGGTCCTCGGTCAGGGTGCGCGGGCCGTCGCCGGTGTCCACGTCATAGAAGCCGTCGCGCTGACGGGTGGCCATGTACAGGCGCCCGGCGATGTTCTCGCCGAGCGGTCCGGTGGCCGAGGCGGAGACGCCCCAGGCGCCGAAGTCGCCGCCGGTCAGCTCGCCCTCAAAGCCGGGCTGGAACGACGGCGCCTCGGTGATGATGTTGATGACGCCGGCGGAGGTGTTCTTGCCGAACAGGGTGCCCTGCGGCCCCTTCAGCACCTCGATGCGGGACATTTCGCCCAGGTCGCCGAAGCCGACGCCGTTGCGGGGCCGGTAGACGCCGTCGATGACCACGCCCACCGAGCTTTCCAGACCGGGGTTGTCGCCCACGGTGCCCACGCCGCGGATCCGGGCGGTGGTGATGGTCTCGGAGGTGGTCGAGGTGACGGTCAGACCGGGAGTCAGGATCTGCATGTCCTTGATGTCGCGGACGCCCGCGTCCTCAAGCACCTGCTCCGACAGGGAGGTGACCACGATCGGCACATCCTGCAGGCTCTGCTCACGCTTCTGCGCGGTGACGATGATCTCGTCGACGGAGGTCACCTCCTGGGCGGCGGCGCCGGTGACGGCGACGGCAGCCAGAACGACGGCTGAAGCGGACGTGGTGAGAAGTGTATTGAAGCGCATGGAGCAACCCCCGGCTCTTGAGGCCCGACGTCCGGTGTGGACGTCGCGGCGTTTCCTGGTCCCTGCGACCCCGCCTCTGCATGGAAACGGGGTTCGTCATTCAACGAGTAGTGCAAGCCATGAATCGCGACAATAAGTCCTGTCGCATTTCGGCCTTGAAACCTGCCGGTGTGACGCGAAAGTGACAGAAAATCGTTACGCAACGTCAATATTGACAAGGGTTTCCGGTGTTTTCGCGTCCGCTCTTCCGGCTCGCGCCGCCCTTTCGCGCCGACGCCGGTGCGCAGAACACCGCGCGAGAATCAGCGATCCGAGGGTCGCGGACGCCAGCGACCCGGTCAGGACGCCCAGCTTGACCTCGGCCTGGACCGGCGAGTCCACGGCGCCCGGGAAGGCCAGGCCGCCGATGAACAGGCTCATGGTGAAGCCGACGCCGCACAGCAGGGCGACGCCGTAGATCTCGATCCAGGTGGCGTGCGAGGGGCGCTTGCCCAGGCGGGTCAGGACGGTGAAGACGGTGGCGATCATCACCCCGGCCTGTTTGCCGAGGAAAAGCCCGGCGGCCACGCCCAGGGCCAACGGCGACAGCAGCCGGTCCACGGACAGGCCGGCGAAGGAGAACCCGGCCTTGGCGAAGGCGAACAGGGGCAGCACGCCGAAAGCCACCCAGGGATGCAGCACCTCCATGGCGCTTTTCAACGGGCTGCGCCGGCCCTCCACCCGCGGATTGATCGGCACGATGCAGGCGAAGGCCACGCCGGCCAGCGAGGTGCTGAGGTCGGCCTGCAGGGTGAAATACCAGACCCACAGAAAGCCCAGGGTCCACAGGGGCGCGCCCAGCCGGCCCTGACGCGACAGAACCCCCAGGGCGATCAGGCCGCCCAGGGCCCAGGCCAGGGGGGTCGACTGCACGCCCTCGCTGAAAAACGCCCCGATGATCAGGATGGCGCCCAGGTCATCGACGATGGCGAGGGTCAGCAGAAAGATGCGCAGCGACGCCGGCAGGCCCCGCGCCACCAGGGCGAAGACCGCCACGGCGAAGGCGATGTCGGTGGCCACGGGAATGGCCCAGCCCGAGGCGGGCCCTCCGGTCCATTCGGCGATCTTCAGATAGACCACGGCGGGGGCGATCATGCCGCCGGCCGCCGCCAGCACCGGCGAAGCCAGCTTGCGCGCGTCCGACAGCTCCCCTTTCAGGATCTCGTGCTTGATCTCCAGACCCACGATCAGGAAAAACAGGGCCATCAGCCCTTCCTTGATCCAGTCCGAGATGGTCAGGCGCACGGTGAAATCGCCAATGCTGACCGGCAGATAGGACTTCAGCGCCGCGAAATACTCGCCCGCGAAAGGGGAGTTCGCCACGATCAGCGCCGCGAGGGCCGCCAGCCCCAGCACGGAGCCCGAGGTCGTCTCGGTCTTCAGAAAATCCAGCGTGATCCGCCGCGCCATGACCATCCCCCAATGGTTTGCTCGTGACGGAGCCTTGCGCCGCACCGCCCGTGCGCGCATCTGGCCCCCATGCCCGTTCTAGACGCCTACCGCCCCCGACCCGCGTTCTTTCAACTGGGAGACGAGTTCGGCGACGCCGTGAAACCGGCGGCCTTTCCCGAGCACATAACGCGGTTTCGTAACAATCGCGCGGCGACGACCGTGGGGCTGGACGGCCTGACGGAGGCCGAATGGACCGACGCCTTCGGCCGGTTCTCGCCCCTCCCCGGCCAGCCCGGCCCGGTGGCCATGCGCTATCACGGCCACCAGTTCCGCACCTACAATCCCGACCTGGGCGACGGACGCGGCTTCCTGGCGGCCCAGATGCTGGAGGACGGGACAGACCGCCTGCTGGATCTGGCCACCAAGGGATCGGGCCGGACGCCCTGGTCGCGCGGCGCCGACGGGCGGCTGACCCTGAAGGGCGGGGTGCGCGAGGTGCTGGCCGCCCTGATGCTGGAGGCCCTGGGTGTTCCGACGAGCCGCCCGTTCAGCCTGATCGAGACGGGCGAGGCGCTGGAGCGCCACGACGAGCCCTCGCCCACGCGCTCGGCGGTGCTGGTGCGGCTGGGGCACAGTCATGTGCGCTTCGGCACGTTCCAGCGGGCGGCGTATCTGGAGCGGCGCGACCAGATCGAGACCCTGATCGCCCACGTGCGGGCGCACTATCACCCGCAGACAGCCGAGGGCGACGCGGCGGGCCTGCTGGCGGCCGTGGTGGAGGCGTCGGCGAAGCTGACCGCCCGCTGGATCGCCGCCGGCTTCGTGCACGGGGTGCTGAACACCGACAATCTGAACGTGACGGGCGAGAGCTTCGACTACGGGCCGTGGCGCTTCCTGCCCCATTACGAACCCGGCTTCACCGCCGCCTATTTCGACCAGACGGGCCTGTACGCCTTCGCCCGCCAGCCCGAGGCGGTGTTCTGGAACCTGACCCAGCTGGGCGGCGCCCTGCGCATGGTCGCGGACGCCGAGCCCCTGACCGACGCCCTGAACGGCTTCGGCCCGGCCTACATCCGGCATCTGCGCGCGGCCTTCCTGATGCGGCTGGGGGTGAAGAGCCTGGGCGAGGCGGCGGACCAGCGGCTGGTGGACACGACCCTGGCCCTGCTGCGCGAGGGCGGCGAGGCGCTGCGGTGGGAGCCGCTGTTCTTCGACTGGTTCACAGGGTTCGCCTCGTCGGAACGGGCCCTGCGCGGGCCGCGCCGGGCGCTGTATCAGGGCGAGGCCTTCGACGCCTTCCGCTTCGCCCTGTTCGAGCATGAGCCGGACCGGCCCGAGCGGCTGGAGCATCCGGCCTTCCGGGCCGCCGAGCCCGAGGAGATGCTGATCGACGAGGTGGAGGCTCTCTGGGCCGCCATCGACGAGCGCGACGACTGGGGGCCGTTCGAGGACAAGCTGGCGCGCATCGCGGCGTGGCGTCAGGCGCTGGATTTCTGACCGGGTCAGTCCCCGACCAGCATCCCCCATCGCACCGCATGGGCCTTCTTCCCCAGCGCCACCGCCAGCGGGGGGCGGGCGAACAGGCCGGCGAAAGCGGGGTCGCGCACGTTCAGCCCGCCGGCGTAGGCGCCGAAGGCGGGCAGGATCAGGCGCTCGCCGTCCGTGACGAAACACCGCCGCCGCACCGACCCGGCCGTCCCCTTCACCCGGGCGCAGGGGTGCAGGTGTCCCGCCGCCTCGCCGGGCGCGGGGCCGGGGCTGGGCTCGTGGCGCAGGACCAGTTGCGACAGGCCGATCTCCACCGCCGTCTCGCCCGCCAGATCACCGGAGCCGTCCGGGTCGTGGTTGCCGGTGATCCACAGCAGGGTGGTGCGCCGGGCCAGGCCGGCGATGCGCTCGCGGTCGTCCGGGGCGATGCGGGTGG
>JBALUZ010000059.1:0-15595 GCA_036963825.1 Brevundimonas sp.
GGTCCTGCCCGCCGGAGCCCCGGGCGCGACCTGGCCATAGGGGACGGGCGTGGAGGCCCAGGCCTGGCCGCCCGACACCACCGGAGGCGAGCCAAAGGCGGTCGCCGGCGTCAGGCTCTGGGGAAAGGGCCGGGCCGCGGCGGTGTAGTCGGGCAGAACGCCGGGCTGGATCTGGAGCGGGGCCGACGGGGCGGCCGGGGACGCTGAAGCGGCGTCCGGCTGCTGCGGTCGCGGCGCTTCCGCCTTGCCGGGCCAGCTGAGGGTGCGCAGCCCGGCCCGGGCGCCGGCGCTCTCCTGGGCGGCGCCCCGGGCGTCCGCCGACGAGGCCATGACGACCAGACCGGCCGCGAGCAGGCCTGCGCGCAGGATGCGGTGGTTCCCTCGTCGTGGCGCCATGGCCGAAGCCCCCTGGAGATCTTGGCCGCGTCATCGGCCGGATATCCTTCAAGGCTAGCCGTGGCGGCCTTAACCCGTCGCTAACGGGGCGGCGTTTCCCCGCGGCCAGGCGGGGACGGCTGCGGGCTACTCCCGCGACGCCTCGCGAACCCGTTCGCGTTCCTGTTCGACGGCCTCGCGGCGGGCGGCCTCGCGGGCGGCGATGCGGCGCTCCAGCTGGACCAGTTCGGCGGCGTTGCGGCGCGAGGCGGCCTCGCGACTCTCGCCCGGCTGGCGGCCCGTGATGTCGGGGATGTAGATGGGCTGGGCGCAGGTGCGCGTCTCACGGTCATACCAGCCGCCCGCGGCCTCGCACCGGTCGCCGGGGGCCACCCAGAACCGCTCGAACACCAGGACGCCGACCATCAGGACCGCGAAAATGGCCAGAAAGATGAAGGCCAGCCGCTTGAAGCTCAGATACACGCGCGAGAATCCCCGGGAAGTTGACTTGGCGTTACGTTGACAGGCCGCAACGGCCGTTCCATGTCCTGCCCACCAATAAGGCCGCAGCCGGGCGGCTTTCCAGACCAAAGTTTCGAAAAGGGTTCGGCATGAAGGTTCTCGTCCCCGTCAAACGGGTGATCGACTACAACGTCAAGGCGCGCGTGAAGGCGGACCAGTCAGGCGTCGACCTGGCCAACGTCAAGATGAGCATGAACCCCTTCGACGAGATCGCCGTCGAGGAGGCCGTGCGTCTCAAGGAAGGCAAGGAGCACCACGCCGCCGGCACCGCCGACGAGATCGTGGTCGTCTCCATCGGCCCCAGCCAGGCGCAGGAGACCATCCGCACCGCCCTGGCCATGGGCGCCGACCGCGGCATCCTGATCCAGTCCGACGCCGACCTGGAGCCCCTGGCCGTGGCCAAGGTGCTGAAGGCCGTGGTCGAGGAAGAGAAGCCCGACCTGGTCCTGATGGGCAAGCAGGCCATCGACGGCGACAACAACGCCGTGGGCCAGATGCTGGCCGCCCTGCTGGACTGGCCCCAGGGCACCTTCGCCTCGAAGCTGGAGATCAAGGACGGCAAGGCCGTGGTGACCCGCGAGATCGACGGCGGGCTGCAGACCATCGCCGCGACCCTGCCGGCGGTGGTGACCACCGACCTGCGCCTCAACACCCCGCGCTACGCCTCCCTGCCCAACATCATGAAGGCCAAGAAGAAGGAGATCGCGCAAAAGGCGGTCGCCGACTACGGCGTCGACACGGCGCCGCGCCTGAAGGTGCTGAAGGTCACCGAGCCGCCCAAGCGTTCGGCCGGGATCAAGGTGGCCGACGCCGCCGAACTGGTCGCCAAGCTCAAGTCCGAAGGAGTCCTGTAATGGCCGTTCTCGTCATCGCCGATCACGACAACGCCCAGGTGCGCGACACCACCCACAAGACCGTCGCCGCCGCGCAGAAGCTGAACGCGGGCGACATCGACATCCTGGTGGTGGGCCAGGGAGCCCAGGCCGCCGCCGACGCCGCCGCGAAGATCTCGGGCGTGCGCAAGGTGCTGCTGGCCGAATCCGCCGAGCTGGGCAAGACCATCGCCGAGGCCGTCGAGGCCGTGGTGGTCCCCATGGCCGGGGACTATGACGCCATCCTGTCGCCGGCCTCGTCGGACGGCAAGAATTTCGCCCCGCGCATCGCCGCGAAACTGGACGTGGCCCCCATCTCGGACATCATCGAGGTGGTGTCGGGCGACACCTTCACGCGCCCCATCTATGCGGGCAACGCCCTGGAGACGATCCAGACCTCGGACAAGATCAAGGTCATCACCGTGCGTCCCACCGCCTTCACGGCGGCCGAGGACGGCGGCTCGGCCACGGTCGAGACCATCAAGGGCGCCGACGCGGCGAAGACCGACTTCGTCAGCGAGGAGATGGTCAAGTCCGACCGGCCTGAACTGGGCGCCGCGAAGATCGTGGTGTCCGGCGGCCGGGCCCTGGGCTCCTCCGAGGAGTTCCATGCGGTCATGGATCCGCTGGCCGACAAGCTGGGCGCCGCCGTGGGCGCCAGCCGCGCCGCCGTGGACGCGGGCTACGCCCCCAACGACTATCAGGTGGGCCAGACCGGCAAGGTGGTGGCGCCGGAGCTCTACATCGCCATCGGCATCTCGGGCGCCATCCAGCACCTGGCCGGCATGAAGGACTCCAAGGTCATCGTGGCCATCAACAAGGACGCCGACGCCCCCATCTTCCAGGTGGCGGACTACGGCATCGTCGGCGACTACAAGACCGTGGTCCCCGAGCTGATGACGGCGCTCGGCTGAGCCTTCGGACACCCTGACGGGGGAAAGGGCCTTCCCGGCCCGCCCCCGCTTGGCGTAAGACAGCCGTCCGCGCTTTTCCGCGCGATCGGTTCAAGAGGCGTTCGACCGCATGGTTGAAATCAGGACGGTGGCTGTCATCGGCGCGGGCCAGATGGGCATGGGGATCGCCCATGTGGTGGCTCTCGGCGGTTATGACGTCAGGCTGTATGACGTGGGCGCGGACAAGCTGCCCGCCGCCATCGGCGCCATCGGCGCCAGCATGGCCCGTCAGGTGTCGCGCGGCGCCGTGACGGCGGCCGAGGCCGACGCGGCCCTGGCCCGCATCCAGCCCATCGAGACCCTGGCCGAGGCCGGCGGCGCGGATCTGGTGATCGAGGCCGCCACCGAGGACGAGGCCATCAAGAAGTCGGTGTTCCGCGACCTGACCCCGCATCTGGGCGCCGACACCCTGCTGGCGTCCAACACCTCGTCCATCTCCATCACCCGCCTGGCCTCGGCCACCGACCGGCCGGAGCGGTTCATCGGCCTGCACTTCATGAAGCCGGCGCCCGCCATGAAGCTGGTGGAGCTGATCCGGGGCATCGCCACATCCGGCCAGACCTATGACACCGCCGTGGCCTTCGCCGAGGCCCTGGGCAAGACCACCACCGAGTCCGAGGACTTCCCCGCCTTCATCGTCAACCGCATCCTGGTGCCGATGATGAACGAGGCGATCTACACCCTCTACGAAGGCGTGGGAAACGTCACCGCCATCGACACGGCGCTGAAGCTGGGCGCGAACCACCCCATGGGACCGCTGGAGCTGGCCGATTTCATGGGCCTGGACGTGGTGCTGGCCATCATGAACGTGCTGTACGAGGGGCTGGGCGACAGCAAATACCGCCCCTGCCCGCTGCTGGTGAAGTACGTCGAGGCGGGATGGCTGGGCCGCAAGACCGGGCGCGGCTTCTACGACTACTCCGGGCCGACCCCGGTTCCGACGCGATGATAGGCAGACTCAAGGACATCCGCGACGTGGGCGACCTGCCCGGCCAGGCGCCGGTCAAGTGGCGCGGCATGCCGGGGCTCTGGAGCCTGATCGCCCTGCTGGCGGCCATCGCCTGGCCGCCCCTGATCCTGACCCTGCCGCTGATGCCGCCGGTGCACGTGATGCCCGGCCCCGACATGGACTGGCGGCTGCAGGTGCTGGTGGCGGGCGTGATCGCAGCGCCCCTCGGCCTGTACCTGGTTGTGCGCGAGCGGGAGCACGCGGGGTCGCCGTCCACCCGCCTTGGCGTCATCTGGCGGTTCCTGCTGTATGGCGGGCTGCTGGCCGCGGCCTTCCAGATCGTCACCGCCCTGGTGATGATGGGCCTCCGATGGGCCGAGGCGGGCGCCCTGGCGCAAAGCCTCGGCGCCGCCGAGACCACCCTGCTGATCTATGGCGTCGCCGGCCTGCCGCTGGCCATGCTGGTGGGCCTCAGCTACGCCCTGTGGGCGGGCATCTGCGTGGCGCTGATCGCCTTCACGCCCCGGCCGCCGTCGGTGCGTCCCCGGGCGGGCCTGCTGGGCCGGACGGACGAGGCCTGAGCGGCCCCGCCCGCGTTCATTACAGCCCTTTCATGAAACGCGACTTGCCGATCGCCTGGATCGGGGCGACCCTCCCCGGCGATTGTCAGGGAGGGGCGACATGACCGACGCGGTTATCAGTACATCCGGGCGTGACTCCATCGCGGCGCCGACGCCCGTGCGCCCATCCGACCGGCTGTTCAGCCTGGACGTGGTGCGCGGCTTCGCGGTGCTGGGCATTCTGGCGGTGAACGCCATGACCTTCGCCCAGCCCTGGGAGGTGTCCATGAACCCCACCCTCCAGCCGGGGGGCTTCGAGGGCGAGGCGGTCACGGCGTGGCACGCCATGTACACCTTCTTCCAGGACAAGATGCGCACCCTGTTCTCCATGCTGTTCGGCGCATCGATCTTTCTGATCGGCGGCGAGCGCAGCGACGCGGCGCGGGGCAAACTGCTGAGGAAGCGTCTGTTCTGGCTGGCGATTTTCGGGCTGGCCCATGGCCTGGCCTTCTGGTTCGGCGACATCCTGCTGCTTTACGCCTGGACCGGGCTGTTCGTGATGCTGGTGCGGTCCTGGAGCGCGAAGCGACTGCTGATCACCGGCGTGGTCCTGAATATCGTCTGCTCGGCGATCTATGTGGGCCTGATGCTGTCCATGAGCGCCGCCCCGCCCGAAATGATGGACACCATCATGGCCGACGCAGGCTGGGCCCCGCCGCCCGAACTGCTCGCCGCGCAGATCGAGACCATGCGCAGCGACGCGATGTCGGTGAGCCTGGCCCTGGTCACGAAATGGCTCACGGTCGTTCCCGTGATGCTGATCTTCATGGTCCCGGCCACGGCCGCCCTGATGATGATCGGCATGGGCCTGTACAAGACCGGCTTTCTGGCCGGCCGCTCGCCCGCCTGGATCTACGGCCTGTTTCTGCTGCTGGGCGGAGGCGCGGCCTTCCTGATCTGGCGCGAGGGCGCGGCCCTCATCGCCGGGGGCTTTCCGTTCATCGACGGCATGGCGAAACCCGCCAACACCTTCCTCTCGCCGCTGGTGTCGCTGGGCTACGCCAGCGCGCTGATCCTGCTGGCCCGGTTCGGGCTGAAGGTGATCCTGACGCCGCTGGCCAAAGCCGGGCAGATGGCTTTCACCAACTATCTGGCCCAGACCCTGATCATGACCACCATCTTCTACGGCGGACGCGGCCTGGGGTATTTCGGCCAGATGGGGTGGCCCGAGCTGTGGCTGGTCATCATCGGCGTCTGGGTGGTGCAACTGATCTGGTCGCCCCTCTGGCTGTCCCGGTTCACCATGGGGCCGCTGGAGTGGATCTGGCGGCGCCTGACGTACGGCAAGGGCGTCGCGCTCAGCCGCGCATAGGGCCCCTGTCGCTCGCGTCGCGGACGCTCAGCGCATCCTTGGCGCTATCGCTCGCGTCGCGGACGCTCGCTGCTTGAGCGCATCCTTGGCGCTGTCGCTCGCGTCGCGGACGCTCGCTGCTTGAGCGCGGCGCGCCTGATGTTGTCGCGGGGAGCGTGATGGCGTAAGCGCGCGCCATGACCTCCTCCGCCGACACCACCGCCGCCCCCGTCCGTCCCGAAGCGCGCGCGCCGCGCGGATTCCAGGACCGGCGCGGGCATGACCTGGTGGCCGAGCGCCGCATCGTGCAGGCGGTGTCGGCGGTCTATGAGCGCTGGGGCTTCGAGCCCCTGGAGACCTCGGCGTTCGAGTACGCCGACGCCCTGGGCAAGTTCCTGCCTGACGCCGACCGTCCGAACGAGGGCGTGTTCGCCCTGCAGGACGACGACGACCAGTGGATGGCGCTGCGCTATGACCTGACCGCGCCGCTGGCCCGGTTCGCAGCCCAGAGCTGGGAGACCCTGCCCAAGCCCTTCCGCCGCTACGCCTTCGGGCCCGTCTGGCGCAACGAGAAGCCCGGCCCCGGCCGCTTCCGCGAGTTCGTCCAGTGCGACGCCGACACGGTGGGCTCGGACCGGCCCGAGGCCGACGCCGAGATCATCGCCATGGCTGTCGAGGGCCTGCAGGCCGCGGGCCTCGCGCCCGGTCAGGCCGTGATCAAGATCGCCAGCCGCAAGCTGGTCAACGGCGTGCTCCAGGCCGCAGGCGTGACGGAACAGGGCCAGACCCTGGCCGTGCTGCGCGCGGTGGACAAGCTGGACCGGCTGGGCCCGGACGGCGTGAAGCTGCTGCTGGGCGAAGGCCGGCTGGACGAGTCCGGCGACTTCACCAGAGGCGCCGGGCTGAACACCAAAGGCATCGACGCCGTGCTGGCCTTCCTGGCGGTCCAGGCGGGGCCGCGCGATCAGGTGCTGAACGCCCTGGACGCCGTGGTCGGCGGCACCGAGGCGGGCGCCGAGGGCCTGACGGAACTGGGGCGCATCAGCGCCGCGCTGAAGGCCATGGGCGTGGCCGACGAAGCCGCCGGCATCGATCCGTCGGTGGTGCGCGGGCTGGAATACTACACCGGCGCCGTGTTCGAGGCCGAACTGCTGCTGGACACCACGGACGACAAGGGCCGCCCCGTGCGCTTCGGCTCCATCGGCGGCGGCGGGCGCTATGACGACCTGGTGGCGCGCTTCACCGGTGAGCGCACCCCCGCCACGGGCTTCTCCTTCGGCGTGTCACGGCTCGTCTCGGCGCTGCGCGCGGCCGGCCGCGATCCGGCCCGGGACGTGCGCGGGCCGGTGGTGATCATCGCCTTCTCGGAGGACGACATGGCCCACTATTTCGCCGCGGCGTCGGAGCTTCGCGCCACCGGCATCGCCGCCGAGGTCTATCTGGGCAAGGCGGGCATGAAGGCCCAGATGAAGTACGCCGACCGGCGCGGCGCACCCGCCGCCGTCATCATGGGCGGCGACGAGATCGCGGCGGGCAAGGTCACCATCAAGGATCTGGATCTGGGACGCGAGCTGGCCCGCAAGGTGGCCGACAACGACGCCTGGCGCAGCGAGCGCCCCGGCCAGGCGCTGGTGGACCGGGCGGATCTGACCGGCGCCGTGCAGGCCATTCTGGATCACGGCAGATAGCCTTCACCATTGCGTGGGTTATCAGCGATCATGTTGCTTTTGCCCGGGTTTTCCAGAATGCGACGGGTTGACGCGCCCGCAATTATGGCGTTTTGTTGCACTTGTGTGAAGCACGGCGCGCCCGCGGGCGAGCTGATGTTTCTCCGGCGTTTCGGGGAGGAAGCGCCTGCTCCGAGCAGAGAGCGAGAAAGCCCGCCGCGATGTATCCCCCGCGGCGGGCTTTTTCTGTCTGGAATCCTTTTTTTAGGGCGCTAACGCTCGGCTCGCGGAGCCTCGCTGCTTGAGCGCGTTTTGGGTGCGCTGACGCGCGCGACGCGGTCGCTCGCTGCCAGAACGCCCCCACGAAAAAGGGCCGGAGCGTCGCCGCTCCGGCCCTCCTTCAGTTCGCTCTGACGCGGCCTACCAGAGGCGGACGCGGTCTTCCGGCGCGACGTAGTACTGGTCGCCCGGCTGGACGTCGAACGCGTCGTACCAGGCGTCCACGTTGCGCACCGGCCCGATCACGCGGAACTCGGCGGGCGAGTGCGGGCCCTGGGCCAGCTGCTGGCGCAGGGCGTCGTCGCGGTACAGACCCCGCCACACCTGGGCCCAGCCCAGGAACACCCGCTGGTCGCCGGTGTAGCCGTCGAGAACGGGCGCTTCCTGCCCGTTCAGCGACACCCTGTAGGCTTCCAGACCCAGGGTGACGCCGGCCAGATCGCCGATGTTCTCGCCCATGGACAGACCGCCCTGGATGAAGTGACCCGGGATCGGTTCGTAGGAGTCGTACTGGGCGCCCAGCATGTCCGTCTGGGCGACGAAGCGGGCGGCGTCTTCTTCCGTCCACCAGTCTTCCAGACGGCCGTCGCCGTCGGACTTGCGGCCCTGATCGTCGAAGCCGTGGCCGATCTCGTGGCCGATCACGCCGCCGATGGCGCCGTAGTTGACCGCCGGGTCGCCCTCGGGATCAAAGAACGGCGGCTGCAGGATCGCGGCCGGGAAGACGATCTCGTTCTTGGTGGGCGAATAGTAGGCGTTCACGGTCTGGGGCGTCATGAACCACTCGGCGTCGTCCACCGGCTGGCCCAGACGGTTCAGATCTTCGTTCCAGTTCCACTGGCCCGAACGGATGTAGTTGCCGAACAGGTCGCCGGCCCGGATGTCCAGCCCCGAGTAGTCGCGCCATTCGTCAGGATAGCCGATCTTGACGCCGAACTTGTCCAGCTTGTCGAGGGCGCGGACGCGGGTCTCCTCGCTCATCCAGTCCAGGTTGCGGATGCGCTCGGCCATGGCGGTCTTCAGGTTGGCGACGAGCTCCTCCATCTGGGCGCGGTGCTCGGGCGGGAACCAGCGGGCCACGTACAGGCGGCCGAGCGCCTCGCCGAGGCGACCCTGGGCGAAGCTGACGCCGCGCTTTTCACGGGGACGCTGGGCCTGGGCGCCGGTCAGTTCGCGGGCGCGGAACTCCCACTGGGCGTCGCTGAATCGCTCGGACAGATAGGGCGCAGCCTGATCCACGGTGTGGAAGGCCTGCCAGGCGCGCAGGGTCTCCATGGGCGCCTCGGCGAAGATCCGCGCCATTTCCGGGAAGGCGGTGTTCTGGCTGACCACGAAGCGGTCCTGCCCGCCCAGGCCCGCCGCCTCGAAATAGGCGGCCCAGTCGAAGCCCGGGGCATAGTCGGCCAGTTCAGCCGTCGACATGGGGTTGTAGGTCAGGTCGCGGTTGCGGCTCTGGATGCGGCTCCAGTGGGCGGTGGCGATGGCGGTCTCCATCGTCACCACGTCCTCGGCGGCCTTCGAGGCGTTGTCCCAGCCGGCCATTTCGAGCATCTGCGCCACATAGGCCTGGTAGGCGGCCAGCTTGGCGGCGAAATTCTCTTCCAGATAGTAGTCGCGGTTGGGCAGGCCGATGCCGCCCTGGCCCAGATAGACCGCATAGGCCTCGGGGTCGCGGGCGTCGTCGCTGATGTAGGTTCCCCAGAACGAGCCGCCGGGCACGCCCTGGGTGCCGCCCATGTAGGCCGCCATGGCGTCATGGCTGTCGATGGCGCGGATGGCGTCCAGCATCGGCTGGATCGGCCGGGCGTCCAGGGCGTTGACCGTCTCCACGTCCATGAAGCTGTTGTAGGCGTCGCGGATCTTGGCTTCGTCGCTGCCGGCGGCGAGGTCGCCGGACGCCGAAATCTCGGCGATCAGCGCGGTCATGCGGTTTTCGGACAGCTGGCTCAGCAGGTCGAACGAGCCGTAGCGGGTGCGGTCCGCCGGGATCTCGAGGGCGTCCACATAGGCGCCGTTGGCGTAACGGAAGAAGTCGTCGCCCGGACGCACGCTGGTGTCGCGGCCCTCCAGGTCGAAGCCCCACGTCCCGTAACGCGGCGTCTCGATGCTCTCGTAGCCGGTGGCGCCCAGTTGCGGCGCCTGGAAGAGCGACACGGCGCTGCAGGCCTGGTTGAGGCACTCGTGGTCGTGGCCGTCGTCAGCCATGGCGGCGGCGGGCAGCAGCAGGGCGGCGACGGCGGCGCCGATCATCAGTCTTTTCATCATGTTTCCCAAAGGGGTCCCTGAGCCGGGACAAGGTCCGGCGCACCATAGGGGGCCGGTTGGCCGGCCGAACCTAAAAAAAAATTCATCCGGCTGTTCATGACGCTCGCATCGGCGCGCGCGATGCCTTTTAGATGGATTTCTGGCGAGGCGGGGTTGCATGGCGGCGGAACACGCGGGCGAGTACAAGGATCTGGTGGTCTTCCTGGCCGCCGCCGGGGTTCTGGTGCCCATCTTCAGCCGCTTCAGGATCAGCCCCGTGCTGGGCTTTCTGGCGGCCGGCGTGCTGCTGGGTCCGGACGGGCTGGGCCGGTTCGCCGACGTGGCCCCGTGGGTGTCCTGGCTGACCATCACCGATCAGGCGGAGATGGACGTCCTGGCCGAGCTGGGCGTGGCCTTCCTGCTGTTCATGATCGGTCTGGAGCTGTCATGGGGCCGGCTGAAGACCATGCGCAAGCTGGTGTTCGGCCTCGGCGTGACCCAGGTTCTGGCCTGCACGGCCGCCCTGTCCGCCCTGTTCCTTGTCATGGGCCAGACCCTGGACACGGCGCTGGTGGCGGGCATGGCCCTGGCCCTGTCGTCCACCGCCATCGTCATGCCGGTGCTGGCCGAGCGCAACCGCATGGGCGCGGGGTCGGGCCGGGCGACCTTCTCGGTGCTGCTGGCCCAGGACCTGGCCGTGGCGCCGCTGCTCATCACCGTGACGGTGCTGGCGACCCTGGCGTCCTCATCCGAAGGCGTCATCGACCCCGCGGCCATCGGCTCAGGGCTGCTGGTGCTGGCACCCGCGGCGCTGGGCGTGGGCCTGATCGTGCTGCTGGGCCGGCTGGTGCTGCGGCCGCTCTTCCGTTCCGTGGCGCGCGCGCCGGGCCGCGAACTGTTCCTGGCGGCGGCCCTGCTCATCGTCGTCGGCGGCGGCGTCGCGGCCCAGGCGGCGGGCCTGTCCATGGGCCTGGGCGCCCTGATCGCCGGCCTGCTGCTGGCCGAGACCGAATACCGGCGCGAGGTCGAGCTGGCGATCGAGCCGTTCAAGGGTCTGTTGCTGGGCGTCTTCTTCGTCAGCGTGGGCATTGGTCTGGATCTGGATGCGGTGTTCGCCGAACCGGTGCGCATCCTGTCCCTGGCGCTGGGTCTCATGGCCATCAAGGCGCTGGTGATCTTCGGCCTGGCCAGGGCCATGGGCCTGGGCTGGCGGCCGGCCGTCGAGACCGCCCTGGTGCTGGGCCCGGCCGGCGAGTTCGCCTTCGTCATCCTCAGCGCCGGCGTGGCCGAGGGGGTGGCGTCGCCCGCCTTCATCCAGTCGGTGCTGGTGTCCGCCACCCTGACCATGTTCGCCATTCCGCTGCTGGCGGGCGTGGGCGCGCGCATCACGCGCCGCCCGCGCCGTCTGGACGATGAGGACGAGGTGGACCAGGCCCCGGAGCTGACGCCCGCCGAAAGCGCAGTGCTGATCGTCGGTTTCGGGCGCGTCGGCCAACTGGTGGCGGAGATGCTGAAGACGCACGACCAGAGCTACATCGCCATCGATTCGGACTCCCGGACCGTGACCGCCGCGCGCCGCAGGGGCGAGCCGGTCTATTACGGCGACGCCGCCAATCCCGAGATGCTGAAGCTGTGCGGCCTGGACAGCATCCAGGCTCTGGTGGTCACCATGGACGCGCCAGGCAAGGTGGACGAGGTGGTGGGCGTGATCCGCGCCCTGCGCAAGGACCTGATCGTCATCGCCCGCGCCCGCGACGACCGCCACGCGGAACGGCTCTACGCCCTGGGCGTCACCGACGCGGTGCCCGAGACCATCGAGGCCAGCCTGCAGCTGGCGGAGAACACCCTGGTGGATCTGGGCGTGCCCATGGGCGTGGTCCTGGCCTCGGTGCATGAGCGGCGCGACGCGTTCCGCAAGTCCTTCCAGGCGGCCATGCCCGAGGCGCGCCGCCGTCCGGCCCGCGCCCTGCGGGGGCGTGCGCCGACGGCCGCGGAATAGTCAGTCGGGCTGGCGGCCGTCGCGGTCGTGCTCCTCGTCGAGCGCGTCCTTGGCCTCCAGCATCGCGCGCTTGAACCCCAGCGGGTCCTCGATGGTCTTGAGGTGATTGGCTCCCTGCTCGCTGGCGGTCAGGATCAGGATGTCCCCGAAACCGAAGATGCGGCCCAGCAGGCTCTGTTCGGTCTTCACGTCGTTCAGCTTCTCCAGCAGGCTGTCGGACACCTTCTTGTTCAGCACGCCCTCGGTCTGGATGATGCGCCGGCTGGTCATGACGTTCATCTGGTTGCGCCAGACCAGGTGCTCCCAGATCCACCCGGCCAGGGGGATCAGGGACAGGCCCGCGACCCACATCCAGCGGTCATCGCCCTGGTAGGTGGTGCGGTAGAGCCAGACCGCGCCGGCCGCCATGGCCCAGAACGCCAGGGCCCACCACATGGTCCTGAACACCCGCACCAGCCAGTGCCGCCGCGTGATGCGGGTGATCACCTCGTCGTCGCTCAGGACCTTCTTCAGATAGCCGGTCGCCCGATAGGCCATGGCCTGTCTCCCGCATCGAATGGCGACAGACTATGCGGTTTCGGGCCGGCGATCGCCAGCGGCGGTTCTCCACCGGAAACCGTTTTCATTAACTTCTGGAACGCATTTTGGTCACCCTTGCGTGATCAAAGGAGCGCTTCCGTCATTCAGGGGATCGAAACCCCTGAAATCATTCGGAAAATGACGGCGCCAATTGGGGGAGCCCGTCTTGAACGTGACCGGGGGGGGACACCGGTTCGGGCCGCAGCGCCCCAGCGTAGAGTGACAGTGAGTATGCGAGAGTCTTCCCTGAACGCCCCGTTTGAACCCGTCGATCAGCCCGCGGGCGGTGCGCGCCTGAACCGCCGACAGGCCGCCAAGGTGCGGACGCGCCAGAAGGTCCTGGACGCGGCGCGCGACCTGTTCTCCGAGCGCGGCTACGACCCGGCGACCATCCGCGACATCGCCAAGGGCGCGGGCATGTCCACCGGCGCCGTGTTCGCCAATTTCCAGGACAAGGCCGAGCTGTTCGAGGCTGTGCTGGCCGAGAACATGGAGCGGCTCACCGAGGTGGTTCGCGCCGCGGCCGCCACGCCGGGTCCGGTCAAGGAGCGCCTGACCACGGCGCTGGACGCCGGCTACCACCACACCATGGGCCACCTGCCCCTGATGCAGGCGATCGTCGCACGGTCCTGGTTCCAGCCCCAGCAGGCCGAACAACGCGCCCGCGGTTTCACCAAGGGCCTGCTCTCGGTCATCGGCGAGGTGCTGCGCGACGGCGTCCGCTCGGGCGAGCTGAAGCAGGACGTGGACACCCGCCTTGTGGGCGACATGGTGTGGGACGCCTGGCTGACCAACTATCGCGGCGCGGCCTATGACGGCTGGGACGAAAAGGCGCTGTCGGAGCGCCTGTCGCTTCAGCTGGACGTGATCCTCGCCGGCGCCGCCGCCCGGGGCTGATCGCGCCCTATCCTTACAGCGCCGTTAACCCTGTGGCCGCAGATGCGCCGTAAAACCGGGTGAAGGTCGGGATCGTTCCCGACTGCGCCTGCCACGGAGCCCGCACATGCAACGCCGCCAATTGATCCTCTCCGGTCTCGCCGCCGGCGCCGTGGGCGCCTGCGCGACGCGCCAGCCGGCCGATCCGAACTATCCGATCCAGTCCGACGCCACGGCCCCGGCCTACACCTTCGACGAGCTGGTGGCGGCCGGCTCGCGCGAGCTGGGCATCGCCGCCGAGGCCATCGGGGCGGCCATCGAGCGGGTCTTCGCCGACCAGGGCGACCGCCCCACCGGCTACATCGCCGGCGAGGAGGGCTCGGGGGCTGCGGTTTTCGGCGCCCGGTATGGCCGCGGCGCCCTGCACATGAAGGACCTCAGCGCCTCGCAGGAAGTGTTCTGGCAGGGCGTCTCGGTGGGCTGGGATTTCGGCGGCAACGCCAGCCGGGTGTTCACCCTCGTCTACGGCCTGTTCCATCCCGACATGCTCTATCGCCGCTACCCCGGGGTCGAGGGCAGCGCCTATCTGATCGCGGGCCTGGGCGTGAACTACCAGCAGGCGGACGGCATCGTGCTGGCGCCGATCCGCACGGGCGTCGGCCTGCGCCTCGGCGCCAACGTGGGCACCATGGCCTACAGCCGCCAGCGGAATTTGCTGCCCTTCTAGGGCCGCTGACGCTCGCCGCCCGGCGGCGCGCGGCCTCGGCGAGGACTAGCCGGCAGGCCGCTCCGCCAGTATCGCCTCAATGCCTTCCCTGTAGCTCGCGAAGGCCGGGCGCCACCCCAGCTCGGCCTTGGCGCGGGCGTTCGAGACGCGCTTGGAGTCCAGATAGAACCGCCGCATGGTCTCGCTGACCGACGGGTCGGTCCAGTCGGTCTCGGGCGGCGGCTCCATGCCCAGACGTCGGGCGGCCCATTCGGTCACCACGTCGGCGGGCGCGGGCTCATCGTCGGCCAGGTTGTAGAGGCCGCCCGGCCGGGGCCGCGCCATGGAGGCGAACAGGCCGGACGCCGCGTCATCCACATGGATGCGGTTGAAGATCTGGCCGGGCTTGCGCACCAGCCGCGCCGTTCCCGCTCCCAGCCGGTCCACCGGCGAGCGGCCGGGGCCGTAGATGCCGGGCAGTCGAAAAACCTGGACGGTCAAACCCAGGCCCGGGCCGGCCTCGAGCCACTCCCGCTCCGCCCGCACGCGCCGCGCGCCCTGGATGCTGGCCGCGTTCAGCGGGTCGTCCTCGAACACCCATCCGCCCGCCCGGTCTCCGTACACGGCCGTGGACGACACATAGCCGATCCAGTCGGGATAGGCGCCCGCCGCCGCCAGCGCGGGCAGCAGCACCCGGGCGCCGGGGCAGCCGCGGGCGTCCGGCGGGGCGGCGATGACGATGGCGTGGGCCTCGGCCGCCGCGCGGCCGAGGGCGTCGGCGTCCTCCGGGTCGAGCGCGGCGACGCCCGCCGCGCCGAGCGCCCGACGCCGTCCGGCAGAGCGGGAGGACAGAACCGCCGTGGCCCCCTCAACGTCCGCGCGTCGCGCAATCGCTTCACCCAGGTAGCCGCCGCCGAAGACCAGAACCGTCCGTCGCACGTCCCGTCAGCTCGCCTGGCGCGTCTCGATGCGGGCGACGCTGGCGGATTTCTGCTCACGCGCCGCCTGCTCGCGCGCCGCGTTCCAGTGGGACACGCAGGGCACCTTGGACAGGTCGGCGCGGTCGGCGTAACGGCGCGCGACGTCCGTCACCTCGTCCAGAAGGCCCTGGGCCAGGGTGATGGGCTTCAGGCCCAGATGGCGGAACTGGTCGTTGGCCACCACCAGCTCGTTCTCGTCCGCCTCCTGGCGGGGATTGGCCACGTTGGCGATCTCCGCGCCGGTCATGCCCGCAATCATGCGGGCCAGGTCACGGACCCGGTGGCTCTCGGTCATCTGGTTGAGGATCTTGACCCGATCCCCGGCCCTGGGCGCGTTCTTCAGCGCCAGTTCGATACAGCGCACAGTGTCCTGGATATGGATAAAGGCGCGGGTCTGGCCGCCCGACCCGTGCACCGTGAGGGCGTGGCCGACCGCAGCCTGCATCAGGAAGCGGTTCAGCACGGTGCCGTAATCGCCGTCGTAGTCGAAGCGGTTGATGAGGCGCTCGTCCTGGCGGGTCTCTTCGGTCTGGGTGCCCCAGACGATCCCCTGGTGCAGGTCGGTGATCCGCACGCCGTCGTTCTTGGCGTAGAACTGGAACAGCAGGGCGTCCTGGGTCTTGGTCATGTGGTAGATCGAGCCGGGGTTCGGCGGGAACAGGATTTCCTGCTCGACCGGGCCG
>JBALUZ010000060.1:0-15593 GCA_036963825.1 Brevundimonas sp.
GTCCGGGTCCGGCAGGGCGCCGGGGACCACGACGCTGTACGCCGGCACCTCGCCCCGGAACACCTCGCCGGTGGCCCGGTCCACGATCCTGGTGGAGGCGGACAGATAGACCCCCATGGCCAGCACCGCGCCCTCGCGCACGATGACGCCCTCGGCCACCTCGGCGCGGGCCCCGATGAAACAGCCGTCCTCGATGATGGTGGGGTTGGCCTGCAGGGGCTCAAGCACCCCGCCGATGCCGGCGCCGCCCGACAGGTGCACATTCCTGCCGATCTGGGCGCAGGAGCCGACCGTGGCCCAGGCGTCCACCATGGTCCCCTCGTCCACATAGGCGCCGATGTTGACGAAGGACGGCATCAGCACCGCGTTCCGGCCGATGAAGGCGCCGTGGCGCACGAAGCTGCCCGGCACGGCGCGGAAGCCCGCCTCGCGGAACTGTTCGGCGTGCCAGCCGCCGAACTTGTTGGGGACCTTGTCCCACCACGGCCCGTGGCCCGCATGGGGCGAGCCGAAGCCCTTGCCCGCCGTGGACATGACGGCGTTGTCGTTCAGACGGAAGGACAGCAGCACCGCCTTCTTCAGCCACTGGTGCGTGGTCCAGACGCCGTCCTCGCCGCGCGAGGCGACCCGGGCCCGGCCGGAATCCAGCAGGTCCAGGGCCTCCATCACCGCGTCGCGCGCCGCGCCGGTGCTGGACGGCGACAGCTCGGCGCGCGCTTCCCACGCGGCTTCGATCACGGATTCCAGGGGCTGGGTCATGCGGCGTCTCTCAGGGGAAGGCTGGTCAGGAAGGGCGGCAGGGTCTCGGTGCGGTGGTCCACGAACGGCGCGGTGGAGGCCGGGGCGTGGGCGCCCACCAGCACCGTGGCCATGCCGATGTCTGCGGCCGGCTTCAGGTTCTTCTCGGTGTCCTCGAAGAAGGCCGCGCGGCGCGGATCGACGCCGTGCAGTTCAATCATGCGGGCGAAGGCGCGGGGGTCCGGCTTGGGGATCAGGTCCGAGGCCTCGATGTGGAACACCTCGTGGAACAGGTCGGCGATCTCCAGCGCCTCCAGCACCCGCTCGGCGTGGGCCGCGGCGCCGTTGGTGAAGATCAGCCGCCGCCCGGGCAGACGGGCAAGCCCTTCGCGCAGCACCGGGTCCGGGGTCAGGCAGTCCAGCTCGACCCGGTGCACCTCGTCCAGGAAGGCGTGGGGATCCACGTCGTGGTTCAGCATCAGGCCGCTCAGCGAGGTGCCGTGATCGCGCAGATATTGCAGCTGCAGCCGGCGCGCCTCTTCGGGCCCCATGCCGACGGTGCGCACGAAGAAGGCGTTGATGCGGTCCTGCACCCGGCCCATCAGCCCGCTTTCGGCGGGATACAGGGTGTTGTCCATGTCGAACACCCAGTGCTCGACCTGATCCAGCGCGGGTCTCACGCCTTCACCAGGGTTCCGGCGCCGTGCTCGGTGAACAGCTCCACCAGCATGGCGTGGCTGCGCCGCCCGTCGAGGATGACCACGGCCTCGACCCCGGCCTTCACCGCCGCCATGGCGGTCTCCAGCTTGGGGATCATGCCGCCGGTGGCGACCCCGTCGGCGATCAGCTGTTCGGCCTGGGCCACGGTCATCTGGCGGATCACCTGGCCGTCCCGGTCCAGCACGCCCTTCACGTCGGTCAGCAGCAGCATGCGCTTGGCCTGCAGCGAGCCCGCCACCGCCCCGGCCACCGTGTCGGCGTTGACGTTGTAGGTCTTGCCGTCCTCCGCGACTCCAATGGGGGCGATCACCGGCACCCAGTCCTCGGATTCCGAGGCGATCAGGCCCCGGATCAGCTTGGGGTCCACCCTGGTGGGCTCGCCCACGAAGCCGAGATCCACTTCATGCTCGATCATGCTGTCCGGGTCGCGGCGGGTGCGGCGGGTCTTCTCCACCGTCAGCAGGCCGGCGTCCTTGCCGGACAGGCCCACGCCGCGCACGTCGGCCTGCCGGCCGGCCTCGGTGATCCAGCTGGCGATCTCCTTGTTGACCGCGCCCGACAGGACCATTTCGGCGATCTGCATGGTGGCGGCGTCAGTGACGCGCAGCCCGTCCACGAACTCGGACCTGACCCCCGCCCGGTCCAGCATGGCGCTGATCTGCGGACCGCCCCCGTGGACCACCACGGGATTCACGCCCATCAGCTTGAGCAGCACCACATCGGCGGCGAACTGCTTGGCCACGGCCTCGTCGCCCATGGCGTGGCCGCCGTATTTGATGACCACGGTCTGGCGGTCATAGACCTGGATATAGGGCAGCGCCTCGGCCAGGGTCCTGGCGGTGGCCCAGCTGCGGTCTTCGGACTGCCGCTCGTCTTCGGTGATGGGAACCTGGTTCATCGCCCCGGCGCGATAGCGGACATGGGCCGCCCTGTCACCCTATCCTTCCGCCAGAGAAGGGGGACCCGCGCATGACGGCGCGCGGCGACCTTGTCCTTGCGCGGGGGATGAGGGTCGGCAGGCCATGGCCCGCGACCGACCCTCACCCTGCGCGCGAAGCACGGATGCTCTCGCATCCGTGCGCGCAGCCCTCTCCCGCCGGGAGAGGGACGGGATCACTCCGCGGCCAGGGCCTTCGGGTTGGGCGACTCGTCGGCCAGCCGGGTCAGATCCTCGTCGGTCTTGGACTCTTCCTTGAGGGTTTCGTCCAGCAGACGCACGGCGTCGGGCAGCTCCAGCAGCTCGGCCCAGCGCTTCAGGGTGCCGTAGCGGGTGATCTCGTAGTGCTCCACCGCCTGGGCGGCCGAGATCAGGCCGGCGTCCAGCGCCGCCGTGCCCTTGTAGTCCTCGAGGATTTCCTCGCCCTCGGCGATGATGCCCTCGATGGCTTCACAGGTCTTGCCCATGGCGCGCTTGCCGATGATGTCGAACACCTGCTGCAGGCGCTCGATCTGGCCTTCGGTCTCCTCCACATGCTTCTCGAAGGCGGCCTTCAGCGCGGGCGACTGGGCGCCGCGGGCCATCTTGGGCAGCGCCTTGGCGATCTTGCGCTCGGCGTAATAGATGTCCTTGAGCGTGTCGTAGAACAGGTTGTCCAGGGTCTTCTCGGTCATGGGGTCGCTTCCCTTCCATTGGCGTGACGGCTGACAACCTGAACCGGCCGGCAATGTTCCCGACCGTCCGGAACCGATGGCGAACACGGCGGGTTCAAATGTGCATGGATGGGGACCGGACAGAACCGCTGCCGAAGCCGAAGCCGCTGGATGCCGAACTCGTTCGACAACTGCTGGAACGGGGCTTCTATGTCTTCGGGACGCCGCCGGCCGACCCCGTCGCCGACGCCGACCCCGCGCCGGTTCAGCCGCCGGCCGTCTCCGCCAGGAGCGCGTAGGACTTCACCCGCGCGGCGTGGTCGAAGATCTGGCTGGTGACCATCAGCTCGTCCGGCTTGTGGCGATCAATGAAGGCGTCCAGCTGCGCCTTGACCGTCTTTGGCGACCCGACCGCCGAACAGGACAGCGCCTGATCGATCATGGCCCGCGCGCCGGCGTCCAGGGCCTCGGCATAGCCCGGCCGCGGCGGCGGCAGCTTGCCCGCCTTGCCGGTGCGCAGATTGACGAAGGCCTGCTGCACCGAGGTGAACAGGTCCTTCGCCTCCTCGTCCGTGTCGGCGGCGAAGGCGTTGTAGCCCAGCATCACATACGGCTCGGACAGGCGCTTCGACGGCTTGAACGTCGAGCGATAGATGGCCAGGGCCCGCGCCAGCTCGGCCGGGGCGAAATGGCTGGCGAAGGCGTAGGGCAGGCCCAGATGCGCCGCCAGTTGCGCGCCGTAGGTGGACGAGCCCAGCATCCAGACCTCCACGTCCTGCCCCTCGCCCGGCGTGGCGCGGATGCGCTGGCCTTCCTCGGCCGGCTCGAACCAGCCCATCAGCTCCATGACGTCGCGGGGGAAGTCGTCGACGCTGCCGTCCAGGGTGCGGCGCAGGGCGCGCGAGGTGGCCTGGTCGGTGCCCGGCGCGCGGCCCAGTCCCAGGTCGATGCGGCCCGGGTGCAGCGCCGCCAGGGTGCCGAACTGCTCGGCGATCACATAGGGCGCGTGGTTGGGCAGCATGATCCCGCCGGCGCCGACGCGGATGGTCTTCGTCCCCGCCGCCACATGGCCGATCACCACCGAGGTGGCGGCGCTGGCGATGCCGGGCATGTTGTGGTGCTCGGCCAGCCAGTAGCGGTGATAGCCCAGCCGCTCGGCGTGGCGGGCCAGATCCAGGGTGTTGGCCAGGGATTGCGAGACGTCGGACCCTTCGGGCACCGGCGACAGGTCGAGAACGGAAAGTCTGGGCATGAGGCCCATATGGGGTGCCTTGGCCGCGCCCCAAGCCCGGCTAGAGCACAACCCCGGTGGTGCGCATGATCTCGGCGCGCAGTTCGGGGATGCCGAGGCCCTTCTCCGCCGAGGTCACGGCCACGAAGGGATAGGCGGCGGGGCGCTTTGAGACGGCCTTGAGGGTCTTTTCGCCCATGGCCTCGGCCTCGCCCTTCTTCAGCTTGTCGGCCTTGGTCAGGACGATCTGGTAGCTGACCGCGGCCTCGTCCAGGGCGTCCAGCGCCTCGTCGTCCACCTTCTTCAGGCCATGGCGGCTGTCGATCAGCAGATAGACCCGCTTCAGCGTCACCCGGCCGCGCAGATAGTCCCGGCCCAGATTCTGGAACCGCTTCACCTCGCCCTTGGACGCCTTGGCCCAGCCGTAGCCGGGCAGGTCCACCAGACGCATCTTGCCGTCCAGATCGAAGAAGTTCACCTCGCGGGTGCGCCCCGGCTCGTTGGAGGCGCGGGCCAGCTTGTGCATGCCCACCAGCCCGTTGATCAGGCTGGACTTGCCCACGTTGGACCGCCCGGCGAAGGCCACCTCGGGCAGGTCCGGGTCGGGCAGCTGCTCGATCTTGGCGCAGCCCATGACGAAGGTCGCCTGCCGCGCGAACAGCACCCGCGCCGCCTCGATCTCCTCGTCGGTGAACGCGCTCATGCCGCCTTCTTGCGGATGTAGCGGTTGATGAAGCCGTCGATGGGATTGTCCGCCTTGAAGCGGTGCATGATCACGTACTGCTGCAGGATCGACAGCATGTTGTTCCACGCCCAGTAGATCAGCAGGCCCGCCGCGAACGGGGCCATGATGAAGGTGAACACGAACGGCATGAAGGCGAAGATCTTGCGCTGGACCGGGTCGGCCGCGGGCGGGTTCATGGACATCTGCAGCCACATGGTCAGGCCGTAGAAGATCGGCAGCACGCCCAGATGCAGCTGCCCGTTCAGCAGGCCGCCGATCAGGGGAACCGTCGCCGGGTCCCAGGGGATCAGGCCGAACAGGGTCCAGATGGTGGAGGGATCGCGGGCCGACAGGTCCTGGATCCAGCCGAAGAAGGGCGCATGCCGCATCTCGATGGTGACGAACAGCACCTTGTACAGCGCATAGAACACCGGGATCTGCAGCAGGATGGGCAGGCAGCCGGCCAGCGGATTGATCTTCTCGCGCTGGTACAGCGCCATCATTTCCTGCTGCTGTTTCTGCGGGTCCGAGCCGTGCTTCTTCTTGATCTCCTCCATCTTGGGCGCGAGCATCTTCATCTTGGAGAGGCTCTCGTAGCTCTTGTTGGCCAGGGGGAAGAGCAGCAGCTTGATGACCACGGTCAGCAGCAGGATGGCGACGCCGAAATTGCCCACCAGGCCATAGAAGAACTCCACGACCAGGAAGATGGGCCGGGTCAGGAACCAGAACATGCCCCAGTCGATGGCCTGGTCGAAGCGGGGGATGCCCAGGCTGTCCTCATAGGCCGACAGGATCTCCGCCCGCTTGGCGCCGGCGAACAGGCGCTGGGTCTCGGTGACCTGGCGGCCCGGATTGATCACCCGCGCGGCGCCCAGGATGTTGGCCTCGTGGATGTTGACCTCGCCGGCCTGGCGCACGCGCAGCTCCGCGTCGATGGTCTCGGACTGGTCCGGCAGCAGGGCCGCCAGCCAGTATTTGTCGGTGATGCCCAGCCAGCCGCCGGTGGACTCATAGGCGATGCGCGCCTCGTCCTCCCAGTCGCGGTATTTCTCCAGCCGCAGCCGGTCGTCCAGAACGCCGATGGCGCCTTCGTGCAGGATGAACTGGCGGCCCAGGTCGTCGGGCACCCCGTGCCGCTGCACCGAGCCGTAGGGGGCCAGGGTGATGGCCTCCGAGCCCAGGTTGGCCACGGTGTCGGTCAGGGTGAAGACGTACTGGTCGTCCACCTCGATGCGGCGGGTGAAGCGCAGGCCCTGGCCGTTGTCATAGGTCAGGGTGACCGGCGCGCCCGGCGCCAGGGTCGAGCCCTCGGTCAGGGTCCACTCGGTGTTGGGCCCGGGCACGCCGGGGACGTTCTGGCCCAGCCAGCCGAACTGGGCGAAATAGGCGTGCTCGGTCCCCTGGGGACGGAACAGCTCCACCGGATCCTCGCCGTCCAGGGTCTCGCGGTAGTTGGTCAGGAACAGGTCGTCGATGCGCGCGCCCTGCAGCGACAGCGAGCCGGACAGGGTCGGGGTGCTGATCGGCACGCGGGGCCCTGCGGCCAGGGCGGTGCGCCGGTCGTTGAACACCGCCGTTTCCGGCCGCAGGACCGTGTTGGCCGCGTCGGCGGCCGCCTCGGTCGTCGCCTGCTGCTGCACGGCCCGCTGGCGCTCCGCCGACGGCCCCAGCACGAAGACCTGATAAAGAAGCAGGATCGCCACGGTGCACACGATGAACAGGATCGTGTTGCGGGTGCTCTCATTCTGCATGGGTCAGCGGTCCTGGCCGGAAGGGTCGCGGGTCGGCGTTGAAGAAGCGTCGGAGATCGACGGAGCGGCCGCGGGCGCGGGCGCCGGGCCGGGATTGGGCGCGAGCCTTATCAGCGCGCTTTTCACATCGTCAAGCAATCGGTCCCAGGGGCGGTCGGGCGTGCCCTGGCGGGCCACCAGAACATAGTCGTGTCCCGGCCGGGCGTGCAGCGGCAAAAGCGCGCGCGCGGCCTCGCGCAGGCGGCGCTTGGCGCGGTTGCGGACCACGGCCCCGCCCACCTTGCGCGTGGCCGTGAAGCCGACGCCCACCACGGGCCGGCCGTCGCCCCGGTCCAGCGCCTGCACCACCACCGCGCCGCTGGCCTTTGAAACGCCTTTCGCGGCCGCCAGAAACTGGGGCCGCGAAGTCAGGCGTTCGATTTTGAACGGATGGTCCGTCATGCGCCCTTTGGAAAAAGCGCAGCGGGCGCTTACGCCGTCAGGCGCTTGCGGCCCTTGGCGCGGCGACGCGCAACGATCTTCTGACCGTTCTTGGTGGCCATCCGCGAACGGAAGCCGTGACGGCGCTTGCGCACGAGTCGGGACGGCTGATAGGTCCGCTTCACGATAAGGCTCCGGCAATCAGGGTTGTGCGGCGAGCAAGGTTGTCCGCTGCAGGAAGGGCGGGCGTATAAGTCGGGCTGGCCCGGGAGTCAACGGCGAACGGGCTTTCCGGGCGCTCACAGGAGAATAAGGCAGCCCATGGGCGAACGCACGGTCAGGCACTGGATCGTCCGGCTGGCGCCCCTCGTGGGCGTGGCCGCCCTCGCGGCCCTGATCCTGGGCATGGGCTGGAACCGCTATCTGTCGCTGGACACCCTCAAGGATCATGGCGAGGCGCTGCACGCCTTCGTGGCCGACCACTACCTGCTGACGCTGCTGGGCCTGACCCTTCTGTTCGCCCTGCTGACCGCCAGCATCATTCCCGGGGTGGTCTTCGTCACCGTGGCGGCGGGCTATCTGTACGGGACCTGGGTGGGCGGGATCGCCACGGCCCTGGGCGCCACCCTGGGGGCCCTGGTGGTCTACGCGGCCGGACGCTCGGCCCTGGGCGAGGCCCTGCGGACGCGGGCGCGGGCCAGGCCGGGCCTGATGATGCGCATCTGCGACGGGGTGGACCAGAACACCTTCCGCTATGTGCTGGTGTCGCGGCTGGTGGTGACCGTGCCCTTCCACCTGATCAACATCGCCGCCGGGATCGTCTCGGCGCCGCTGAAGCCCTACGCCCTGGCCACCTTCGTCGGCCTGCTGCCCGCCCATTTCATCTATTGCTGGATCGGGGACGGGCTGAACGACATTCTGTCGGTCAATGAGGACCCGGACCTTCGCGCCCTGTTCAACGAGTTCGCATGGCCGCTGATGGGCGTCGCCTTCCTGGCCCTGGTGCTGCCGCTGATCATGCGGCGGCTGCGAAGGACCGCCCCGGGGACGGCCGCATGATCCAGGCGCGCCTGCCCCGCCTGCGCGGCCCGGACGGCCTGTCGGCCCGCCTGCTGCTGCTGACCGGGGTGTTCACCCTGGCCGTGGTGGCGTTGATCCTGGCGCCCAGCGCGGCGTCCTTCCACGAACGCTGGCTGCTGGACCGCATCCGCGCCGCCGAGCTGGCGTCCGTGGGCGTCGAGGCCCTGCCCTACTCCCTGGTGGAGGACGACACCGCCCGCCAGCTGCTGCAGATCAGCGGCGTCCAGGCCGTGGCGGTGCAGGAGGAAGGCGTGCGCCGCCTGCTGCTGCAGGCCCCCGCCCTGCCCCGCACGCCCGAGCTGATCGACCTGCGCCGCTCCGACCCCGGCGCCCGGCTGACCGACCCCTGGCGCACCCTGGCCGGCCACCCCGAACGGTCGCTGCGGGTCATGGCCCGGCCCCGTTACCGCTCCGGCGACTTCATCGAGGTGGTGGCCCCCGCCGAGCCCCTGAAGCAGGAGCTGCGCGCCTATCTGGTGAACAGCCTGCTGCTGTCGCTGGTGGTGGCGGGCGCGGCGGGCGGCCTGCTCTACGCCGCCCTGGCCTTCCTGGTGCTCAGCCCCATGCGCCGGGTCACCGCCTCCATCGAGCGGTTCCGCGCCGACCCCGAGGCGCCGTCCGAACCGCCCCAGGGCCGTCGCGACGAGATCGGCCGGGTCGAGGACGAACTGGCCCGCATGCAGGAGGAGGTGCGTCAGGCCCTGCGCTCCCGCGCCCGTCTGGCCGCCCTGGGCGAGGCGGTGGCGCGCATCAACCACGACCTCAGGAACATGCTGACCTCGGCCCGCATGGCCTCGGACCGCCTCGCCGCCAGCCCCGACCCGCAGGTGGCCAAGGCCCTGCCCCGGCTGGAGCGGGCGCTGGACCGCGCCGCCGCCCTGTCCACCCACGTGCTGGACTACGGCAAGACCGCCGAGCCGGAGCCGGAGCGCCAGACGCTGCCGCTCAAGACCGTGGTGGCCGCCGCCGCCGAGGACGCGGGGCTCGAGCCGCGCCGGGTGCGGCTGGTGCGCCGGATCGCCCCCGGGGCCGTGATCCACGCCGACCCGGACCAGCTGCACCGCATCCTGGTCAATCTGATGCGCAACGCCCGCCACGCCATCCAGGGCGCGCGCGGCGACGACGCCCGGGGCAAGGTGACGGTGGAGGCCGTGTCCGGACCCGACGCGGTCGTCCTGACCATCGCCGACGACGGGCCGGGCATCCCGCCCCGGGTGGCCGAGCGGCTGTTCCAGCCCTTCGTGGCGGGGTCGGCGGGCGGCACCGGTCTGGGCCTGGCCATCGCCCGGGAGCTGGCCGCCAACCACGGCGGCGAACTGACCCTGGCCTCCACCGGACCGGAGGGCGCGGTCTTCCGGCTGGTGATCCCGAACCGCCCGGGCGCGCACGCCTGAATCGCCGCTGCTGCGGGTCGGCTCGCCGACAGACTGTCAATGTGGGCTTCCGCCCCCTCACGGACGTTCCGTTCTACGCCCGTTGCGGCGGTTCGGGGGCCGGGTGTTCGGCGGGTCGCCCGCATCCATCATGGGCCCGTGACCGGGCGCGCCCCCAAATCCCCGCATGTCCGAAGGCCGTTCCCGCGCGCCGCAAGGCTTTGCGCCGCCCGCGCCCGGTATTTCGTCCGCTGTCTTTGCCCATGCCCTAGACTGGCCTCGGCAAGACCCGCGCGGATGCGGGCTGCCCTTGGCCGTCACGATCAGGGAGGGGATTTCAGACGATTCAGACGATTCAGACTCTGTTTTTCAGCGCCGGAGTCTGAAATCCGGACGCCGGCATTAGACTCCGGTTGGACTCTTTTTCGGGCTCGCCGTCCAAGCCGAGGCTCGATTTCAGACGATTCAGACTCTGTTTTTTGGAGTCTCAGGCTACCGGGTCACCACCACGCCCTCACGGCGCGGGTCGGCGCCGGCGTCCCAGCGGCCGTCGCGCCACAGCACCCCGTGCAGGCCCGAGTTCTCCGAGGCGTTGGGCCGCAACTGGACGCCCGCCGCCGCCAGCTCGGCCTGCAGTTCGGGGCTGAACATGGCCGTGTCCGCGCCGAAGCCGTCGCCGCGGGCCACCAGATTGGGCAGGTCGATGGCCGCCTGCATGCTCAGGTCCCAGGCCAGGGCCCCGATCAGGGCCTTGGCCACATAGGCCAGGATGGACGTGCCGCCCGGCGAGCCAACCGCGCCCACGAAGCGGCCCTCCCGGTCCAGGATGATCACCGGGCTCATGGACGAGCGCGGACGCTTGCCGGGGGCGACCGCATTGGCGACCGGCCGGCCCGCGTCGTCGACCGGGCGGAAGGAGAAGTCGGTCAGCTGGTTGTTGAGGAAGAAGCCCGCCGCCATGCGGCCCGAGCCGAAGATGCTCTCCACCGTGGTGGTCATGCTGACGGCGTTCCCCTCGGCGTCCACCACCACGAAGTGGGAGGTGCCGGCCGGCTCGGCGGTGGCGTCGGCGGCGCGGGGCTGGAAGCCCGGCGGCAGGCCCGGCTCGGCCGCCCCGTCCAGCGTCGGGGCCAGGGCCGCACGTGCGGCCACATAGGCCGGGTCCAGCAGGCCGGCGACGGGCACGTGCACAAAGTCCGCGTCGCCCACATAGCGGTCCCGGTCGGCGTACATCAGGCGCTGCAGCCGGGCGAAGGCGGCCCAGGCGTCCGCCTCGGCGGGCCCCTCGTCCACGGCCGGGACATGCTCGGCCATGGCCAGCAGCTGCAGCACCGCCACCCCGCTGGACGGCGGCGGCGGCACGCAGATCACATGCAGCCGCCACGCCCGGCACACAGCCTCGCGCGCCACCGGCTCGTAGGCGGCCAGGTCCTGAAGGTCCAGGGCGCCGGGCCGCTCGCCGGCGCGCACCGTCTCGACGATCTCTTCGGCGATGGGGCCGCGATACAGGGCGTCCGCCCCCTCCCGGGCCAGGGCGCGCACCGTGGCGGCGTAGGCCGGGTTGCGCAGCACATCACCCGCCTCCAGCCGCTCGCCGTCCGGGCCGGTGAAATAGGCCCGCGCCCACGGGGTGGAGGCCTGGGGCGCGGACGAGGCGATCATGCCCGCCAGCCGGGGGCTGACGGTGAAGCCGTCCTCCGCCAGCCGCTCGGCCTCGCCGAACAGGGTCGACCAGTCCAGCCGCCCGTGCCGCCGGTGCGCCATGGCCAGCATGGCCACCGCCCCGGGCGCCCCGGTGGAGCGCCCGCTCAGCACCGCCTCGCGGAAGCCCAGCGGCGCGCCGTCCTCGAAGAACAGTTCCGGCGTGGCGGCCGCCGGCGCCGTCTCGCGCCCGTCGAAGGCCGTCACCGCGCCGGTGGCGGCGTCGTAGTGCATCAGGAAGGCCCCGCCCCCCAGACCCGAGCTCTGGGGCTCCACCAGCCCCAGCACCGCCTGGATGGCCACCGCCGCGTCCACCGCCGAGCCGCCGCGCCGCAGCACCGCCATGCCCGCCTCGGCCGCCAGCGGATTGGCGGCGGCCACGATGGGCCCGCGCGCGGCGTGCGCCGGTGCGGCCTGGACGGCCTGCATGGACAGCGAGGAGAGCGACGCCGGCCCGGCGCAGCCCGCCGCAATCAGGGCGCCGGACAGGACCGGCGCCAGCAGGCGCGCCGCGCGGCGACGGAGGAAACGGGACAGGGTCATGTCCCTTCCCTAGGGCGGAACGCCCGCCCTGAAAACCGGCCCGCCGATTTCCTGCCGCTGATGCGCATTGCGGGCTTGCATCCTCGCCCCGACGCGTCTAGGTGTCCGGCCCTTCGCGGTTCCACCGCCATGCGCGCCCGTAGCTCAGCTGGATAGAGCACCAGACTACGAATCTGGGGGTCAGAGGTTCGAATCCTTTCGGGCGCGCCATTTCCTTGTCCGGCCGCCGAAGAGGCGGGCCTTCGCGCCTTCCACGCCTCGATGGTCTTCGGCGCGACGGACGCGAGCCCGGCTGCCGGGCCGCCTTCATCCGCGACGGGACGCCCCGCGCCGGCCCCCCGCGCCATCGGTTTGATTTGCATCAAGGGGCCGAGCAGCGAGCCGTGACCTAATCCCGGAACAATCTCGGATCGGGAGCGTGCGTCATGCGGATCGAGAAGGACCGGCTCATCCACGCCTATCGGGGCATGCGGACGATCCGCGAGTTCGAGGAGCGCGTGCACCGCGAGTTCGCCACCGGCGCCATACCCGGCTTTGTCCATCTGTACGCCGGGGAAGAGACGTCCGCGATCGGCGTCTGCATGCAGCTGGACGGCGCCGACTTCATCACCAGCACCCACCGCGGCCATGGCCACTGCATCGGCAAGGGCTGCGATGTGCCGGGGATGATGAAGGAGATCTTCGGCCGCGCCGGCGGCCTGTGCGGCGGCAAGGGCGGCTCCATGCACATCGCCGACGTCTCGAAGGGCATGCTGGGCGCCAACGGCATCGTCGGCGGCGGGCCGCCCCTGGCCTGCGGAGCCGCGCTGGGGGCGTCGCTGCGGGGCACCGGCGGCGTGGCCGTGACCTTCTTCGGCGACGGGGCCTTCAACCAGGGCACGACGCTGGAGGCGATGAATTTCGCCTCGGTCCTGAAGCTGCCGGTCTTCTTCGTGCTGGAGGACAACGGCTATGCCGAGACCACCGACAGCGACTGGTCGATCGGCGGCGGAAACCCGGCGCTGCGCGCGCGCGGCTTCGGCATCCCCGGCCAGAAGGTCGACGGCCATGACTTCTTCGCCGTCTACCGGGCCGCCGAGGAGGCGGTGAAGCGGATTCGCGCGGGCGGCGGGCCGGAGTTCCTGCATATCGAATTCACCCGCTACTACGGCCATTTCGAAGGCGACGCGATGACCTATCGTCCGCCCGGCGAGGTCAGCGACGAGCGGCGTTTTCTCGACCCCCTGACCTTCTTCCGCGCCCGGGTGACCAGCGCGGGCCTGATCGCCGGCGAGGAACTGGACGCCATCGACGCCGAGGTCGCCGCCCTGATCGACCGGTCCGTGGCCGAGGCCCGGGCCGCGCCTCCGCCGGACCCGGCCGCCCTGCACACCGACGTCTACGCCAGCTACGAAAGGAGCGCGGCATGAGCATCAAATCGTTCCGGCAGGCCCTGAACGAGGCCATGCGCCAGGAGATGGAGCGGGATCCGACCGTGATCTGCATCGGCGAGGACATCGCCGGCGGCATGGGGTCGGAGGGTCAGCAGGACGCCTGGGGCGACGTGCTGGGGGCCAGCAAGGGCCTGATGACGCAGTTCGGCCGCTCGCGGGTGATCGACACCCCGATCAGCGAAAGCGCCATCATCGGCGCCGCCGCCGGCGCGGCCATGAACGGCATGCGCCCGATCGCCCAGCTGATGTTCGTCGACTTCTTCGGCGTCTGCGGCGACCAGATCTTCAACCAGGTCGCCAAATTCCGCTACATGTTCGGGGGCAAGGCGGACACGCCGGTGGTGATCCGCACCCTGTACGGCGCCGGGGTCCGGGCGGCGGCCCAGCACAGCCAGTGCCTGTATCCGGTCTTCACCCATATTCCGGGGCTCAAGGTCGCCATTCCGTCCTCGCCCTACGAGGCCAAGGGGCTGATGATCCAGGCCGTTCGCGACAACGATCCGGTGGTGCTGTTCGAGCACAAGGCGCTCTATGACGACACCGGCGAGGTTCCGGACGAGCCCTACGCCATCCCCTTCGGCCTGGCGAACACGGTCCGCGCCGGATCGGACGTCACCGTCGTGGCCATCGGCCGGATGGTGAAGCTGTCCGTCGAGGCGGCCGGACAGCTGGCGACGGAAGGCGTGGAGTGCGAGGTGATCGACCCGCGCACCACCTCGCCGCTGGATCTCGACTCCATCCTCGCCAGCGTCCGCCGCACCGGCCGGCTGGTGGTGGTCGACGAGGCCAGCCCCCGCTGTAACATGGCGACCGACATCTGCGCCCAGGTCGCCCAGGCCGCCTTCGCCGATCTGAAGGCGGCGCCGCAGATGGTCTCGCCGCCGCACACGCCTGTGCCGTTCGCGCCGGTGCTGGAAGACCTGTACATCCCCGGTGCGGCGCAGATCGCCGGGGCGGTGCGGCGCACCCTCGGGCGGGGTCCGGGCGCGCAGACGGCCGAGGCCGCCTGATGCCGGGCGGCATCCACGCTGTCACCATGCCCAAGCTCGGCTTCGCCATGACGGAGGGGTCGGTGACCGCCTGGCGCGTGGCCGAGGGGGAGCCGGTCTCGATGGATCAGGCCGTGGCCGATATCGAGATCGAGAAGGCCGTGGCCGAGGTGGCCGCTCCCGCCGCCGGGGTGCTGCGTCGCCGGGTGGCGGCGGTCGGCCAGACCCTGCCGGTGGGCGGGCTGATCGGGGTCATCGCCGGGGCCGACGTCCCGGCCGGGGAGATCGACCGCTTCGTGACCGAGTTCCGCCCCGCGCCGCTCGCCTGAAGAGCGCCCCTGACGCCGGGGTTCCGGGTCCGGAAAGACGCCTGCGGCAGGGCTGTCACGGCGCGGTGCGGGGCGCGTCATCCAGCAGCCCCGCCACGCCCCGGGCGATGACCACCTGTTCGTCCGTGGGGATGACCAGCACCCGGACGGCGCTGTCGGCGCCGCTGATCTGACCTTCACCCGCGGCGTTGGCGTCGGCGTCCAGCCGGACGCCCAGCCAGCCGCAGAGCTCCATGATGCGGGCGCGGATGGGGGCGGCGTTCTCGCCCACCCCCGCAGTGAACACCAGGGTGTCCAGGCCCCCAAGGGCGGCGGCCAGGGAGCCGATCTCGCGCGCGATCCGGTAGACGTAGACGTCCAGCGCCTGATGTGCGTTCCGCTCCCTGCTGGCCAGCAGGGTCTGCATGTCGCCGCTCAGGCCCGACAGGCCGAGCAGGCCGGAGCGGTTGTACAGCAGGTCGGTCACCGCCGCGGCGTCCATGCCCCGGGCCTGCATCAGGTAGAGAATGACGCCCGGATCCAGCGCGCCGCTGCGCGTGCTCATGGGCGGGCCGTCGAGGGCCGAGAATCCCATGGTGGTGGCGACGCTGCGGCCCTCGGCCAGGGCGCACAGGGACACGCCGCTGCCGAGGTGAAGAACGATGCTCCGGCCTCCGGCCCGGGGGCCGTCCTGGTCCCGCAGCACGCCGGCGATATAGTCGTAGGACAGGCCATGGAAACCATAGGCCAGGACGCCCTCGGCGATGAGGTCGCGCGGCAGGGCGTAGAGGCGCGCCGTCTCCGGCTGGCCGGCGTGGAAGGCGGTGTCGAAGACCCCCGCCTGCAGCGCGCCGGGAAAGCGCTCGACCGCCCGCGCCACGCCGCGCAGGTTGAAGGGCTGGTGCAGCGGCGCCAGCGGCGTCAACCCTTCGAGGGCGGACAGGACGGCGTCGTCGATCACCGCCGGCTCGCTGAACACCATGCCGCCATGG
>JBALUZ010000061.1:0-15556 GCA_036963825.1 Brevundimonas sp.
CCCGGCCATCGCCTTCCTGATCTCGGCGCCCCTGTTCATCGCCGCCATGAACTCGCCCTGGATCATCGGCCTGGTGCTGCCCGGCGGCGGCAGCCCGGTGCAGCAGCTGACCCTGGCCTTCCTGATCTTCCTGATCCCCACCGGGCTGAACCTGGCCTGGCTGGGGCCCATCACCGCGGCGATCCAGAATCTGGCCCCGGCGCCCATGCGCTCCACCGCCTCGGCCCTGTTCCTGCTCATCAACAACCTGCTCGGCATCGCCGTGGGCTTCTACTATTTCGGCTGGATGAGCGACCTGCTGGCGCCCCGCTTCGGCGACGAGAGCCTGCGCTGGGCCATCTACACCGGCATGGGCTTCTACCTGCTGGCCTCGGTCCTGCTGATCGCGGCCTCGCGTACGCTGAAGCGCGACTGGGTCGACTGATCCCTCCGTGCGGCGGCCCGCCATGGCCGCCGCACGGACTTAGCCGGTTGCGTCGGCGAAGGGGCGGACCCTATAAGCGCGCCTGAACCCTCCTCCCCACGACAGCGGTCTTTCTCCATGAACATTCACGAATACCAGGCCAAGCAGGTTCTGAAGGGCTTCGGCGCCCCCGTCGCCGCCGGCGTTCCCATCACCTCGGTCGACGAGGCCGAGGCCGCCGCGAAGCAACTGCCTGGTCCGCTGTATGTCGTGAAGTCCCAGATCCACGCCGGCGGGCGCGGCAAGGGCAAGTTCAAGGAGCTGGGCCCGGACGCCAAGGGCGGCGTGCGCCTCGCCAGGTCCATCGAGGAAGTGGTCGCCCACGCGAAGGAAATGCTGGGCAACACCCTGGTGACCGCCCAGACCGGCCCCGCCGGCAAGCAGGTCAACCGCCTGTACATCGAGGACGGCGCCGACATCGACCGCGAGCTGTACTGCTCGCTGCTGGTGGACCGCTCGGTGGGCCAGGTGGCCTTCGTGGTCTCCACCGAGGGCGGCATGGACATCGAGACGGTGGCCCACGACACCCCGGAGAAGATCCAGACCATCGCCATCAACCCGGAAGCGGGCGTGACCGCCGATGACGTGGCGAAGATCTCCCAGGCGCTGGCCCTGACCGGCGACGCCGCCGAGGATGCGAAGAGCCTGTTCCCGGCGCTCTACAAGGCCTTCGTCGAGAAGGACATGGCCATGCTGGAGATCAACCCGCTGATCGTCATGACCGACGGCCACCTGCGCGTGCTGGACGCCAAGGTCAGCTTCGACGGCAACGCCCTGTTCCGCCACGACGACATCAAGGCCCTGCGCGACGAGACCGAAGAGGACGCCAAGGAGATCGAGGCCTCCAAGTGGGATCTGGCCTACGTCGCCCTGGACGGCAACATCGGCTGCATGGTCAACGGCGCCGGCCTGGCCATGGCCACGATGGACATCATCAAGCTGTACGGCAAGGAGCCCGCCAACTTCTGCGACGTGGGCGGCGGCGCCTCCAAGGAGAAGGTCGCGGCGGCCTTCAAGATCATCACCGCCGACCCCAAGGTCGAGGGCATCCTGGTCAACATCTTCGGCGGCATCATGAAGTGCGACGTGATCGCCGAAGGCGTTGTCGCGGCCGTCAAGGAAGTGGGCCTCAAGGTGCCGCTGGTGGTGCGTCTGGAAGGCACCAATGTCGAGAAGGGCAAGAAGATCCTGAACGAGTCGGGCCTGGCCATCACCGCCGCCGACGATCTTGACGACGCGGCCCAGAAGATCGTCGCCGCGGTGGCGTAAGCGCCGCTAACGCCCCAGACATTCAGATTTCAGAGCACACACCCATGTCCATTCTCGTCGACAAGAACACCAAGATCCTCGTCCAGGGCCTGACCGGCAAGACCGGCAGCTTCCACACCGAACAGGCCCTGGCCTACTACGGCACCCAGATGGTCGGCGGCATCCACCCGTCCAAGGGCGGCCAGACCTGGACCGGCGCCAATGGCGAAACCCTGCCCATCTTCGCCTCCGTGGCCGAGGGCAAGGAGCGCACCGGCGCCGACGCCTCGGTCATCTATGTGCCGCCGGCCGGCGCCGCGGACGCCATCATCGAGGCCATCGACGCCGAGATCCCCTTCATCACCTGCATCACCGAGGGCATCCCGGTCATGGACATGGTGCGGGTCAAGGCGCGGCTGGACCGCTCCAACTCGCGTCTGCTGGGCCCCAACTGCCCCGGCGTCCTGACCCCCGAAGAGTGCAAGATCGGCATCATGCCGGGCTCCATCTTCAAGAAGGGCAATGTGGGCATCGTCTCCCGCTCGGGCACCCTGACCTATGAGGCGGTGTTCCAGACCACCAACGAGGGCCTGGGCCAGACCACGGCCGTCGGCATCGGCGGCGACCCGGTCAAGGGCACCGAGTTCATCGACGTGCTGGAGATGTTCCTGGCCGACGACGAGACCAAATCCATCGTCATGATCGGCGAGATCGGCGGCAGCGCCGAGGAGGACGCCGCCCAGTTCCTCATCGACGAAGCGAAGAAGGGCCGCTCCAAGCCTATGGTCGGCTTCATCGCCGGCCGCACCGCCCCCGAAGGCCGCACCATGGGCCACGCGGGCGCGGTGGTCTCGGGCGGCAAGGGCGACGCCGGCTCCAAGATCGCGGCCATGGAGGCGGCGGGCATCCGCGTCTCGCCCTCGCCGGCGCGCCTGGGCTCCACCCTCATGGAAGTCCTCAAGGGCTGATCCCCTTCCGCGACAGATCGGCCACAGCGCCGATCTGTCGCGACCGCGGCCATTGCCAAGGCCTGATGACGCCAGTATTGCGACGCATTCTTATTTTTGCGGAGCCGCCGGTGTCCTCTCGTCTTCCCGCCCTTCTGTCGTCCGTCGCCGTCATCGCCCTGGCGAGCGTGTCTCCCGCCCTGGCCCAGACCCAGGATGTCACCGAGGTGCAGGAGGTGGTGGTCACCGGCTCCCAGGTGGCCGTGCCCCCCGCCTATGCGGGCGGTCAGGTCGCTGCGGGCGGCCGGGTGGGCCTGTTCGGCGCCATGGACATCATGGACACCCCGTTCAGCACCACCAGCTACACCGAGGAGCTGATCCGCAACCAGCAGGCCCGCAGCGTGGCCGACGTGCTGCAGAACGACCCGGCGGTGGGCGTGTCCAAGGGCTTCGGCAATTTCCAGGAGCTGTACGTGGTCCGGGGCTTCCCGGTGTACTCCGACGACATGGCCTACAACGGCCTGTACGGCGTCCTGCCGCGCCAGTTCGTGGCCGCCGAGCTGCTTGAGCGGGTCGAGGTGTTCCGCGGCGCCAACGCCTTCCTGAACGGCGCCGCCCCCGGCGGCACCGGCGTGGGCGGGGCCTTCAACCTGATGCCAAAGCGCGCGCCCGACGCGCCCCTGAACCGCCTGACCGCCGGCTGGACCGGTGATGACGAGATCTATGGCGCGGCCGATCTGGCGCGGCGCTTCGGCGACGACGACGTCTGGGGCCTGCGCCTGAACGCGGCGGGCCGCGCGGGGCAGGGGGGCGTGGAGAACCAGAGCACCGACCTGCGCGTCGTCGGCCTGGGTCTGGACCGGCGCGGCGACCGGGTGCGGTTCTCGGCCGACCTGGGCTGGCAGGACCACCACATCGACGCCCCGCGCCCCACCGTGACCCCCGCCGGCGCCGTGCCCACGCCCCCGTCGGCGGACGTGAATTTCGCCCAGCCCTGGACCTACACCGACGAGCGCCAGCTGTTCGGCGCCGTGCGCGCCGAGGCCGACGTCAGCGACAGCGTCAGCGTCTGGGCGGCCTTCGGCGGCCGCAACGGCCGCGAGGCCAATGTGCTGGCCAATCCCCGGGCCCAGGCCGACGGAACCCTGACCGCCTACCGCTTCGACAACACCCGCGAGGACTCGGTCTGGTCCGGCGACATCGGCCTGCGCGCCGAGCTGACCACCGGCGCCGTGGAGCACACGCTCGTCGCCTCGGCCGCCCACGTGGAATGGGACTCCCGGAACGCCTACGCCTTCTCCAATTTCGCGGGCTTCGCCGGCGATCTGTACGATCCGTTCCCCGTGGCGCCGCCGGTCCCGGACGCCTTCGTCGGCGGCGATCTGGACGCCCCGCTGGTCACCGAGTCCGTGGCCAACACCAGCGTCGCCGTCGCCGACATGCTGTCCTTCATGGACGGCCGCCTGCTGGCCACCGTCGGCGCCCGCTACCAGCAGATCGAGACCCGCTCGTTCGAGCCCGACTTCGGTCTCCAGATCGGCGGCTATGACGACGACGCCGTCACCCCCGCCTTCGCCGTCGTCTGGCGTCCCACGACCACCATCTCGCTGTACGCCAACTACGCCGAGGCCCTGCAGCCGGGCAAGACGGCTCCGGCCGTGGTCGACGGCGTCATCGTGGACAATGAAGGCGAGGTGCTGTCGCCGTTCCGCTCCGAGCAGGTCGAGGCGGGCGTCAAATACGACGGCGGATCGTTCGGCGGGGCGCTCAGCGCCTTCCGCATCACCCGCCCGTCCGAATCCTTCGACCCGGCCACGGGCATCTTCAGCGCCGACGCCGAGCAGGAGAACCGCGGCGTCGAGCTCAGCCTGTTCGGCGAGCCCGTTCAGGGCCTGCGCCTGCTGGGCGGCGCCACCTGGATCGACGCGGAGACCGACGGCGGCGCCGCCCCCATCGGCGTGCCCGAGTTCCAGGCCACCCTCAACGCCGAGTGGGACGTGGCCGCCACCGGCCTGACGCTGGAGGGCCGCGTGGTCCACGCCGGCGAGCAGGCGGTCAGCGCCGACAACACCGTCATGCTGGAGGACTGGACCCGCTTCGACGCGGGCGTGCGCTACGCCTTCGAGGCGGGCGGCAAGCCGGTCACCCTGCGCGCCCGGGTCGAGAACGTCGCCGACGAGGACCACTGGGTCGCGGTGGGCGGCTATCCCGGCGCCAACTACCTGACCCTGGGCGCCCCGCGCACCCTGCGCCTGTCCCTCTCCACGGACTTCTAGGGCCCATGAAGACGGCCACGATCCGCGCCTGGTCGTGGGTTCACACCTGGTCCAGCCTGGTCGCCACAGCCTTCCTGCTGATGCTGTGCGTGACCGGGCTGCCGCTCGTCTTCACCCACGAGATCGAGGAGGCGCTGCTCGATCGTCCGTGGACGCCCGCTGACCCCGACGGCCCTTTGCTGAGCCTCGATCAGGTGCTCGAGACCGCCCTGGCCCGCCACCCCGGCGACGCCCCGGCCTTCATGAGCTTCGATGTGGACCGCCCCGTGGTCAACGTCACCAGCCGCGCCCCCGACGCCCCCGCCGGGGCCTATAATTTCCAGCCCATCGACCAGACCAGCGGCGACCCCGCGCCCCCCGTGGCGGGCCATCCGCTGATGGAGGTCCTGCTCCAGCTGCACACGGACCTGTTCCTGGGCCTGCCGGGCATGCTGTTCCTGGGCGTCATGGGCCTGATGCTGGTCGCCGCCGTGGTGTCGGGGATCGTCCTCTACGCCCCCTTCATGCGGCGCCTGCCCTTCGGGACGGTGCGCAGCCGGCGCTCCGCGCCCACGCGCTGGCTGGACTGGCACAATCTGCTGGGCGCGGTCACCGTGGCCTGGGTGCTGGTGGTGGGCGTCACCGGGGTGGTCAACACCCTGGCCGTGCCCATCATCGCCGTCTGGAAGGACACCGCCCTGGCCGACCTGGCGGCCCAGTACGACGCCCCCGTCGCCCTCGACGAGCGCGCCTCTCTGGACGCCGCGGTGGCCCGCGCGAAACAGGCCCTGCCGGGCATGACCCTGCAGTTCGTGGCCTTCCCCGGCTCGGACTATTCCACCGACAACCACTATGCGGTGTTCTTCCACGGCGACACGCCCCTGACGGCGCACCTGATCACCCCGGCCCTGATCGACGCCCGCACCGGCCGGCTGGCCGCCGTGGCCCCCATGCCCTGGTACGTGAAGACCCTGTCCCTGTCCCAGCCCCTGCATTTCGGCGACTATGGCGGGCTGGGCCTCAAGATCGTCTGGGCGATCCTCGACCTCGCCACCATCGTCATTCTGGGCTCCGGCCTGTACCTGTGGCTGGTCAAGCGCCGCCGGCGGCAGGCGTCATGAGCCGCAAGGACCGGTCCCTGGCCGCCGTCTTCGCCGTCCCCGCCCTTCTGGCGGCCCTCAGCCTGACCGGCCTGGTGGGCGCCCTGCTGGCCGACGGCGTCTGGGACCGGCTCGGCGCCGCCCTGCTGGCCGCCCCCGTCGCCGCCGTCCTGTGGGCCCGCCTCAGGCGCCCCCGGCCCGGCGCCTGAACAGGATCAGCGCCGCCGCCACGCAGGCCCCGAACAGCGCCCCCTCCAGCCCCGCCGTGACCGCCTGGCTGACCGGGCCGAAGCCCGCCTCGCCGAACAGGGGCCCCAGCCGGTCCAGATCCAGCCGCGCCCCCGGGAAGCCCTCCGTCAGCAGGGCCAGGCTGCCGCCCATCAGCCGCCCGCCCGTCAGGGCGATCAGCACCCCCGCCGCCCCCGTGACCAGCCCCGCCGCCGGCGCCGAGACCCGCGCCGGCCACGGCCCGCGCCCGATCCAGGCCCCCAGGCCCACGGCCGCGCCCAGCGCCAGCCCTTCCCCGGCGCCCGTGATGTCCCCCGGCGCCCGGCCCAGCAGCAGGGTGAAGGCGTCCAGCCCGATCAGCTTGACCACGGCCCCCGTCAGCAGCCCGCCCAGCGCCCCGCCGGCCACGCCCCACAGCCCCGGTCGCGACGGCGCCCAGGCGGCGGCCCCGATGCCGAATCCCACGCCCGCCCCGCCCAGCAGCCCCACCGCCATGGTCAGGCCGGCGATCACCACCAGCGCCGACAGCGAGCCGCCCGCGCCGCCGGTCATCACCCCGTACAGGGCCCCGCCCGCCAGCCCGGCCGCCCCCCCGCCGATCATCCCGGCCCGGCCGGCCGTCAGCACGGCCTCGCGCCGCCCTTCGTCCCTCCCGGCCGCCCGCGCCGGCGCCGGCGCCGCGTCCGCCGCGCCCGCCGTCACCGCCGCGATGAAGCGATAGCCGTGTCCGGGCACCGTCTCGATGAAGCGCGGCCGCCCCGCCGCGTCGCCCAGCGCCCGGCGAAGGCTGCGCACGCACTGGGTCAGGGCCTCGTCGGTCACCGGCGCCCCGCGCCAGACCTCCTGCAGGAAGCGGTCCTTGGTGATCAGCCGCCCGGGCTCGCGCGCCATCAGGATCAGGGCGTCCAGATAGCGCCCGTTCACCGCCACCCGGGCGCCGCCCGCGCTCAGGGTGCGCCCCTCGGGGTCCAGCACGAACCGATCGAAATGCAGCGGGCCGCCGGACACTTTTCAGCCATTCCTCAGGATTTGCTCATGCCGCTCACCCGCGGTCCGGGCCAGCATCAAAGCCCCATCCCGCTTCCGGAGACAAGGCCATGACCACCCCTGCGACCCCCGCCCGTCCGCACGGCTTTCCCTGGCGCATCGGCGCCTGGATCCTCGGCGCCGCCGTCCTGGCCGCGCCGCTCGTCGCCATGCGCCTCACCGACGAGGTGGACTGGACCGCATCGGACTTCGTCTTCGCCGGCGCGCTGATCTTCGGCGCGCTGGGGATCTACGAGGCCGCCGTCCGCCTGAGCCGCAACCTGGCCTATCGCGCCGGCGCCGCCCTGGCGGCGCTCACCGCCGTGCTGCTGATCTGGGCCAACCTGGCCGTGGGCATCATCGGCGATGAGAACAACGCCCTGAACCTGATCTTCTGGGGCGTGCTGGCCGTGCTGGTGTTCGGCGCCGTGGCGGTCAGGTTCCGCGCCCGCGCCATGGCCCGGGTGCTGGCCGCCGTCGCCGCGGCCCAGGGCGTCTGCGCCCTGGTCGCCCTGACCGACGGCGTGCACGTCATGGTCCTGACCGCCGGCTTCGCGGGGCTCTGGCTCGTCGCCGACGACGCCCGCCCGGCGCCCCCCGCGTCCTGACCGCGCCCCTGAGCGCGCCCCGGAGCGGCCCGCGCCTGCGCGCCCTATGACGGCGCGCGCCCCTCCGGCAGCAGGCCCGCCTGTTTGTACACGCGCCGCATCCAGTCGTTCTGCTCCCTGTAGGCCTGGGCCAGGCGGTCGTGAAACGCCGCCTTGACCGGGTTCACCGCGTCGTCCCCCCGCATGTCGAAGCGCGCCCGCACCCGCCCGCTGTCGTCCCAGATGATGTCGGACAGCATCTGCAGGTCCAGGGTCTCGATGGTCGCCGCCGACGCGCCCCGCCCGGCCGCCCGCTCGGCCATGCGGCCATAGGCCTCGGCCAGCCGGGCCAGCTTCTCGGCGTCCGCGAACAGCCGCGCCCGCATGGCCCGGGCCGAGGCCGTCATGGCCTGCGCCGCCAGCGCCGCCGGATCGCTCAGCGCCTCTTCCCCCTCGCCCGGCGGCGCGAACAGACCGGCGTCCACGTCCGGCCGCGTCTGGTCCACGCGCTCCTCCTCGGCGATGGCCGCCGCATGGGCCCGCGCCTCGGCGTCGGCGCTGCGCTTCTTGGTCCAGCCCCCGGCGCAGGCGTGGCGATAGATGGTGCCCGGCGACACCTTCCACCGCACCGCCAGATCCTTGGCCGTCGCCCCGTTGCGATACGCCGCCCGGATCTCGTCCCAGCTGGCCTCGCTCAGCCGGAACCAGGTCGGCGGCGCCTCCTCGATCTTGCGTCTCATGGGATCAGTATGGCGCCGCCCCGAAGGCCCGCGCGGAATTCGCCGCCCGTCCGGGCGAGACCCCTTGCGGATCAAGGGCCTGGGCCGCCCGGGGCGGCGGCGCAAGCGGCGGCCGATCAGGGATGTCCGGCTTGCCGCTGGTGAGCGAGGCGCAGAAACGCCGCCAGGTCCATCAGCCAGTCCCGCTGCCCCGGGCGAAAGCTGCCATGCAGGGCCCGGGGAATGACGAGCTGCAGCGATTTTGCCCGCATCTCATCTGTCTGGTTTTCGGAGATTCCGGGCTCCAGGGTCAGAAGGTGCTTTTCGTTTATCCGGACCGCTTCCGAAAGCACCTGCCGCCATCGGTCCTTTAGCGTGGATTTCGCGCCCAGCATCAGAAGCCGCTCGGTGGGAAACGCCGGGTCGGCGTACTCCGCGACGCCCGGAAAAAGGAAGTCCGGCTTGTTCCTGTTTTCCGTCAGAGCGCCCCGCGCAAACTTCAGGCCGTGGGCGAGGAACACTGCTTCCAGGTGGTTCTCAAGGGCCTGGCCCGCCCTGGCCTTCCGACGGTTCTGGACGCTGAGGGAGAACGACAGAAACCCGTCCACATCGACCGTTTCCCGCCCCTGGAATCCACTCGTGATACGCTCCGCAACGACCCTGTGCTCAAGACGCCGAAAGAGCTGCTCCTCCCGGTCGAGCCAGTCCACAAGCGCCCGGTCCGGGTCATCAACCGGGTCCACTTCGGGCAGGGACTTGCGCGCCAGGTCGGAAAACACCCTCGTCGACGGGAAGATGAGGCCGAACGGCTCGATCAGGCCATCAAGGTGAGCGGCCTCAGGTTCCTCCGGCTCGATCGCGAGCTCATCCAGAATGTACCGTGCGGCGAAACCGAGCTCGATATCGTGCCCGGCGTCAAACCGGTGGATGGAAATACCCTTCTCGGGCGGAGGCTCAAGCCCGAACAGCCAGAGGATCTGGTTCTCGGTGGTGGCGTTGGCCGGCACGACGACGACCAGGAACGTCCCGTCCTGCTTCAACGCGACGATCAGCAAGTCGCCTGTCGCCATACGCTCGGTGACGGCGTTGCCCGAATAATACAGGTGGTACTCGGGCGGCCGCGGTTTGCCCTTCCTCACGTTGGACCAGCTCAGAAAGCCGTCCTCGGTCAGTGAGCCCTGATCGTCAGACAGCCAGATGAACTGGGCGTCCACGCCCTTTCGATCCTCGTCGCCAAGGAGCTGACGAAGCGGCTGGATGCCCTGGAACTCGTGCTGATTTGACCGGTCGGTGATCGTCTCGACCAGCGTCAGTCGCTTGGCGACGGCGCCGACAAAGAGGTTCGACAACATCCCGCGCTGCATGGCTAGGTCCCCCTGATGACCAGACTGTCCCGGTCGGATCGTAGCCAGTCGGCGCAGCGCTGCGAAACGTCGTCCAGATCAAGGCGCTCTCGACCCTTCAATGCGCATTCCCAGATCGTGGCGACCCGCCACCCTTCCGACAATAGCTTCTGCTCCGCCGAACCATCGACTTCTCGGTTCCGCGCGATCTTTGCGCTCCAGAATTCCGGCCTTGTCTTCGGCCATTTGAACAGGTGGCAGTTGTGGCCGTGCCAGAAGCATCCGTGCACGAAGATCACCGCCCGATATCTCGGAAAGCACATGTCCGGATTGCCCGGCAGGTCCCTGCAGTGAATCCGGTAGCGAAAGCCGCGCGCATGCAGGGCTTTGCGGATCAACAGTTCGGGCTTCGTGTTCTTGCCCCGGATCCCGGCCATCATGCGGCTGCGGGTCGCCGGATCGACGACGTCAGCCAACAGCAGCCTTCGGCCGTTTCCCGAGAGCGGCGAACAGGTGCGGCTTCATATGTTCGGCAACGGCTTTCACAGCCGGCACAACAACAGAATTCCCGAACTGGCGATAGGCCTGCGTATCTGACACCGGAATGATGAACTCGGCGCCGCGCGGCGAATCAAAGCCCATCAGACGCGCGCACTCACGGGGCGTCAGCCGCCGGGGCGCCTTGCCCTCCTGTTTGATCAGGATTTCCGACCCGTCCTTGTAGTAGCGGGCCGACAGGGTCCGGGCCACGTCGTCCGGCCCCACCAGGCCAAAGCCGAAGCCATTGCCCGCCGCCTGGTGCTTTTCCTTGTACCGCTGGAGATAGTTCCAGAGGTGATCCGTCAGGGTGTATTTGTCCGCCACCCGGCCCGAGTTGCCGATCGTGTATTTCTGATCCGGAATTTCCGACTCATCGGCTTCGCGGTGAAGAATATCCCGCAGCTTCGGCGCCGCTTCCGGAACCTTCATGTCCGCAAACCGGAAGTCCTGGTCCTCCCGGAAGCCCACGATGAAAATCCGCTCGCGATGCTGGGGCGTCCAGTGGCGTCCATCGATCACGCGGAAATCAATCGTGTAACCCAGCTCATTGGTCAGCACGTCCTTGATGGTCTGGAACGTCTTGCCCTTGTCGTGACTGACCAGGTTGCGAACATTCTCCAGAAGGAAGGCCGCCGGCCGATGGTGGGCGATGATCCGCGCCACGTCGTAGAACAATGTGCCCTGGGTCTTGTCCTCAAAACCGTGAGCCCGGCCCAGGGCGTTCTTTTTCGAGACGCCCGCGATGGAAAACGGCTGGCAGGGGAAGCCCGCCAGCAGCACGTCGTGCGCCGGGATATCGGCGGCGTCGATCTTGGTGATGTCGCCGTTGATCTCGTGATCGTCATCGGGGAAGTTCGCCCGGTAGGTCTGCTGGCTGTACTTGTCCCATTCACTCGTGAAGACGCAGCGGCCCCCGATGGACTCAAAGCCGCGCCGCAGGCCGCCGATGCCGGCGAACAGATCGATGAAGGTGAATTCTGCGTCGCCCCCGCCTTCATTCGCGGGCTGAACAAGCTTGAGCGGAGGATTGCTCGGAACCGGCGCCGGTTTGACGGGCCCATCAATATAGCCAAGGGCCACCGCTTTGTCGGCCAGCGCCTGACCAGCTTGCTTCACCATGAGGGCATACTCCGACACGGCTGATTCCCGTGATTCTCAGGGTGACAGATTGCCAGGTCGCCGCCAGGAGAACAAGTCAGGAACGTCCTCTCTGAGGACGAATGATGGCGTTCTTGACCCTAAGCGGCTAGATCGATCTTGCTGCTTAGGAGAACTGTTAATGCCTGGGATCATCGTCTCTAAAGAAATCAAAGCACTGGTGCCTGAGACCGGGGATTCCGGTGCGCTGGATGAGCTTTGGCTTAAGAGCGGTGGAAAGTGCTTTCTCTGTGGCGAGGAGATGAATCGAGCGGCAGATATTCTAGAGATCGACCACGACCAACCGAGTTCGGAAGGCGGTGCCGACACGTTGGACAATCTCAACGTTGTCCATCGTCGCTGCAATCGCTTCAAGCGCAATCACCCCTCTGTCAGCGTTCGGCCCTTCCTCAAATTTGAGGCCTACGTTGCCAGGCACGGTGGTGACGTGAAGTACGACGGTGCAATTGGTTATTTTGGCGAAACGCCTTCGGCTGTAGTTGCGGAAGCTGAAGGTGCTGATCGTATACGCTTCGAGTTCCCCGACGGATCAGTTCGCTCAGTTCCCTACTATACCGATTTGGTGAGTAAGCGGCCCGTTCGGTATACATTTGTCGATGTGCCGAGGTCAGCAATCACCAATGACGAGGAGTGCCAACCAAGAACGGTTAAGCTGGCTCATCTCTGGTCCATCCTCTCAGATCTTCAGATGAATCCTTTGCACGAGCCTCCGGCGTGTCGGCTCAAGGCATTTCCCGACGGTACAAAGCAACCGCTTCTCATGTTCGATGGGCAGCACAAAACGGTGGCCACTTGGCTCAAGGGCGCAGATCGGGTGGTCGTGAAGGTCTATCTGGGGATGGAGACCAAAAGCGCCATTATATTGGTAAATTCTATTCAATCGAAGATCAAAAAGCTTCCTCTCTCCCCCTTTGAGTTCAACGCTAAGCTCTCCGATGAATGGGAGCAGAAACTGAGTGAGTACGAGGAGGCTGTCGGTTCCCACGAGGCGTCCGAAGAAGGCTTTCTAAAGTGGATCGCTGACCCAGCGGAGCGCAAACGTGCCACGGAAGCATTCAAAGCTGCTCTTGTAGATGGGATCGTCGGTGACCCCACCCTCGAACTGCGATCCCACATCGCCAAACCCAATAGCAAGAGGACCGGCGATCAAGGCATTCCGGAGGCGGCAATCAAGGGCAAAGTGCTTCAGCAGCTGATCTATTCGAAGCCACTCGCCCAAAAAGGGGAGGCTATGCGGCAGCTGCGCGAGCGGGAAAATAAGAACATCGTGCGGCTATTGAACATGTTCACAGCCGCGGCATTTGAAGTCGGCCCCAATCCGTCTCCTCAAGCTGAAGAACGAGCCAAAAGGCTAAAATTCCAAGCGTCGCTCCAGTATGTCACCATGCTAATGAAAAAGCTGGTTGCGCACATCATGGCCGAAGAGTCGCCCGACCGAGTGTTCACCGAACGCGAACCGGACGTGGCTCAGTGGGAGGCGATTGAGAAGGGTGTTCAGCGATTGGTCGAGCATCCGATCTGGTCAATGGATCTTGACCATTCACCAAAAACCCAAGCCGTAAAGCATGCCATGAGCATGAATCAGAACGTTGAAGACGCCTTCAGGAACGTAGATTTGCGCTTGGGACATCTTACAGGGTTAGAGCCGGCCAAGATTAGCGACTTGGGCTAAGCCCCCTCAATCGTCATCCATCTTCAGGGCGGCGATGAAGGCCTCCTGCGGGATCTCCACCTTGCCGAACTGGCGCATGCGCTTCTTGCCGGCCTTCTGCTTCTCCAGCAGCTTCTTCTTCCGCGTGGCGTCGCCGCCGTAGCATTTGGACGTCACGTCCTTGCGCAGGGCGCGGACGGTTTCGCGGGCGATGATCTTGCCGCCGATGGCCGCCTGGATGGGAATGACGAACATGTGGGGCGGGATCAGCTCCTTCATCTTCTCGACCATGCCGCGGCCGCGGGTCTCGGCGCGGCCCCGGTGGACCAGCATGCTGAGGGCGTCGACCGGCTCGGCATTGACCAGGATGTTCATCTTGACCAGATCGCCGACCTTGTAGTCGGTCAGCTCGTAATCGAAGCTGGCATAGCCCTTCGAGATCGACTTCAGCCGGTCGTAGAAGTCGAACACGACCTCGTTCAGCGGCAGCTCATAGACCACCAGGGCGCGGGTGCCGACGTAGGACAGCTCGATCTGCTGGCCGCGGCGGTCCTGACACAGCTTGATGACGCCGCCGAGGTATTCGTCGGGGGTCAGGATGGTGGCCTTGATCCACGGCTCACTGATGGTGTCGATCTGCATGACGTCGGGCAGGTCGGCCGGGTTGTGCAGGTCGATGGTCGTGCCGTCGCGCAGGCCGATCTTGTAGACCACCGAGGGGGCGGTCGCGATCAGGTCGAGGTTGAACTCGCGGCTGAGGCGCTCCTGAATGATCTCGAGGTGCAGCAGGCCGAGGAAGCCGCAGCGGAAGCCGAAGCCGAGGGCCGCGCTGGATTCCATCTCATAGGTGAAGCTGGCGTCGTTCAGGCGCAGGCGGCCGATGGCGGCGCGCAGGTCCTCGAAATCGGCGGCGTCCACGGGGAACAGGCCGCAGAAGACCACCGACTGGACCTCCTTGAAGCCTTTCAGCGGCGTGGCGGTGGGGCGCTTCTCGTCGGTGATGGTGTCGCCCACGGCGGCGTGGGCCACTTCCTTGATCTGGGCGGTGATGAAGCCGACCTCGCCGGGGCCGAGGCTCTCCACCGGGGTGTTCTTGGGCAGGAAGACCCCGACCCGGTCCACCAGATGGGTCGTGCCGTTCTGCATGAAGGTGACGCGCTGGCCGGCGCGCAGCCAGCCGTCGAACACGCGCACCAGCAGGATGACGCCCAGGTAGGGGTCGTACCAGGCGTCCACCAGCATGGCCTTGAGCGGGGCGTCCGGGTCGCCTTTGGGCGCCGGCAGGCGGGTGACGATGGCCTCCAGCACGTCCTCGATGCCGAGGCCGGACTTGGCGCTGCACAGGACGGCGTCCGAGGCGTCGATGCCGATGACGTCCTCGATCTGCTCGCGCACCCGGTCGGGTTCGGCGGCGGGCAGGTCGATCTTGTTGAGGACCGGGACGATCTCGTGGTTGTTGTCGATGGCCTGGTAGACATTGGCCAGGGTCTGGGCCTCCACGCCCTGGGAGGCGTCGACGACGAGGATCGAGCCCTCGCAGGCGGCGAGGGAGCGCGACACCTCATAGGCGAAGTCCACGTGGCCCGGCGTGTCCATCAGGTTCAGGACATAGTCCAGCCCGTCCTTCGCCTTGTAGGTCAGGCGCACGGTCTGCGCCTTGATGGTGATGCCCCGCTCCTGCTCGATCTCCATGTTGTCGAGCACCTGCTCGCGCATCTCGCGCACGGTCAGGCCCCCGGTCGCCTGGATCAGGCGGTCCGACAGCGTCGACTTCCCGTGGTCAATGTGTGCAACGATACTGAAATTGCGGATGCGTTCGATCGGCGTCTGGCTCATGACCGCGCCGGTATCACGCCGCCGGGGGACCGCCAAGCGTATGCCGGTGCGCGCCCGTCGCCCGGCCGCGTCTGCGGCGCGAGAATTAAGATGTCGTAATACACCCTAAGATCGTTTGAGGGCGACGGCCAAACCGTCTAATCAGCCGGTCTGTCGGTGTCTTGCAGGCGCCGGTCCTGCGCGCGTCCGTCTCCCCGTGCGGCTGCGCACCTATGACGAAGGAATATGGCGTGGCACAGACGACCGCGGCCGGAACCGGCGATCGCCTCATGACAACCCTGCGCGGCGGCCTGACCGTCTTCGGCGTCTGCGCCCTGCTGGCCCTGTCGGGCTGCGGCGGGGGGAGCGAAGAGACAGCGGACGGCGAGCCGGCGACCGGGGCGTCCTCCCAGACCGTGACGGTGGCGGCTGCGACGACGCGCGATCTGGCGCGGACGGTGACGGCGTCCGGAACG
>JBALUZ010000062.1:0-14917 GCA_036963825.1 Brevundimonas sp.
CATCACCGCCGCGGTCGCGGGGCTCGGCGCCCTGGCCATCGCCATGGCGTTCCGGGGCAAGGCGAAGGGTGATGACGACGGGGACGAGCAGGAACCTGCGGGCCTTGGAGAGCGGGCCTTCACCCTGTTCCGCAACCGACCCGTGCTGGCCACCGTCGCCGCCCTGGCGGGCGGCTGGATCTTCCTGAGAAATCCGGCGCTGGCCTCCATGGTCGCGGCGGCTTTCACTGAAAGCAGCCGCGGACGGCGTCGCTGACGGGAACGGCGACGCTGCAAGGGCGTTTGCAACACAGGTCCGACGATGGGTCGAGACCGTGTCAATCGCTTCGGAGGACGCGCATGATTCGTTGGGCCATCATTTTCCTGGTCGTCGCCCTGATCGCCGCGGTCCTGGGTTTCGGCGGCATCGCGAACTTCTCGTTCGAGATCGCCAAATTCATCGCCGTGATCGCCATTATCCTGTTCGTCATCGCCCTGGTGGCGGGCGGACTTCGAGGTCGCGGTCCGAAAGTCTAGGAGGCTGCCGCCTTCACCTGAAAAGGCCGCGGGATCGCTCCCGCGGCCTTTTTTTATGTCGTCCGGCCGCGCCGGGGCAGGGTCCAGGCCCGGTCATCCACAAAGGCGCCCTTCTCCCACGCCATGGTGGTCACGGTGACGGCCGCCTCATCCCAGTCGATGCGGTTGAAGCTGGGCGGCGCGCCCCGCTCGCGGTGGGACAGGGTTCCACAGCCCACGGCGTAGGAGAACTGGTCTCCCGCCTGCAACGGCAGGGCAAAGGGCTGATGCGTATGGCCGGTGGTGATGAGATCCACCCCGGCTGCGGTGAAGATATGGGCCGCCGCCTCGCCCCGGATCACGTCGCCGGTCATGGGGGTGCCGATCATCTCCACAAGCGGATGGTGGCAGGCCAGGATGCGCAGGGCCCCTGAAGGCGCGGCCTGCAGGGCCCGGGCAGCCCGCTGGGTCTGGTCCAGATCGATGACGCCCTTGGACCAGTTCAGCCGCGCTTGCCAGCCGCGCGCGGTGGTGACCCCGCGGACCATCAGCCCTTCGCTTCGGAACTCGTGATCGTGGGCCGGATGGCCGGTGGCGCGCTCAAAGCGCCGCCAGGGCCAGAACAGCCGGTCCAGCACATTCCAGTAGGGCACGTCATGATTGCCGACGGTCACGAAGACCGGCTCCGGCATCGCCTTGATCCAGCGCGCGGCGGCGTCGAACTCGGCGGTGTAGCCGTTCTGGGTGATGTCGCCGGTGATCAGGACCAGATCGTTGGGCGTGGCGTGGGCGTAGTCCAGCGCCGCCGCCGCCGCGTCCGCGTGCTCCCGGCCGAAGTGAACATCGGAGAACTGGAGAACCCTGCCCATCAGGCGCGGGTCGCCGTGCGTGGCGCCATCAGACCGTGTCCTCGGCGGCGGGCGGGCGCGGGGCCAGGGCGCGGAACGCCCTGGGCAGGAACCGGATCGTGCTGTCGGCGGGCAGCAGAATGGGCTCGCCGTCCAGAACCGCCGGCACCCGCGAGCGGGCCGAGACGCGAATCCGGCGCGCGGACTGTGTCTTCACTGCCGGATCGTGGCGCCAGTCGTCGAACAGGGCATGGGCGGCGAGACGGAAGGCGTCCGACGCGTCATGGGGATTCATCGCCGCCGCCTCGAGGCCGACGGGCTCCTCCAGCGCGCGCGAGATCATCGGACTGATCAACACGAGCGCCTCGGCCCTCTGACGCGGCGCGCCGTCCAGGGAGAACCGGATGCGTCCGGAGAACGCCCGCCTCCAGGCCCGGCGGGCGTGGGTCAGGGCCAGCTTCAGCTTGCCGCCGCGCAGCGCCTCCCGCGCCGGGGCCCACAGGGCCGGCGCCCCGAGGATGGCGGCGCAGTAGAAGGCGTTGCCGTCCACCTCCCCGCCGGAAACGTGCTGCGGTTCGCCGTCCTCCAGAATGATGTTCAGCGCCTTTTTCCAGTCGGTGGTGCCGTAAAGCGCCTTGGGCAACATGTTCATGGTGCCTCCGGGCAAGGGCGCCACGAGGGGCCCGTCGGGGCCCGCGCGGGAGGCCACGGCGCGCGCCGTCCCGTCCCCGGCGAGCACCACCACCAGATCGGCCCCGCCGGACAGGACCCGGTCCATGGTGCCGCCCATGTCGTCGCCCTCCAGCAGCACGACCTCGGATTCACAGGCAAAGCCCGCCAGCAGGTCGCGGGCGTCGGCGGCGGCGTTGGCGCCGACGCCGCCGGACATGGGATTGACCAGCACCACCACGCGCCTGATCGGCGCGTGGCAAGTCACGGGACGGCGCCCGTCGGACGCCGGGGCGGCGGCCGGGACATTGTTTTCGGGAGGCGCGCCCAGAGTCTCTGTCATGCGGGCCGAACGCCCCACATGCCGGCGCGTTCCCGCCCGGCCTCCAGCCCGCCGCCGGCCATGCGCCGCACCGTCAGACGCTATTCGGCCTGGAGCTCCCGGGCCGCGTTTTCAGCGCCTTCGCCGAGGGCCGCGCCGGCCCGGCCGGCGGCGTCAGCCGTGTCAGCCAGGGCCTCATCCGTCGCTTCGTCGGCCTGGCCGGTGATCTCCTTGATCTGGTCCCAGCCGGCGGTGATCCAGCCGTCGATCATGGCGCCGCCCTCCGCCACCGACCGCTCCTTGATGCCGAGGACGGCGGTCAGGGCGCCGAACAGCGCCAGCAAGGTTACGATGACGCCCACCACCGGCGGACCGCCGCGGCGCCGCTTGTTGCGGGCCCAGACCGGGCCGCCGTCGTCGTCAGCCATACGAACAGGTTCGGAAAAACGCATGAAAAGCCCCCAATTCAGCGCGCCGCGTCGCCGCGCCGCAAAACTCGCGGGCCGCCGGGGCGCCCCATCGAAATGTTTAACGCAACCTTAACCGCAATCATAGTCGCGGAACCCGGCTGGCAATCCAGCGTTCTCGCCTCGGGGGCGACTTCCTCGGACCGAAGGACATCAAAATGAAAAAGATCATGATCGCGATCGCCGGGGCTGGCTTGCTGGCCAGCGCCTGCGCCAGCGACCCGTACGGCAATTCCAACCAGACCGTTCGCCAGGGCGCCATCGGCGCGGCCATCGGCGCGGCGGCCGGCCAGCTCCTGGGCGGCGACACCGAAGCCACCGTGGCCGGCGCGGCCATCGGCGGCGCCGTGGGCGCCATCCGTGGTTCCTCGCAGGACCGCCAGAACCAGCAGCGCTATCGCGCCGCCAACGGCCAGTACTACTACTGCTACGACAACCGTCAGACCGAGTGCTATTGGGAAGATGGCACGCGCGTCCGCTGGTAGGCTGGCTCCGCCCTTCGGGTGAAGCGGACTGAAGGGGCGGCTCGCGCGCGGGCCGCCCTTTTTCGCGCGCCGGGCGTCCGGCCGCAGGCTTTGGGAGCGGATCATGAAGCGTTTGGGCATTGCAGCGGTCGGGGCGGCGCTGGCGGTTGCGGGCTGCAGCTTCGCAGGGCGGGACGCGCTGGTGACGGACCCGGCCGGCTGCGCGGAGCAGCGGCTGGACATCTATTTCGAGGAGGGCGAGGCGCGCATCGCGCGGCCGGCGCGGGACCTGATCGCCCTGACCGGCCAGCGGCTGCAGGCCTGCCGGATCGAGGGCGTGGAGGTGATCGGCCTGGCCAGCGCCACCGGCGACCCGGCCAGAAACCTGACCCTGTCCGAGCGGCGCGCCACGGCCGTGGCCGACGCCATGCGCGAGGCGGGCTGGCCGGCGCCGCAGTTCACGCTGTCGGCGGCGGGCGAGGCGGGCGCCATGACCGGGGATGGCCTGGCCGAGCCCCTGCGGCGCCGCACCGTGATCGTGGTCCGCGCCCGGCCGCGCTAGGCGGCCCCTCCCTCCGGACCAGAAGGAAAAGGCCCGCGCTCCGGAAGGAGGCGGGCCTTTTGCATTGTCTATCGCAGATCTCCCGGATCGATCAGTAGCGGTAGTGGTCCGGCTTGAATGGGCCCTCGGTCGGCACGCCGATGTAGTCGGCCTGCTCCTTGTTCAACACGGTCAGCTTCGCGCCCAGCTTGTCCAGGTGCAGGGCCGCGACCTTCTCGTCCAGGTGCTTGGGCAGGACGTAGACCTGGTTCTCATAGGCCGACAGATTGGTGTGCAGCTCGATCTGGGCCAGGGTCTGGTTGGTGAAGGACGCCGACATGACGAAGGACGGGTGCCCCGTGGCGTTGCCCAGGTTCACCAGACGGCCCTTGGACAGCAGGATGATCTTGTTGCCGTTCGGGAACTCCACATGGTCCACCTGCGGCTTGATCTCGTCCCACTTCATGTTCTTCAGACCCGCGACCTGGATCTCGGAATCGAAGTGGCCGATGTTGCACACGATGGCGTTCATCTTCATCCGGCGCATGTGATCGACGGTGATCACGTCCTTGTTGCCGGTGGCGGTGACGAAGATGTCGGCCTTGTCGCACACGTCGTCCAGGGTCTGGACGTCATAGCCTTCCATGGCCGCCTGCAGGGCGCAGATGGGGTCGATCTCGGTGACGATGACCCGGGCGCCGCCCTGGCGCAGCGAGGCGGCCGAGCCCTTGCCCACGTCGCCGTAGCCGCAGACCACGGCCACCTTGCCCGACAGCATCACATCGGTGCCGCGGCGGATGGCGTCCACCAGCGATTCACGACAGCCGTACAGATTGTCGAACTTGGACTTGGTGACGCTGTCGTTGACGTTGATGGCGGGGAACGGCAGCTCGCCCTTCTTCGCCAGCTCGTACAGGCGGTGCACGCCGGTGGTGGTCTCCTCGGACACGCCCTTGATGGCGTCGCGGATGGCCGAATAGAAGCCGGGCTTCTCCTTCAGGTACCGCTTCATGACCCCGAACAGGGCTTCCTCTTCCTCGTTCTGGGGATTGTCCAGAACCGAGGCGTCCTTCTCGGCCTTGGGGCCCAGCACGGTCAGCAGGGTGGCGTCGCCGCCGTCGTCCAGGATCAGGTTGGGATAGCCGCCGTCGGACCATTCGAAGATGCGGTGGGCGTAGTCCCAGTACTCTTCCAGGGTCTCGCCCTTGGTGGCGAACACCGGGGTGCCGGACGCCGCGATGGCGGCGGCGGCGTGGTCCTGGGTCGAATAGATGTTGCACGAGGCCCAGCGCACGTCGGCGCCCAGGGCTTCCAGCGTCTGGATCAGCACGGCGGTCTGGATGGTCATGTGCAGCGAGCCGGCGATGCGGGCGCCCTTCAGCGGCTGGGCCTTGCCGTATTCCTCGCGCAGGGCCATCAGGCCCGGCATTTCGGTTTCGGCGATCTCGATCTCCTTGTTGCCCCAGTCGGCAAGGGAGATGTCGCGGACGATGTAGTCGGCCATGTGCGTTCCTGACGTGTCTTGAAGGTTTGAGCGCGCTATAGCGGTCCACGCCGCGCGGGGCAACAAACATATAAGGATGTCTTTATATGTTTAAGAATGCGTGGAGGGCTTTCGGGGGCGAACCCGCCTTCTTCGTCATCGCCGGGCTTGACCCGGCGATCCAGAGACACCGACAGGGCAAGGCGAGCCCGGAATGTTCGGTGAGTCTGGATTCCCGGCTCAAGGCCGGGAATGACGGGTTTGAGTTTCACGCGTTCACGGCTTCGAGGGAGGCGACACGATCATGACCGAACCCCTCGTGCCCGAGGACGAGCTGGAGTTCCGCTATTTCCGCGCGGGCGGGCCGGGCGGACAGAACGTCAACAAGGTGTCCACCGCCGTGCACCTGCGCTTCGACGCGGCCCGGTCGCCGTCGCTGGACGAGGCGGTGCGGGCGCGGCTGATGAAGGCGGCGGGCTCGCGCCTGACCAATGAGGGCGTCATCCAGATCACCGCCACCCGCTTCCGCACCCAGGAGCGCAACCGCGACGATGCGGTGGAGCGGCTGAACGCCCTGATCGAGAAGGCCCGGACAGCCCCGGTCAAGCGCATCCGCACCAAACCCACCAAGGGATCCAAGGAGCGCCGCCTTCAGGCCAAGGCGGGGCGGTCGAAGATCAAGGCCGCGCGGGGCAAGCCCGGCCTGTCCGACTGAGCGCGCCCCGTCAGATCAGGGCGTCGGCGGCGACCTCGGCCAGCCGGAACAGACCGTAGGCCCCGGCCATGACCACCAGCAGCAGGGTGGCGTTGACCGTGTGCTTGAGCAGCTTGTAGCGGCGCGGATTGGTCAGTTTCAGGGCTTTCGACCGGGCGCTGATGGGGGCCAGGGAAGCGAACAGGGCGCTGACGGCGCCGCGCTGGTCCTCGTCCGTATTGGGCACCAGGGTTCCGGCGGCCAGCCGGCGGTAGCCCGCGTTGAACACCCGGCCGAAGACATTGAGGGGCCGGGCCACGTCGCACATGAGGATCAGGCGGCTGTCGCCCGTGTCGTTGCGGGCCTGATGGGGATAGGTCTCGTCGAAGATGAAGTCCTGGCCGTCGCGCCACGACAGGGGCACGCCGTCCACCTCGATCTTGCACGCGTCCGAATTGGGCGTCTGCAGCCCCAGATGATAGCGCAGGGAACAGGCCAGCGGGTCGGCGTGCAGGGTCAGTTCGGACCCCGCGGGCAGGACCGTGAACATGGCGCCCTTCACCTCGGGGATCTGGTTCAGCAGGGCCACGGTGCGCGGACACGCGCGCTGGGCCGAGCGGTGGGTGGTCCCGTACCAGGTGAGATAGAATTTGCTCCAGCCGCGCTTGAAGAAGGTGCGGAAGCCCAGGTCGTAGGAGCCCGCCGAGCCCTCGGCCTTGGCCGCCTCGAAGGCGCCGCCGGCCTGCAGGGCCAGGGCCTCGTCGCGGATCACCTGCCAGTTGTCGCGCAGCAGGGCCAGGTTCGGCACCCGCTCCGCCGCCGTCACCGGCCCGCGCGCCCAGGGGCGGGTGGTCATGTACAGGACGCAGTTCAGGGGCGCGAAGATGGGCCAGGCCTTGCGCAGATACTGGGTCGGGCCGGCCCAGCGGGTGTTCCCGCGCCAGCGATAGACGTACGCCACCGACCCCAGCGAATACAGCACGAGCGCAGAGAGCGCGACGACACTGAAGCTCATGAATTGTCCCCCGTCCCGGCCGGAGTCTTATGGCCAAGGCGGGGATTATCCAAGCGGGATGTGACGGTTTTGGGTGGGGGCGGTGGCTAGTTGCACGCGCAAACTGAAACGGCCCGAATGAGGCACCGAACGGGGGCAACCTTTTAGGGACTCATGACCGCCAGCGTAAGAGAGAGCCCAGAAATCCCCCCACTACAAAATGGTAGTGCAACCCCGGCCTGGCAAATCATAGGTTGCAGTGAATCGGGTGAACACTTTTACTTATCCGTCTTGAAGGATTGTGTTCCGAAAGTCGAGCTGGGGCGAGGGCTAATGGCTGAAGAGTACGCTAGGAATGCTTGGCAGCGCATCTGTACAGGCGAGCTAATTCGTTGTGCGGAAATGAGAGGCTCCCAAAGGAGGCGGCGGCGCGCTTGGAATTTGGCGCGTCTCTTTCTTTCGCAGGGCCTCTGCGTCCCGACCCCACATGGACACCAAACCACGTCAAGAATCATAATAGCCGATGCGAACTTATCAGGATTAAATCTGTCCGGATTCAATCTACGAAGATGCTATTTTGTAAGATCCGATTTAACTGCAGTTAAATTGGTCAGGTCAAATCTCTATCAGGCAATATTTAGAGAGACCAATTTGACGCGATCCGACTTGAGCGGCGCGAACTTATCCAAGTGCAGCATTAATGACTCTTGCAGCGGTGTATCAGATTTCATTTACGATAGCAGAACGAAATTCTTTGGTCTCAATGCGAAGGAGATGCCATTTGGAACCTCTCAAAGAATTATCAATCGTATTCATGCGGACGAACGCAGATATAATGGTAGAGGCGAGAAAAAATCGGCACCATTAAAACTCTGGCTTTGGATGACAAACTACGGGCGCGATCTCTGGCCAATATTTATAATTGTGACGTTAGCATATGTTGCGGGCGCATTGGTTCATGCGGGATTTATGTCGGATTGGTCAGCGGATTGGCGCGAATGGGCCGACAATGCAATTCCAGCAATGTTTCTATCATCTGACGCTATGCTGGGTATTGACGCATCCCAGCAAATTTCATCCATGATGTGGAAAGCAGCCTTCCATGCCCAAGCCGCAGCAAGCTTTGTAATTCTGGCCATACTTATCGCCAGCATAACATTCAAGGTGATGGGCCATGCTCAGGATGCTTAATTTGGGCGTCGCCCACGTCATGATAGACAGTTACTCCGCTTGGTTTATTGAAGAGTACGCACCTGACGCTCCGATAATAGTCGAGGCCCTGATAGCCGCCGAGGACAGAAGGGCGAGAAATCACAGCGGAATAGACACGTTTTCCCTTCTAAGGGCTGGAGCAAAATTTACATATGGCCACAAGCTAGCTGGCGTCAGCACGATTGAGCAGCAGCTAGTTAGAACTATCTTTCCACGACGCGGAAGATTGCTTCTGATTGCAAAATTGGAAGAACTTATACTTACAATTCGTCTTCATAGAACGCGTTCTAAACTATCAATCTGGTTGGCGTATTTATATTGCGCTTATTACGGAACTGACATGCAGAACTATAACAGCGTCAGAGATTTTTTCGCCAAACCAAAAGCCCATCTGAACTGGGACCAAGCATTGGCGATCGTCAGTTGCCTTAAGTATCCAAAACCTAGCGTCCAATCAGACAGGTGGGAAGATAATCATAGTCAGCGCGTGAACTATCTTCGTGCCCGCCTTCCTGATCCTAACCCGAGGCTTCGCGACCTCGGCTACCAAAACGGGCCCGTAGAGGGCACCTAGCAAATCAAGCTATGGCTGCAAGGTGCGCATGCAGCCTAACGGTGCCCACACGCGCAGCTTCTCTGCCCCGGTGGCTAGCAGTGACCTGTCGGCGAGGGCCAGAAGCCCCCTACCCCGCCGGGCGGAACAGCAGGCCCGCGATCTTGCCGTCGTCGCCCAGGGCGATGAACCAGTCGGTGACGGCGTTGTCGAAGGTGGCGCGGTAGTGCTGGGCGCCCTGGACCTCGCCCTGGTGCTCCAGGGTCTGGAGAGCGCCGTAGCCCTGGATCATGGGGGTGATGGAGGCTTCGCCGGCGCGCACGGCGTCGGCCAGCTGCGGGCCCATGTCGTCGTAGTTGGGGGTCCCGGCCTGCATCGCCGCGATGGTGGTGCGCAGCATGGCCTCTTCCGCCGAGGCTTCGGCCCCGGCATGGGCGGCGGGATCGCCGTGGCCGGCGTGGTTGTCCTGGGCCAGGGCGGCGGCGGGGACGAGGGCGAGCGACATCGCAAGAACGGGGGCGAACAGGATCGGCTTCATGGCGAGGCTCCGGCTGGGGGTCAGGGCAGGACGCCCGTGGACAGGATCAGGGCGACGGCGGCCCCGACGGCGGCCGCCACCGATAGCACGGCGGGCCAGCGGGCGGCGACCCGGCGTTCGATGACGATGGTTTGCGGCGCGTGGGGCGCCTGGGCCCATTTCGACAGGGCGCGCAGGGTGTCGAGCCCTTCCTGCATGACATCGCGGGCCTTGGCCCTGGGCCCCAGCTCGCGCTGGATCCATTGTTCGACCACCGGCTTGGCCGCGGCCCACAGGTCGTGGTCGGGGTTGAGGCGGCGGGCCACCCCCTCCACCGAGACCATGGTCTTCTGCAGCAGGATCAGTTCGGGGCGCAGGTGCATGTCGAACAGGTCGGTGATCTCGAACAGCTGGCCCAGCAGGCGGCCCATGGAGACCTGGGACGCCTGTTTGCCGATCACCGGCTCGCCCACCGCGCGCAGGGCCTGGGCGAAGGTCTCCACCGCATGGACGGGGGGCACATAGCCGGCCTCGAAATGGACGCGGGCGATGCGGGGATAGTCGCGGGTCAGGAAGCCCCACAGGATCTCGGCCAGGTAGCGGCGCTCGCCGGGGCCGAGGCGGCCGACGATGCCGAAGTCCACCGCCACGGCGTTGGCGGGGGCCGAGCAGAACAGATTGCCCTCGTGCAGGTCGGCGTGGAAGACGCCGTGGTCCAGGGCCTGGGACAGGAAGGCGCGCACGATGTTGTCGGCCAGCTGGTTCCGGTCCAGCCCCGGCTGGTCGGCGGCGGCGGGGTCGGTCATGGGCAGGCCCTCGGCCCACTCCAGCGTCAGGACCCGCTTGCCCACCCCGTCCCAGATCACGGCGGGGGCGGTCATGTGGCCGGCGCGGCCCATGATCTCGCCCAGCTCGCTGGCGGCGGCGGCCTCCAGCCGCATGTCCAGTTCAAGCTGCAGGGCGCGGGCGATGGTCTCGACGAAGGCCTCGGGCTCCAGCCGGCGCAGCAGGGGCACGAAGCGGCGGGTCAGTTTCGCGCCCAGCCGCATGGCGTCGAGGCCCAGCGCCACGCGGCGCTCCACGCCGGGGCGCAGCACCTTGACCGCCACCTTGCGGCCGTCGGCCAGATACGCCGGGTGGGCCTGGGCCAGGGAGGCGGCGGCGATGGCGGGCTGGAAATCGGTGAACAGGGCCTCCACCGGGCGGCCCAGCGAACGCTGGACCTCGCGGCGGGCCTGATCGACGGGGAACGGCGGCAGGCGGTCCTTGAGCCGGCCCAGGTCGCGGGCGAACTCGGTCCCGAAGATGTCGGCGCGGGTGGCCAGCACCTGGCCCAGCTTGATGGCCACGGGGCCCAGATGTTCGAAGGCGGCGCCCAGACGCTGGCCGGGGCGGCCGGCGCGGGCCTCGCGCCCCGCGAACAGGTGCAGGAACCGGGCGATCAGCCGGGCCCACGCCGGCAGCAGGGGGGTGATCTCGCGGGGCACGACGGCGTCGTGGCGCAGCAGCACCCACAGCCAGCCCTGCAGCCGCAGGAACGACCCGATGGGATCGCGCACGCGCACGGGCGGCAGGGGGGCGGCGGTCTCGGGCGACGGATCGAAGGGCACGGTCAGACGGCCCAGCCGTGATGGATGGCCGCGACCCCGCCGGACAGGTTGGTGACGCTGACCCGGCTGAAGCCGGCGGCCTCGATCATGGCCTTGAAGGTCGACTGGTCGGGGAAGCGGCGGATGCTCTCCACCAGATACTGGTAACTGTCGCGGTCCTTCGCCACCCACTGGCCGATGGCGGGAATGGCGTTGAAGGACCACAGGTCATAGGCCTTGCGCACCGGCTCGGCCGTGGGGCGCGAGAACTCCAGACACAGGAAGCGGCCGCCGGGCTTCAGCACGCGGCGGGCTTCGGCGAGGGCCTGGGGGATGTCGGCCACATTGCGGATGCCGAAGCTGATGGAATAGGCGTCCACGCTGGCGTCCGGCATTGGAAGATTCATGGCGTCGCCCACGGTCCAGGTCATCTCGGGCTCGCCGCCCTTCTGGACCCCGGCCATGATCATCCCGGCGTTGTAGTCCAGCACCATGACCTCGGCGTCGGCGCCGCCCAGACGCTGCTGCGCGCGGCGGGCCAGCCTCGCATAGCGGCGGGCCATGTCGCCGGTGCCGCCGGCCACGTCGAGGATGCGCTCGCCGGGGCGGGGATTGAGCTTCGCCGCCGCCGCGTCCTTCCACAGCCGGTGCACGCCCCCGCTCATCAGGTCGTTCATCAGGTCGTAGCTGGAGGCCACGGAATCGAACACCCCGCGGACCAGCCGGACCTTCTCGCGCGCGTCCACATCGCGGAAGCCGAAGGATGAGGTCTTTTGCGCAGGCTCGGTCATGGCATCGCTTTAGCGGCTGCGGGGCGCGCCGTCACCGGGCCGCGTGGCCGCATCCGCTTGCCGCAGGGAGCGGTGCGCGATAGGCCGGTGGCAGGATCGCCGAGGGAGACGCACATGGCCGCTGAACGCATCGGGGCTGAAAAGGCTCTGGAAGGACTGCCGGGCTGGGCCCGGGCGCCCGGCGAACGGGACGCCATCGTGCGCAAATTCGTGTTCGGGGACTTCAACGCGGCCTTCGGCTTCATGACCCGCGTCGCCCTGAAGGCGGACAGGATGGATCACCATCCGGAGTGGTCCAATGTCTACAACCGGGTCGAGGTGCTGCTGACCACCCATGACGCGGACGGGGTCACGGGGCTGGACGTGGAGCTGGCGGAATTCATGACCGCCGCCGCCGTCGGGCTTGGCGGCAAATGAGCGGGCGGCTTGAGGGCAAGATCGCCCTGATCACCGGGGCGGCGGGCGGTCTGGGCCAGGCCATGGCGCGGCGCATGGCCGAAGCGGGCGCGCGGCTGGCCCTGACCGACATCGACGCGGCCGGGGCGCGGGCGCTGGCCGAAGCGATCAACGCCGACCATCCGGGCGCGGCCTTCGCCTACGCCCACGACGTCACCGACGAGGCCCAGTGGATCGCGGTGATCGACCAGGCCGTGGCCGACCTGGGCGGGCTGTCGGTGCTGGTCAACAATGCGGGCGTGGGCGGCGAGATGAAGCCGGTGGCGGAGACCGATCTGGACGCCTGGCGGCGCGTGCAGGCCATCAATGTCGAGTCGGTCATGCTGGGCTGCAAGCACGCCCTGCCGCATCTGGCGGCGTCCGGGCGGGGCTCCATCGTCAACATCTCGTCCATCGCCGGGCTGACGGCGGCGCCGGGCATGGGACCCTACAACGCGTCCAAGGCGGCGGTCTGGCTGTTCTCCAAGACCGTGGCGCTGGAGTGCGCCAAGGCGCGCAACGGGGTGCGGTCGAACTCGGTGCATCCGGTGTTCATCAAGACCGGGATTCTGGACCCGTTCACGGCCATGGCGGGCGGCGACGAGGCCCTGGCCCACGAGAAGCTGGCGCGGGGCATTCCGCTCAAGCGCATCGGCGAGCCGGACGACGTGGCCTGGTGCGTGGTCTATCTGGCTTCGGACGAGAGCAAGTTCATCACCGGCGCCGAGTTCAAGATCGACGGCGGCATGTCGGCCCAGTAGGCCTCAGACCACCATCACCGTGCCGAGCAGGAGCCGGGCGCCGCGACGGCCGAGCACCTGGTTGACGGCGAACTGAAGGTCGCGGGACAGCTGGTGCACGTCGGGCGGCTCTCCCGCCGGCAGGCCGGCGGCGAAACGCTGGACCACCTGCGCCAGCTCCGCTCGCAGGCGCGGGCCGGACGCTGCGGCGGTCGTGCGCAGATCCATGTCCGGCACATCGATGCCCAGATCCACGCTCAACACGCCCCGGCGCCCGTTGGCGCGGACGACGGCGGCGTTGACGGCGTTGAGATTGATATAGCTCTCGGCCGGCGCTCCGCCTTCATCCGAAGGAGGCGGGCTGGCCGCAGCCGATCCGGCCGAGGCGGCGACGAGAGCCAGTCCGATGAGGGCGCGGCGATCCATGGGCGCACCCTCGCAGACGTCGCTTAATCCGGCGTTACGCGCTCGGCCGAAACGTAAGGCTTCAGGTCCAGCAGGGCGAACAGGCGCGCGTCCTCGTCCTCCTCCGGGTTGGGCGTGGTCAGCAGCTTGCCGCCCACGAAGATGGAGTTGGCGCCGGCCAGGAAACACAGGGCCTGCATCTCCGGGCTCATGCCCTCGCGCCCGGCCGACAGCCGGACCATGGATTTGGGACAGACGAGGCGGGCCACGGCGACGGTGCGCACGAACTCGATGGGGTCGATCTCCCCTTCCCGCATGACCCGCTCGCCCAGCGGCGTGCCCGTGACCGGGACCAGGGCGTTGACCGGCAGGCTGTCGGGGTGCGCCGGCAGGGTGGCCAGGGCGTGCAGCAGGCCGGCCCGGTCGCGGCGCGTCTCGCCCATGCCGACGATGCCGCCGCAGCAGGTGGCCATGCCGGCGTCGCGCACATGCTCGAGCGTGTCCAGACGCTCCTGGTACGTCCGGGTGGTGACCACCTCGGCGTAGTACTCGGGCCCGGTGTCCAGGTTGTGGTTGTAGTAGTCCAGGCCGGCGTCCTTCAGCTGTTTCGCCTGGTCCGCCGTCAGCATGCCCAAGGTGGCGCAGGTCTCCAGACCCAGGGCCTTCACCCCGCCGATCATGGCCGCCAGTTTCGGCAGGTCGCGGTCCTTCAGCTCGCGCCAGGCCGCGCCCATGCAGAAGCGGTCGGCGCCGCCCGCCTTCGCCGCCATGGCCTCGGCGATCACAACCTGCGGGTCCATCAGCTTCTCGGCCTTCAGGCCGGTCCTGAAATGGGCCGACTGGCTGCAATAGCCGCAGTTCTCGGCGCAGCCGCCGGTCTTGACCGACAGCAGCTGCGAGCGCTGGACCTCAGAGGGGTCGAACCACCGCCGGTGCACGGCGGCGGCGTCGAACACCAGCTCCATGAAGGGCCGGGCGAACAGGGCCTCGACCTCGTCCAGCGTCCAGTCGTGGCGCGGGATGGACAGATCCGGGATGCGGACGGGTGCGTTCATGGGGGCCTCCTCGAGCAGGCGGCTTAGCAGCCGCCGCGCCGGGGATGAACCCGCAATCGTCAGCCGGCCATGCGAAGCTCCCGCCAGGAGTCCTGGCTGTCCACGACCCCCAGCCGGAAGCGGCCCACCTGACGATTCAGGCCGTCGGCCTCGCCCGCCATCTGGCGGGTGGCGGCGGTGGCCTGTTCGGTCATGGCGGCGTTCTGCTGGGTGATGGCGTCCATCTGGGCGAAGGCGGACTTCACCTCCGCCAGATCGTCGGCCTGCCGCCGGGCCGAGGCCGCCATGGCTTCGGCCAGGCCGTCCACGCTGGCGACCTGGGTGTCGATGCGCTCCAGCGCCTGACCGGTGCGCTCCACCAGCTGCACGCCCTCGCTGACCTGCTCGCCGGAGCGGCGGATCAGGTCGCGGATCTCTCCGGACGCCTCGGCCGAGCGCTGGGCCAGGGCCCGGACCTCGGACGCGACCACCGCGAAGCCGCGGCCGGCGTCGCCCGCGCGGGCCGCCTCCACGCCGGCGTTCAGGGCCAGCAGATTGGTCTGGAAGGCGATTTCATCGATCAGGCTGACGAAGCCGGCCACGTTCTCGGAAGAGGCGCGGATCGCCTCCATGGCGGTGCGCGCCTGGGCCACCACCGCGACCC
>JBALUZ010000063.1:0-14764 GCA_036963825.1 Brevundimonas sp.
GGCAGCGCCGCCACCGACGCCGTCAACGTCAGCCAGCTGGCCGGGGTGCGGGACGAGGTCATGGCCTATACTGACGACCGCATCCTGTCGCTCATGGCCTATACGGACGGACGTTTCGCCGACGTGGCGGCCGGCATGGACGACCTGCGCGAGCGGGCCGACTCCGGCGCGGCGTCCGCGGCCGCGCTGGCGGGCCTGCCCGTGGCCCTGGCCCCCGGCGCCAGCATGGTGTCCGGCGCGGTCGGCGTCTGGCGGGACGAGGCGGCCCTGGCCTTCGGCCTGTCCCACCGCTTCGACCGGCACTGGTCGGTGCGGGCCGGCGGGACCTACAGCCAGGGCGGCTCCGGCTTCAACGCCGGCGTCGGGTTCGAATTCTGATCCGTCGCCGCGATCTCTGGAAGGCGGCGGCTGTTTTCTGGGCGGGCGCCGCGGACGCGGCCCCGGCGCAGCCGCAAGCGACCCGCGTGCCGCTGGACCGGGCGGCCCAGGTCATCCTGATCCGGGGTCCGCTGACCGCCCTGCACCAGGCCAACCTCACCGGGAACTACGGCGTGCTGCGCGATCTGGGCGGCCCGTCCTTCCGGGCGAACACCCCGGCTGACCTGGCCCGCCTGTTCGAGCCGGTGCGCAGCGGCGGCCTGGACCTGGCCCAGGTGCTGGTCATCGAGCCCGTGGTCACGCGCGGTCCGCTTCTGGACGACGGCCTTCTGCGCCTGACCGGGTTCTTCCCCATGCCGGGCTATCAGCTCGCCTTCGAGATCGCCTATGAACCGGCCGAGGGGGAATGGAAGCTGTACGGCCTGGCCGTCTCGGCGGCGCCCTGACGGTCCACTGAAAAGGGCCGCACCTCGGGGACAGGTGCGGCCCTTCGAGTTCGGATCACCCCGGGGGGGGGGGATAAGGTGATCCGATCCATTCAGCGCTGTCAAAACGTCCGCGCGGAGTCAGTAACGCGGCTTTGCCAGATTGGTTCTGCCGAAAATCAATTCGGCATCACCACGGTGTCGATGGCGTGAATCACGCCGTTCGAGGCGGCCACGTCGGCCATGGCGATGGTCGCGGTGTCGCCGTTCTCGTCGGTGATCACCCACTGGCCGTTGGTCTCGCGCAGCGTCAGGGTCCCGCCCTCGACGGTGGTCAGTTCAACCGCGCCGTCGTTGGCTTCCGCCTGGCTGGCGATGTCGGCGGCCGTCAGGCGCCCCGGCACCACGTGATAGGTCAGGACGCCCTGGAGCGCCTCGCGCTGCTCGGGTTGCAGCAGGGCCTGCAGGTCCGCTTCCGGGATCTTGTCGAAGGCCGCGTTGGTGGGCGCGAAAACCGTAAAGGGGCCCGCGCCGTTCAGGGTGCCGGCCAGGTCGGCGGCCGTCACGGCCTCGACCAGGGTGCTGAACTCGGGGTTGCCCTGGGCCACCTCCACGACGGTGCCGTCGGCGGCGGGAGCGGCTTGCTCCATCGCGGGATCGGCGGTCATGGCGGCCGTGTCGGCGGGCTCTTCGCTGTTGCAGGCGGACAGGGCCAGCAGGGCGGCGGTGGCTGCGCCGGCGATCATGAAGGTACGCATCAGGTTTCTCTCCCAGCTTCACCGCGTCGAATGGCGGCTCACAGGAGGTACCGATCGAGACCGCGAGAGGATGCGTCCGCGATCAAAGAAATGTGCGCGGGGCGTGATCAGCCGGCGCCGAACACCCGGTCGAACACCGTGTCCACGTGCTTGGTGTGGTACCCCAGATCGAACAGGGCCTCCAGATCGGCGTCCGGCAGGGTCACCCGGTCGTCGGCCTTGAGGAAGTCCAGGAACCGCCCTTCGCCGCGCCAGACCTTCATGGCGTTCTCCTGCACGGCGGCATAGGCGTCCTCGCGGCTGATGCCCGCCTGGGTCAGGGCCAGCATGACCCGCTGCGAGAACACCAGCCCGCCCAGGCGGTCCAGGTTCTTCTGCATGTTCTCGGGGTACACGTTCAGCCGCTCGATCACCCCGGCCAGCCGGTGCAGGGCGAAGTCCAGGTGGATGGTGGCGTCCGGGCCGATGCCGCGCTCCACCGACGAGTGGCTGATGTCCCGCTCGTGCCACAGGGCCACGTTCTCCATGGCCGGCGTCACGGCCGAGCGCACCAGACGCGCCAGGCCGGTCAGGTTTTCGGTCAGGATCGGGTTGCGCTTGTGCGGCATGGCCGACGAGCCCTTCTGGCCCTTGTCGAAGAACTCCTCGGCCTCCAGCACCTCGGTGCGCTGCAGGTGACGGATCTCGGTGGCCAGCCGCTCGATGGACGAGGCGACCACGCCCAGGGCCGCGAAATAGGCGGCGTGGCGGTCGCGCGGGATGACCTGGGTCGAGACCGGCTCGACCTGCAGGCCCATCTGCTCGGCCACATAGACCTCAACCGCCGGGTCAACATTGGCGAAGGTGCCCACGGCGCCCGAGATGGCGCAGGTGGCGATCTCCTCGCGGGCGGTCACCAGACGGCGGCGCGCCCGCTGGAACTCGGCGTGATAGCCGGCCAGCTTCAGGCCGAAGGTCACCGGCTCGGCGTGGATGCCGTGCGACCGGCCCACGGTGACGGTGTATTTGTGCTCCTTCGCCCGCGTCTCCAGCGCCGCCAGCACCCGGTCCACGCCCGCCAGCAGCAGATCGGTGGACCGGGCCAGCTGGACCGCGAAACAGGTGTCCAGCACGTCCGACGAGGTCATGCCCTGGTGCAGGAAGCGGGCTTCCTCGCCCACGGTCTCGGACACATGGGTCAGGAAGGCGATGACGTCATGCTTGGTGGTGCGCTCGATCTCGTCGATGCGGTCGGCGTCCCAGACCACGTCCTTGCCCCTGGCCCAGAGGGCCTCGGCGGCTTCCCTGGGGATGACGCCCAGCTCGGCCATCTTCGTGGCGGCATGGGCCTCGATCTCGAACCAGATCGAATACTTGGTCTCCTGGGACCAGATGGCGACGGCTTCGGGGCGGGAATAACGGATGATCATGGGCGCCGTTTCGGTCGCCGGGGCCGGGGAGTCAAGGTTGCGGCGAATCCGGGCCGGGTCCATTCAGGCGCAGAGAGCAAGGGAGCCCCGTCATGAAGCTGATCCTGGGAGACAAGGCCTATTCCACCTGGTCGCTGCGCCCGTGGCTGGTGCTGAAGCGGTGCGGGGCCGCGTTCGACGAGGTCATGGTTCCCCTGAACCGGCCCGACACGGCCGAGGCCATCGCCCGGCACGCCCCGGCGGGCAAGGTGCCGGCGCTGGAAGTGGACGGCGTCGCCATCTGGGATTCCCTGGCCATCGCCCTGTGGGCCGAGGAACGGTTCCCGGACGCGCCCCTGTGGCCGGCCGACCCGCACGCCCGCTGGGTGGCGCGGTCGGCGGTGTGCGAGATGCACTCGGCCTTCGGAACCCTGCGCGGCGAGCTGGGCATGGGGCCCGACCATCCCATGTGCCTGGTCCAGGACGAGGCGCATGCCCCGTCCGAGGCCCTGTCCGCCGACATCCGCCGCATGGTCGCCCTGTGGAAGGACGCCAGGGACCGCTTCGGCCAGGGCGGGCCGTTCCTGTTCGGCGACTGGTCCGTGGCCGACGCCTTCTTCACCCCGGTGGCCGCGCGCTTCCGCCATTTCCGCATCGACCTGGCCGCCCACGGCGACGACGGCGCGGCGGCGGCCTACAGGGACGTCCTGCTGGGCCAGCCCGACTTTCTGGCGTGGGAAGAGGCGGGGCGCGCCGAGTTGGCCGGGTAGGGCGGGCTCTTCACCGTCACCCTGCTGACGTCGTCATGCCGGGCTTGTCCCGGCCATCCATACACGCAGCTTTCACAAGCACACCGACTGCACGGTCCGCTGCTCAGCCTTCACGCCTGGGCGTATGGATCACCGGGACAGGCCCGGTGATGACGGGCAGGGGATCAACCGCCCCCGCGCGGCCGCTCCAGCAGGATCACGTCCTCTCCCCTGTACTGTGTCGCCGCGTAGGGGACGTAGCCGAAGCGGTCGGCCAGGCGCAGGGACGGCTGGTTCTCCGGCGCGATCATGCAGACGGTGCGGGGCGGGTTCAGCACCGCCTCCACCCAGTCCAGCGCCGCCCCCACCGCCTCGGACGCCAGACCCTGCCGCCGGGTCCAGGGCGCCATGACCCAGCCGCCCTCGGGCGCGTCATCGAAGGGCGGGTTCATATCGCGCCGGAAATCGGCGAATCCCGCCACGCCCGCATAGGCGCCGGTGGCCTTCATGCGCACGGTCCACAGGCCATAGCCCATCGTGACCCAGTGGCCCACGTCGCGTAGCAGCCGGTTCCAGCAGTCCTCCTCGCTGAACGGGCGGCCGCCGATGTGGCGATAGACGTCCGGCTCGCGCCACACCGGGGCCACATCGGGCAGGTCCCTCGTGGCGACGGGCGTCATGATCAGCCGCCGGGTCTCCAGGATGAGCGAGGGGGTGTCCGGCGTCGTCGTGTCCGCCATCACATCAGCCCCAGTTGCCGGAAGCTGGAGACCCCCTCGCGGCCGACGACGAGATGGTCGTGCACGTCCACGGCCAGCGCGCGGGCCGCCTCCACGATCAGCTTCGTCATCTGGATGTCGGCGCGGCTGGGCGTCGGATCGCCGGACGGATGGTTGTGCACCAGGATGAGGGCGCTGGCCGACACCTCCAGCGCCCGGCGCACCACCTCGCGCGGATAGACCGGGGCGTGGTCCACGGTGCCCCGGTTGAGCACCTCGTCCAGGATCAGCTGGTTCTTCCGGTCCAGGTACAGCACCCGGAACTGCTCGCGCGGCTCGTGCTGCAGGGCCACCCGCACATAGGCCACCAGCGCGGTCCACGACGAGATGACGGGGCGCCGGGCCGCCGGTTCGCGGGCCACCCGGCGGCTGACTTCGTGCAGGGCGGCCAGGTCCAGGGCGGTTTCAGCGCCGACGCCCTTCATGCGGCCTTTTGAATCCTCGGCCCGGACGGTCATCAGCTCCTCCACCGAGGCCGCCAGCACGGCCGACAGCGAACCGAAGCGGGCCAGCAGGGCCTTGGCGATGGGCTTCACATCCCCCTGGGGCTGGCTGCGGAACAGGAACAGCTCCAGCAGTTCATAGTCGGGCAGGTGCGTCAGGCCGCCGCCGCGCGCCCGCTCGCGCAGGCGTTCGCGATGCCCCGCGTGGTGCGGTTTCGCCGGTTTCGCCGCCGTCCGGGGCGCCGCGTCGGTCAAGAACCCCTCCCGATCCCGCCTTGAGACTGTCACAGTGCCGGGGACCTATGCGTGCGACAAGGAGTATCCGCATGAAGACCACCGCCGCCGCCTTCGCCGCCCTGATGATGGCTCTGGCGTCCCCCGCCGTCGCGCAGGAGATCATGGACGCCCGGGCGGTGTTCGACCAGGCCGGGGCCATCTGTGAAGCCGACGACGGCGCCCTGTGGGGCGTCAGCCTGTGCGGCCCGATCCTGCTCGTGGACCCGACGACCCGCCAGGCCGTGGCCAGTCAGGCGGGGGACGGCGACGTGCTGCGCGAAGACGGCGACGTCTTCACCGGCGTGCTGCCCGACGACGTCATGATCGCCAATACGGCGGTGGACTGGGACGGGGTGCGCTGGACCATGCTGGTGGCCCCGCTGCCGGAGGAGACCGAGACCCGCGCAGGCCTGATCGCCCACGAGAGCTGGCACCGCATCCAGGACCGGCTGGGCCTGCCCGCGGCCTCGCCCACGCCGGAGCATCTGGCCACCGCCGAGGGCCGCATCGCCATGCGGCTGGAATGGCGCGCCCTGGCCGCCGCGCTGTCGGCGCCGGACGCCGAGGGGCTGCGCACGGCCATTCACGAGGCCCTGATCTTCCGCGCCGCCCGCCATGCCCAGGCGGGGGAGGCGGGGGCCGAGCAGGAGCGGGCGCTGGAGCTGAACGAGGGGCTGGCGGAATACACGGGTGTGAAGCTGTCCGGCGCGATCGATCCGCACCGGGACGTGGCCGCGACCCTGCGCGCGGCCGAGCAGGCCGACGCCTTTTCCCGCATGTTCGCCTATGCCTCGGGCCCCGCCTACGGCCTGCTGCTGGACGATGCGGCGCCGGGATGGCGCGCGGGGCTGACGGCGCAGTCCGATCTGGGCGCCCTGCTGGGCGAGGCGGTGGGCTTCACGGCGCCGGAGGACCCCGTGGCCATCTTCGCCCGGACGGCGGCGGCCTATGACGGCCAGGCCGTGGCCGACGAGGAGCTGGCGGCCCATCAGGAACGGGCCGGCCTCATCACGCGCTGGAGCGACCGTCTGGTCGCCGGGCCGGTGCTGCGCCTGCCGCTGGAGAACATCCGCGTCGGCTTCGATCCCAACACCCTGCAGCCGCTGCCGCCGCACGGCGTGGTCTATCCGACCGCCACCCTCAGCGACGTCTGGGGCGTGCTGACCGTCACCGACGGCGTCCTGATCAACGGCGACTGGAGCGCGGCGACGGTGACGGCGCCGGAAGGTGCGGGCGCCCTGACCGGCGACGGCTGGTCGCTGGAGATCGCCGAGGGCTGGCGGATCGCGCCGGGCGAACGGGACGGGGATTTCGTGATCCAAGCCACCGACTAGAGAAAAGGCGCCCGGCCGTGATTAAAACGGTGAGGGTTGGACTACAGCGTCATTTCTGTCTGTTCCACCTGCGGCTCAGCCACCCGAAGAGACCTTGGCCAAGTTTGAGATGGAACCAGTATATAAACCACAGTCCCAGAGCAGGAAAAGCCACTACGGAAAAGGTCATTAGTGGGCTTTCTGGGGGCCAATAGATCAGCCACATTGCGACATATAAGAAGTAGAAAGCTATAAATGCTAACTTTACGGGCTTAATTCTTCCCATAATAGTTGTTCCAGTCTGAGGTGGCCTGAACCTTTAGCCGAACACCGGCCGGAACAGGCCCTTCGGGCTGGCGGTGAAGATCTCCAGCCCGTCCTCGGTCACGCCCACGCTGTGCTCGCACTGGGACGACAGGGATTTGTCGCGGGTCACGGCGGTCCAGCCGTCGGACAGCACCTTCACCGCCGGCTTGCCCAGGTTCACCATCGGCTCGACGGTGAAGAACATGCCCGGCTTCAGCACCGCGCCTTCGCCCCGGCGGCCGAAGTGCAGGACGTTGGGGTTGTCGTGGAACACGCGCCCGATGCCGTGGCCGCAGAAGTCGCGCACCACCGACATGCGCTGGGCCTCGACATATTTCTGGATGGCGTAGCCGATGTCGCCGAAGGTGTTCCCGGGCTTCACCTGCTGCAGGCCGATGTCCAGCGCCTCATAGGTCACGTCGATCAGCTTCCTGGCCCGGGTGTTGATCTCGCCCACCGGGTACATGCGGCTGGAGTCGCCGTGCCAGCCGTCGACGATCACCGTGTGGTCGATGTTGACGATGTCGCCGTCCTTCAGCGCCTTGTCGCCGGGGATGCCGTGGCAGACCACATGGTTGATCGAGGTGCAGACCGTCTTCGTATAGCCCTTGTAGCCCAGGCAGGCGGGCAGGCCGCCGTTGTCCAGGGTGAACTCCCGGATCAGGTCGTCCAGTTCGCCGGTGGTGACGCCCGGCTTCACATGCTCGCCGATCATGTCCAGCGCCTCGGCCACCAGGCGGCCGGCCTTGCGCATGCCCTCGAAATCCTCGGGCTGGTAAAGGCGGATGGTGTGCGAGCGGGTGTACAGCTCGGCGTCCTGGGTCTCGTACATCAATCGGTTCAACCTGTTGCGCCCGGTCGGCCCAGCGGGCGGTTCAGGCGGATCATCTCGGGTGTCAGATGGCAACCATAGCACAGAACCTCAACCCCGTTCGCCTCGGCGCGACGCAGGGCCGCGCCATAGGCCGGGTCCAGGTCGTCCGCCGTGACGAAGCGATCGCAGTCCCCGCGCTGGGCGATGAACAGCATGACCGCCCGGCCGCCCGCCGCCGCCACCCGCTCCAGCGCGCCCAGATGCTTGGCGCCCCGCGCGGTGACGCAGTCGGGAAACTCCGCCAGTCCGGGTGAACGGGACAGGGTCACGTTCTTGACCTCCACATAGGCCGGAGGTCGGTCCGGGTGCTCCAGCAGCAGGTCGATGCGGCTGTCCGAATCGTAACGCACCTCGCGCCGGATCACGTCGTAGCCGGTCAGGTCGGGAATGACGCCGTCGCCGATGGCGGCTTCGGCCAGCCGGTTCGGCCGCATGGTGTTGACGCCCACCAGTCCGGCGGGAAGCTGCACCATCTCCAGCGTCAGGGGCAGCTTGCGCTTCGGGTCCGCCGAGCGCGACAGCCACACGGGCAGGCCGGGCATGTTCATGCCCAGCATGGAGCCGGAATTGGGCACATGGACGGTGGTCTCGGTCCCGTCCGCCAGCGTCACATCGGCCAGGAAGCGCTTGTAGCGGCGGATGAGGATGCCGCGTTCCAGCGGGGCGGGAAAGATCATGGGGCGGGGCTATAGCAGCCTTTACGGCTTGGCCGTATCTATCGGTCCATGACCGCCCAGAACCCCACCGCCGCCGTGCTCGTCATCGGTGATGAAATCCTGTCCGGCCGGACAAAGGACACCAACACCAACACCATCGCCCGTTTCCTCACCGCCATGGGCATCGACCTGATGGAGGCGCGGGTGGTGGGGGACCGGCCCGGCCAGATCATCGCGGCGCTGAACGCCCTGCGCGCCGGGCACGACTATGTCTTCACCACCGGCGGCATCGGCCCCACCCATGACGACATCACCGCCGACTGCGTGGCGGCGGCGTTCGGCGTGGCCCTGCCCGAACACCCCGAGGCCCTGGCGATCCTGGAGCGGCGCTATGGCGACGAGTTCAACGCCGCCCGGCGGCGCATGGCGCGCATTCCGGTCGGGGCGTCCCTGATCGCCAATCCCGTGACCGACGCCCCGGGCTTCCAGCTGGAGAACGTGTTCGTCATGGCCGGGGTGCCGGCGATCATGCAGGCCATGCTGCAGGACGTGGCGCCGCGGCTGAAGACCGGGGCGGTGGTTCATTCCGGGACACTGAGGGTGTCGGGGGTGGGCGAGGGGACCGTGGCCGACATCCTGGCCGAGGCGGCGCGGGCGAACCGGGCGCTGTCCTTTGGCAGCTATCCGTTCGGCGCGGGCAGCCTGGGCGAGATCGGGACCAATCTGGTTGTGCGCGGACAGGACGAATCCGCCGTCGCCGCGGCGGTTCAGGACTTGCAGCGGACCCTGATCGAATCGGGCGTGAGCGTCACGCCGCTGTAGGAGCCGCCGGCTGATCCGGCGGGGCCGGATGAACGGACGAGCGATCAATCCCACCGCCGAGAATGAGCGGTTCGAGGTTCTGGACCTGCTGCGCGGCTTCGCCCTGTGCGGCATCCTGCTGGCCAACATCGTGGCCATGGGCCAGCCCTGGTCGCGCGCCTATCCGGCGTTTCCCGCCCGGCTGACCGATCCCGACTGGGCCGCCTGGACGCTGCAGGCCCTGTTCGTGGAAGGCTCCATGCGCGCCCTGTTCACCCTGCTGTTCGGAGCGGGGGTGGTCCTGCTGACCGCCTGGGGCGCGCGGGCCGACCGGCCCGGGACCGCAGACGTCCACTTCCGCCGGGCCATGCTGCTGATGGCTTTGGGCGTGGGCAATGCGGTGGTGCTGCTGTGGCCCGGCGACATTCTGTACATCTACGGCGTGGCGGCCCTGTTCCTGTTCGTGTTCAGGAAGCTGGACGGCCGGGTGCTGGTGGGGCTGTCGGCCGCCCTGATCGCCGTGTTCTCGCTGGCCGACGCCCTGGGCGACTGGCGCGCGGCGGCGGCCCTGAGCGCCGATCCCGCCGCCCACGCCGCCGCCATGGCCGCCCTGACGCCGTCCGCCGAGGTTCTGAACGCCGAGGCGGCGGTGCGCGCCTCGGGCAGTTATCCGGCCACCGCCCTGTGGAGCGCCGGCGCCTTCACCGACTGGGCCCTGGCCAGGGGGGCGATCCTGTCGGTGGGCCGAACGGTGGCCTTCATGATGCTGGGCATGGGCCTGTTCAAGCTGGGCGTCATGACCGGGGCGCGGTCCATGCGGTTCTATCTGCGGCTGGCCGTGCTGGGCGTGGCGGGCGGACTGGCCATCAACGCCTGGGAGACCGCGACCCTGTGGCGGTCGGGATTCGATCCGGTGGTCTGGACCCCGGCCCTGACCGGCGAGGTCGGGCGGCTGAGTCTGGCGCTGGGCTATCTCGGCGCCGTCATGGCGGCGTGGAAGGCCGACGCCCTGGGCCTGATCGGGACGGGTCTGGAGCGCATGGGCCGCATGGCCATGACCAACTATCTGGGCCAGTCCCTGATCTGCGCCGTGCTGTTCTACGGATTCGGCCTGTACGACCGGCTCGGCTGGTGGCCCCTGTGGGGCCTCGCGGCGGCGATCTGGGTCGGCCAGGCCCTGTTCAGCGCCGCCTGGCTCAGGGTCTTCCGCATGGGCCCGGCCGAGTGGGCGTTCCGCGCCGCGGCCTACTGGACGATTCCGCCGCTGCTGCGGCCCCGCTTGGGCCGTTCGGGCCCCGCGGCCGAGGCCGCGCTTGGCCGGTGAAGATCGGCGTTTAAAAATCCTAGCGAAATCAGGCGTTTGACATTCTGTCGCGCCGCCTTGACCGAACGCCGCCCCCCCTATAGGTTCCGCGCCGAATTCAGACCCGCATCGGCGCCCCGCCGAGCCGCTGAGCACCAAAGCCATGTCTCCTGAACAGGAAACGCGCAGTCAGGCGATCGAACGCCTCAACCGTGCTGCGTCGGACCTTGAGGTCGCAACGGCGAGCAAGGCGGACGAATCGGCGCTGGCGTCCAAGGTGACGAGCCAGGCTTACCGGATCGTCGCCGAGCTGGTCGGCGGCGTGCTGATCGGCCTGGGTCTGGGCTTCGTGGTGGACCGGTTCGCCGGGACGACGCCGTGGGGCCTGATCGGCGGAACCCTGCTGGGTTTCGCCCTGTCGATTTACATGGCGCGCCGTACAGCCAACCGGCTTATGGCGGAGGCGAAGGCGAGCGGGATCGAACCGAAATCGATTCCCTTCGATGATGAAGAAGACGAGGAGCGATAGGCCTTGGCCGATCCGATCGAACAGTTTCAGGTCAAGCCCCTCGAGGGACTGGACTTCGGCACGGTGATGCTGCCGCTGATCGGCGAAAGCCGTCTGGCCGTGACCAATTCCCATGTGGCCATGACCATCGCCTTCGGCCTGGTGGTGGTGTTCCTGATGCTCGTCACCTCGAACGCCAGGGTGGTGCCCGGCCGCATGCAGGCGGCGGGCGAGCAGATGTTCACCCTGATCAACGGGGTCACCGATTCGATCATCGGCCACGACGGCCACAAGTATTTTCCCTTCGTCTTCACGATCTTCCTGTCGGTTCTGTTCATGAATCTGCTGGGCATGTTCCTGACCTTCACCGCCACCTCGCAGCTGGCGGTCACCGGCACCCTGGCCCTGATGACCATCCTGCTGGTGATCGGCGTGGGCTTCGCCAAGCACGGCCTGGGCTTCTTCCTGCTGTTCTGGCCCACCAGCGCGCCGCTGCTGATCCGCCCGGTCGTGGGGCTCATCGAATTCCTGTCGTTCCTGCTGCGCCCCGTGACCCTGGCGCTGCGTCTGTTCGGCAACATGCTGGGCGGCCACATCGCCCTGAAGATCTTCGCCGGCTTCGTGGTGTCCATGGGCGCCGTGGCCTTCGGCGGCGACGCCCTGGGCCTGCTGGGTCTGCCCGTCGCGGCCCTGTCGCTGGGGATGGTCGTGGGCCTGACCGCCCTGGAATTCCTGGTCGCCTTCCTGCAGGCCTTCGTCTTCGCGGTGCTGGCCAGCATCTATCTCAACGACGTCGTCAACCTGGGCCACGGCCACTAACGGTCCGGTCCAACCGCTCACCCCCTCTTCCAACCCTGACTGAATAGGAAAACTCACATGGAAGCCGAATCCTTCAAGTACTTCGGTATCGGCCTGGCCACCCTGGGCATGCTCGGCGCCGGCATCGGCGTGGGCAACATCTTCGGCCAGTTCCTGGCCGGCGCCCTGCGCAACCCCTCGGCCGCCGCTTCGCAAGTCGGCAACCTGTTCGTGGGCGCCGCCCTGGTCGAAGCCCTGGGCATCCTGGCCTTCGTGCTGGGCATCCTGGCCTGGCTGGGCTGATCCAGCTCAAGACGTGTCTGAAGACGGAACGGGCCCGGCCCGTTCCGTCCGCTTTTCATTCTGACAGGACAGGCTGACGGTTCATGGCCGCTCCCACCGACATTGAAGGCGTGCACGCCACGACCGAGGCCGAGGGCCAAGGCGGCGGTCTGCCGCAATTCGAAACCGAACACTGGGTCGGGCAGGCCGGCTATCTGCTGTTCCTGTTCCTGATTCTGTATCTGCTGATCGCCAGGGTCTTCGCGCCGCGCATGCGCCGCGTCTTCGACGAGCGGACCGAGACGGTGGCCACGGCCATCGCCACCGCCCGCTCGGTGCAGGACGAGGCCGCCGCCCAGGCCGAGGCCGCCAAGGCCGATCTGGCCCAGGCCCGCGCCTCCGCCCGCGCCACGGCCGCCGCCGCCAAGGCCCGGGTCGCCGAGGAAGCCCAGGCCCGCCAGGCCGCCGAGGAGGCCCGGGTTCACGCCCGCATCGCCGAGGCCGAGGCCACCATCGCCCTGTCCCGCAACGCCGCCATGGCGAACGTGTCGGACGTGGCCGCCGATGCGGTCCAGGCCATGGTCGAGCGTCTGACGGGCGTCCGTCCGTCAGCCGCCGAGATCAAGAGCGCTCTCAAGGGATCCGCCTGATGCCCCATTTTCTTGATCCGCACATGTACAGCTGGGCCAACGCCGAACTGTGGGTCGGCGTCGGGCTGCTGCTCTTCCTCGCGATCCTGATCGTCGCCAGGGTCCCGGCCATGGTCGCCGGCGTCCTCGACGGCAAGGCCGCCAAGATCCAGGCCGATCTGGACGAGGCCGCGCGCCTGCGCGCCGAGGCCGAGGCCCTGCTGGCCCAGATCCGTCAGGAGAAGGCCGAGGCCGAGGCCCAGGCCGCCGAGATGCTGGCCGCCGCCGAATCCGACGCCCGCCGCATGGAGGCCGACGCCCGCGCGCGCCTCGAGGAATCCCTGGCCCGCCGCGAACAGATGGCCGAGCGCAAGATCGCCCAGGCCGAGGCCCAGGCCACGGCGGACGTGAAGGCCGCCGCCGTCGAACTGGCCGCCGCCGCCGCCGAGCGCATCCTGGCCGATCGTCTGGCCGCCTCGTCCACCGACCCCATGGCCGACGAAGCCATCAGCCAGATCGGGTCGCGCCTGAACTGATCGCGGCTGTTTCGCGAATCAAAAAAGGCCCCGCCGGTCGCCCGGCGGGGCCTTCTTCGTTTCGACCCGTCGCGCGCAGGATCAGTGCGCGGGCTGGGCCCCGGCCATCTCGCGGGCGTGGCGCTTCTCGCGCTGCACCAGGGTGCCGTAGATGCCGCCCATGGCGATCCCGAAGACGATGTGGGTGAAGATCAGCCACATCAGGGTCGGGAAGCCCGCCGCCATGGCGAACATGCCGATCCCGGCCACGGGCGCCACCGTCAGCGACATCAGGATGAACGCGCCCACGGCGAACAGAATGCCCTTGGTGGCCGGCGTGTCGGTCGGCATGCGGGGGCACAGGATCCCGAATGCGGGGCCCAGGATCAGCGTGCCGGACACGAAGTGGATGGCCCAGCCGACCAGGTAGCTGCCCTGCATGCCCACCATGGCCGCCAGGATGAGCGGAAAGATCCGCACCTCCTGCAGCGCGCCGGTGGACTGGGTCAGATAGAGTTTTGCGACTTCCAGGATCGCCACCACGGCGGTGGCCGCGAACCCGGCGATCATGCCTTTTTGAATGCGTGACATCATGATGGGGGCTCCTCCCAAAGCCATTTTTCGTTCCCCACGACGCGCACAGCATACGCCCATGTGCGGCGTTGCGTCGCACCCGGCGATCACGATTTCGTGCGCAGGGCGAGCCGGACCGGGCCGACCCGGGGCCGGGTCGGCGGCTCAAGGCCCGGATTTTCGGGAGATCAGGCCCGCGCGGCGCGGCGGAAGGAGGCGCGGAACGCCCGGCGCGTGCGGGACAGGACCCGCTGCCCGCGCTTGAGCAGCAGCCGCTCCATGCGCAGGGCCTGCTGCCAGAACACCGGCGCGAACTCGGGGCGGCGGCGCATCAGGCGGCGGAAGGGATAGAAATATTTGGGTCGGGCGTACTGGGCGCGGATGAACTGCCGCTTGGCCCAGTACGAGTTGCGCAGGATCACCACCATGCCGACCACCGAGACGGGCAGGCCGAACGGGCCGGGCAGGGGCGCGATCAGGATGCCCAGCAACACCAGAAACCCGCCCAGCACCATCAGCGCCAGCCGGACGAGCCGTTTCACCAGGCCCTTCAACAGCCCACGGCCGACGGGGCGCGCCGAAGCGGCTTGGGTCCCGATGGCCAGAACTTGGGTCATGGAAGGGCGTGGCTCCAGAGATACAGGGATGCTCGAGGAACGCACGAGCGGGGGGTTTGGCTGCACGGACGAGGTGGTGAGGGGCGTCCTCGCGATCAAGCTGCCACACCTTGATTTACAAAGGTTTCATGCGCCCGATTTGGGGCGCGCCGATTACCTTTCAGTAACCCTCTTCTGAAACCCGTCGGCTGTGGCCCCCAGAGCACGGTCGGCCCGGGCCGTCCCGGTCAGGCGGCGACGATCTGCTCGGCCTGTTTCAGGTCCACGCTGACCAGCTGGCTGACCCCGCGCTCGGGCATGGTGACGCCGTACAGCCGGTCCATCCGGCTCATGGTCACCGGGTTGTGGGTGATGACGATGAAGCGGGTGTCGGTGCGGTTGCGCATCTCGTCC
>JBALUZ010000064.1:0-14709 GCA_036963825.1 Brevundimonas sp.
CGCGCTCCAGCATGGGGGCCAGCCGCTGGTGGTGCTGGCGGGCCAGGATCTCGGTGGGCGCCATCAGGGCGGACTGTCGGCCGCTGGCCGCCGCGTCGGCCATGGCGATGGCGGCCACCGCCGTCTTGCCGGAACCCACGTCGCCCTGCAGCAGCCGCCCCATCTGCTCGCCCGAGGCCAGGTCGGCGCGGATTTCTACGATGGCCTGTTTCTGCGCGCCGGTCAGGTCGAAGGGCAGGGCGGCCAGCACCTGCTCCGAGGCCGGACCCGGTGTGATGACCGGGGCGCCGACGGTCTGGCGCGTCTGCCGCCGCCGGGCCAGGGCCAGCTGGTGCGCCAGCAGTTCGTCGTAGGCGAGGCGAAGGCGCGGCGCGGCGTCCGGCGACAGGTCCGCCTCGGTCCGGGGGTTGTGCAGGGCCTCCAGCGCCGCGCGCCAGCCGGGCCATCGTTTGCGCGCGATCCACGCCGGGTCCTGCCATTCGGGCAGCTCGGGGGCGGCCTTGAGCGCCTCCAGCGCCAGCCGCCGCACGATGCGCCGCGCCAGACCTTCGGTCGACGGGTAGATCGTTTCCGCCAGCGGGATGTCGTCCGCGGCCTCCGCCTTGACGATGTCCGGGTGGAGGATCTGGATTTCGTTGTTGTAGATCTCCACCTTGCCGCTGACCACGCGCCGTTCGCCCGGCGGGGCCAGCCGTTCCAGATGCGGGCCGCCGCGGAACCAGATCAGGTGCACGAAGCCGGTGGGATCCGAGGCCCGGACCTTCCAGGGCGCGCCGATCTTGTGGGGGCGGATGTGACGGTCGATGACCACGTCCAGGATCGCCACCTCGCCCTCGATAGCTTGATCCGCCGTGGTGGCGCGGCGATGCACGAGACCGGTCGGGGCCAGAAACAGCAGGTCGCGCACCAGCGGACCGGCCACCTTGCCGATCTGGGGCGCGACCTTGGCGCCCACCCCCTTCAGGGTCGTGACCTCGGCGAACAGGGGAAAGAGAATCTCGGGCCTCATTTCTGCAGCATAGCCGGTGGCGCCGTCTCTTTGGGAACGCTATGTGAACAGCCCTGTTTGTCTGACGGAACGGAACGCACCGTGGCCGATGAAATCGCACGTCCGCAACCGCGCGAAGAGCGCCTGAAACGCCTCAGCTTCCGGGCGTGGCGGCGGGGATTCCGCGAGGCGGACATGGTGCTGGGACCGTTCGTGGACAGGATCGCCGTGACCTACACCGATCAGCAGCTGGATACGCTGGAAGCCCTTCTGGCCAACGAGGACCAGCCGCTCTACGGCTGGATCATCGACCGCGAACCGGCGCCGGCCGAGTTCGACACCTCCGTCCTGGCGGACATCCGGGCTTTCATGACCGAGCACGTCGCCGTGGCGGTGCAGAAGGGCATCGGTTGATGGACGGTTCGATCATCGCCGTCGACGACCGCGAGCTGTCCGGCGCGCCGGAGGGGCTGGACGCCCGCCTTCTGGCCGAACATCTGGCCGAAGCCGGCGGCGCAGCCCTGTTCGTGGCGCGGGACTACGCCCGGGCGGGCGCCTTTGTTCAGGCGTTCCGGTTTTTCGCTCACGACGTTGAAGTGCTGGAGTATCCGGCGTGGGACTGCCTGCCCTACGACCGGATGAGCCCGACGCCGGCCGTGTCGGCCCAGCGCATGGCGGCCCTGACGCGGCTGGCGCGGCGGGATCCGGCGGACAGGACGCCGCTGCTGATCGTGGCCACCGTCGGCGCCGTCACCCAGCGCACGCCGCCGCGCCAGGCCACCACGGCTGCGGCCTTCGAGACCCGCGTGGGCCGCGAGCTGGATACGGCGGCGCTGGAAGCCTATTTCGCGGTCAACGGCTATGTGCGGGCCTCCACGGTCTCGGAACGCGGCGAGTACGCCGTCCGCGGCGGCGTCATCGACGTGTTCCCGCCCGGGTTCGAGGAGCCGGTGCGGCTGGACATGTTCGGGCAGGAGCTGGAGTCGATCCGCGCCTTCGATCCGGCCACCCAGCGCTCCACCCAGCAGCTGACCTCCGTCGAGCTGTCGCCGGTGTCCGAGGTGCTGATGGACGCGGACGCCGTGTCGCGGTTTCGCCAGGGCTATCTGAACCTGTTCGGGGCCGCCGGCGACGACCCCCTGTACGCCGCCGTCAGCGCGGGCGCGCGACGCCAGGGCGCCGAGCATTTCCTGCCGCTGTTCTACGAGCGGATGGAGACTTTTTTCGATTACCTTCCCGAGGGCTCGACCGTTTTCCTCGACCATAATGTGGAGGATGCGCGAAGCGAGCGTCTGACCCTGGCGCGCGACGCCTGCGAGTCGCGGCGCGAGGCGTCGCAGGGGCGGGGCGGCTCGGCCTATCGCGCCCTGCCTCTGGACCGGCTTTATCTGGATGACGCGGACTGGCGCGGGGTCCTTGCGCCGCGGCCGGTGCGGCGGTTCAGTCCGTTCCATCGCGAGGGCGACGACGCGGGCGGGCGTCTGGGGCGCAACTTCGCCGCCGAGCGGGCGCAGGACAGCGTCAACCTGTTCGCCGCCGTGGCCGATCACGCCAGACGCCTGAAGGGCGACGGCAAGCGCGTGCTCTTCGCCTCGTGGACGGAGGGCTCATCGGACCGCCTGTCCACCATGCTGACCGATCACGGGCTGGATCACATCGTCGCCGTGCGGGACTGGCGCGACGTCCAGACCGCGCCCGAGGGGCTGTACCTGCGCGCGGTGCTGCCGGTGGACACCGGCTTCGTCGCCGGCGACCTGGCGGTGATCTCCGAGACCGACATCCTGGGCGACCGGCTGGCGCGGCCGCGCCGCAAGCGCCGGGCCTCCAACTTCCTGGCCGAGGCCTCGGCCCTGACCACCGGCGATCTGGTGGTGCACCTGGACCACGGCATCGGCCGCTATGAGGGCCTGAAGACCCTCGAGATCCAGGACGCGCCCCACGACTGCCTGGAGCTGCTCTACGCGGGCGAGTCGAAGCTGTATCTGCCGGTCGAGAACATCGACCTGCTGACCCGCTACGGGACAGACGCCGACGGGGTCCAGCTGGACCGGCTGGGCGGCGCCGGGTGGCAGGCCCGGAAGGCCAAGGCCAAGGAACGCCTGCGCGAGATGGCCGAGGGCCTGATCGCCCTGGCGGCCAAACGCGCGCTGCGCACCACCGACGCCGTGACCCCGCCGCAGGGCCTGTTCGACGAGTTCTGCGCCCGTTTCCCCTATGAGGAGACGGACGATCAGCTCAACGCCATCGGCGACGTGCTGGAGGATCTGGGCAAGGGCCAGCCCATGGACCGTCTGATCTGCGGCGACGTCGGCTTCGGCAAGACCGAGGTGGCCCTGCGCGCCGCCTTCGTCGCGGCCATGAGCGGCATGCAGGTGGCCGTGGTCTGCCCCACGACCCTGTTGTCGCGCCAGCACTACAAGACCTTCACCGAGCGTTTCGCCGGCTGGCCCGTGACGGTGCGCCAGCTGTCGCGCATGGTGGCGGGGAAGGAAGCGAACGAGACCCGCGCAGGCCTGAAGGACGGCTCGGTGGAGATCGTGGTGGGCACCCATGCGGTGCTGTCCGAACAGGTCGGGTTCAAGAACCTGGGCCTGGTGATCGTGGACGAGGAGCAGCACTTCGGCGTCAAGCACAAGGAGAAGCTGAAGACCCTGCGCGCCGACGTGCACCTGCTGACCCTGACCGCCACGCCGATCCCGCGCACCCTGCAGATGGCCCTGACCGGCATCCGCGAGATGTCGATCATCGCCACCCCGCCGGTCGACCGCCTGGCGGTGCGCACCTATGTGGCGCCGTGGGATCCGGTGATGGTGCGCGAGGCCCTGCTGCGCGAGAAATACCGCGGCGGACAGGCCTACTACGTGGCGCCGCGCCTGTCGGACCTGCCGGACATCGAGAAATTCCTGCGCGAACAGGTTCCCGAGGTGAAGTTCGTGACGGGCCACGGCCAGATGGCGCCGACCCAGCTGGAGGAGGTCATGGGCGCCTTCTACGACGGCCAGTACGATGTGCTGGTGTCCACCACCATCGTGGAGTCGGGTCTGGACATCCCCACGGCCAACACCCTGATCGTGCACCGGGCGGACATGTTCGGCCTGGCCCAGCTGTACCAGATCCGGGGCCGGGTGGGCCGGGCCAAGGCCCGCGCCTTCGCCTATCTGACCACCGATCCGAAGAAACCCATGACCCTGTCGGCCGAACGGCGCCTGCAGGTGCTGCAGTCGCTGGACAATCTGGGGGCGGGCTTCCAGCTGGCCAGCCACGACCTGGACCAGCGCGGCGGCGGCAACCTGCTGGGGGACGAGCAGTCGGGCCACATCCGCGAGGTGGGCGTCGAGCTGTACCAGCAGATGCTGGAGGACGCCGTCGCCGAGCTGCGCGAGAAGGGCGAGCAGGCCCCCGACCGCGGCTGGTCGCCCCAGATCAACGTGGGCGCGGCGGTCCTGATTCCCGAAGACTACGTGCCGGACCTGAACGTCCGTCTCAGCCTTTATCGCCGCCTGTCCGACGCCGAACAGTCCACGGACCGGGAGGCGCTGGCCGCAGAGCTGATCGACCGCTTCGGGCCGCTGCCGGACGAGGCCTCGCAGCTGCTGCGGATCGTGGAGATCAAGGCCAATTGCCGCACGGCCAACATCGCCAGGATCGACATGGGCCCGCTGGGCGCCGTCCTGACCCTTCGCAACGACGCGTTCCCCAATCCCGCAGGGCTGGTGGGCGTCATCCAGAAGAATCCCGCCGCCTGGAAAATCCGGCCCGACCAGAAGATCGTGGTCAAGGGCGACTGGCCCAGCCCCGAGGAGCGTCTGAAGGCCGCCGAGCGCATGACGGCGGCCCTGGCGAAGGTGGCGGGCGGCTAGATCCGGAACGCGTCCCAGGGCCCCGTGATCGCCAGGGTGCGCCCCGGCGAATACTGGTTCACGAACAGGATGCGGCCGTCCGGCGACCAGCAGGCGCCGGCGAACTCGGTGTTCGACCCGCCGGGCCGCTCGATGTCGAGGGCGTTGCGCGCGATGGCGTAGACGCGTCCGTCCGGAGTCACGCCCTTCACATGCTGGACGCCGCGCTGCTTGTCCTCGCAGCCGATGACGTGGCCGTTGGGCGCGATGGTGATGTTGTCCACATAGTCCAGCACCGCCCGGTCGCCGGATTCCACGAACAGGGTCAGATGGCCCGGCTCGTCCGCCTCGCCGGGCTGTCCCTCGAAGCGGCTGGGGTCATAGCGCATGATCTGGCCGCACTCGGCGGGACCGCCCGAGGTGCAGGTGAAATACAGGTGATCGCCGGCCCAGTGGACGCCCTCGCCGCGGGCGAAGATGGCCGCCCCCGCCGCGTGGCCGCGGTGGTTCAGGTCGGCGTCGGGGCTCTCCACATGGTCCATGTCGATCCAGCGCACGGCCTTGCGCTCGCCCTGGGTCCAGTAGCGGCCGTGCCAGTTGCGGGTGTCGCCCCGTTCGGCGTCGACCAGCACCAGGGCCTGCAGCCGCCCGCCCAGATGCAGGTTGCGCCGGTCCTCGGGCAGATAGCGGTAGAACAGGCTGTCGCCGGTGTCCTCGGTCAGATAGGCGACGCCGGTGCGCGGATCGATGCACACCGCCTCGTGCTTGAACCGGCCCATGGCCCGGATCGGCAGGGGTTCGGCCGCGCCGCGCCCGGCGGCCGGCACCTCGAAGACCCAGCCGTGGTCCTGGGGCAGGCCGTCGGCCACGCCGTCCGTGGTCTCCTCGCAGGAGAGCCAGGAGCCCCAGGGCGTGACGCCGCCGGCGCAGTTGTTGTTGGTGCCCGCCAGGCTCAGGTGCTGGCGCTCGGTCTGGCCGGTGCGCAGGTTGTAGATGACCGTGGACGCGCCGCCCGCCACCGGCGCGCCGTCAGCCTGACGCCCGTAGATGCGGTCCCAGTTGAAGTCGTCGTCCTGATCGGGCCGGGCGAAGGCGCCGAGTCGGGCTTCCTCGTGGTCCAGCTCATGATTGCGCACCAGCGCCACGCGGTCGCCGTCGATGGCGAAGCAGCCCATGCCGTCGAACTTGTCCGGCGTCACCAGGCCGTCGTCCATGCGCTGGCCCGCACGCGAGATCACCCGGTACGAGAAGCCTTCGGGCAGATCCAGCAGGCCTTCGGGGTCGGGCCGCATGGGGCCGTAGCCGAACACCTCGTTGCGGGACGGGCCGTCGACGAAGCCCTGTGCGGCGGGAACCCGGCCTTGCTGGACCGCTTGCGCGCGCGCGGCGTAGGCGGACAGGGCGGCGGCGGTGGCGGAGGCCATGAAGGCGCGGCGGGACTGTATCATGGCCGCGTCCTAGCCGGACTCGGTCACGATTTCATGTCAGTCCGCCCCCTGAAGGATAACCCCTTGCTTGCTCCAGCATGGGCTTTGGCCTACCCCTCGCGCCCGGAATCATATGGAGACATGTCATGACCGCTGGACCCCTTCTGGCCCTTCTTTTCCCCGGCCAGGGCAGCCAGAGCGTGGGCATGGGCGCCCAGCTGGCCGACGCCTTTCCGGCCGCCCGCGAGGTGTTTCAGGAGGTGGACGACGCCCTGGGCCAGAAGCTCAGCATGATCATGCGCGAGGGGCCCGAGGATCAGCTGACCCTGACCGAAAACGCCCAGCCGGCCCTGATGGCCGTGTCGCTGGCGGTGATCCGGGCGCTGAAGGTGGAGTTCGGGGTGGAGGTGTCGCGCGCGGCCTTCGTGGCCGGCCATTCGCTGGGCGAGTATTCGGCCCTGGCGGCGGCGGGCGCCCTGTCGGTGGCCGACACCGCGCGCCTGCTGAAGCTGCGCGGCCAGTCGATGCAGAAGGCCGTGCCGGTGGGCAAGGGGGCCATGGCCTCGCTGATCGGGCCGAAGTCGGATCTGGCCCTTGCGGAAGAGGCGGCCAAGGCCGGTTCGGCGCTGGGCGTGTGCGTCGTGGCCAACGACAATAACAACGGCAATGTGGTGATCTCGGGCGAGAAGGCCGCCGTGGACCGGGCCATTGAGAAGGCCAAGGAGCTGGGCGCGCGCGCCATTCCGCTGAACGTCTCGGCGCCGTTCCACTGCCCCCTGATGCAGCCGGCCGCCGAGGCCATGGCCGACGCCCTGGCCGACGCGAGGATCATCGCGCCTTCGGTGCCTGTGGTCGCCAATGTCACCGCCAGCCCTGAAACCGACCCGGAAGTCATCCGCCGCCTTCTGGTGGAGCAGGTCACCGGCCGCGTGCGTTGGCGGGAATCCATGGAGTGGATGGCGGGCGAGGGGGCCGTGGCGCGCTTCGCCGAGGTCGGCGCAGGCAAGGTCCTGACCGGCATGGCCAAACGCATCGCGCCGGACGCCGAGAGCGTCGCCCTGAACGGGCCGGAAGAGCTGGAGGCGTTCGCCCGGTCCCTGTGATCAGCCGGCGGCGATGTCCGCCGCGATGGCCGCGCGGATGTCGCCCGCCACGGGGGCGGACTGGCCGAACTGCTGCAGCATGATGGTTCCGGCGGTGCGGCGCACGGGGTCGAGCCAGCCCTGCGTGCCCGCCGCGCCGCCCCAGCCGAACTCGCCGGGCGTGTCGCCGTCCGGAAGGCCGATGCCGCCGCCGAAGCCGAACCGGAAGGCGCCGTTCTCGGGGTTCACGCCCTCCGGCAGGATGTCGGTGCGGATCATCCGGGCGGTCTCCGGCGCCATGACGCGGACCCGGCCGTCGCGGCCGTCATCCAGGATGGTGGTCAGGAAGGCCAGATAGTCGCGCGCTGAAGACACCAGCCCTGCGCCGCCCGCGAACAGCGTCACGGGATCGGCGTAGGCGGTTCCGGCGACCGGATCGACCACCTCGCGCCCGCCGTCGGCGTAGTTGTAGAGGGCCGCGAACCGGCGGCGGTCGCCGGCCCCGCGCAGGCGCCAGATGGTGTCGTCCATGCCGATGGGGTCGAACAGGCGCCGCTGGACGAAGTCCGGGAAGCTCATCCCCGAGGCCCGCTGGATCACCAGCCCCAGCACGTCCAGCGAGATGGAATAGAGGTATTCCGTCCCGGGCTCGTACATCAGCGGAATGTCGGCCAGCGCCCGGGCCATGGCGTCCAGATCGCGCACCTTGGTTCCGTCGATGTCGCGCGGCGACAGGTTGTAGCCGGTGACCGGGAAGATCCCGGCCCGGCTGTAGGCGTTGGCCACCGGCTGGTCGCCGAAGAAATGATAGGTGAAGCCCGCCGTGTGGGTCAGCAGGTGACGGATGGTCATGGTGCGGGTCGCCGGCCTCGCTTCGAGGCCTGCGGCCGGGTCGACCGCCACGGTCATGTTGGCGAATTCGGGAATGAACCGGGCCACCGGGGTGTCCAGGGTGAACACCCCGTCCTCCATCAGCAGGGCGGCGGCCGCCCCGGTGACAGGCTTGGTCATGGAATAGATGCGCCACAGGCTGTCTTCATCCACCGGCGTCGCGCCGTCGAAATCCAGCGATCCGGCCTCAAGGAAAACGTCCCGCCCATCCGGCAGGCGCACGCCGACGCTGATGCCCGGCACGTGGCCCGCCGCCACATGGCGGTCCATGGCCGCCTGGGTGGAGGGAAGAAGTCGCGCCGCCTCGACCGGCGTGATCCCGTTGGCGCAACCCGACAGCGCCAGACCCGCGCCGGAGAGCATCAGGCGGCGCCGGCTCAGATGGATGGTCATGGCGAGTCTCCCGTTATCGCTACCCGGCAGAGCTTCCACCGGAAAACTGGCGATGTCGAGCGCATCGGGCTAGGACGGCGGCAAGAGATTCAGGAGACACTCATGTTCAATCTTTCGGGCAAGACGGCGCTGGTCACGGGCGCGACGGGCGGCATCGGCGGGGCGGTGGCCCGGGCGCTGCATGCGCAGGGCGCCAGCGTGGTGCTGTCCGGCACGCGCGAGTCGGTGCTGGCCGAGCTGGCGGGCGAACTGGGCGAACGCGCCTTCGCCGCCGCCGCCAACCTCTCGGACCCCGATTCGGTGGACGGCCTGGTGGCGCGCGCGGAAGAGGCGGCGGGCGCGCCGCTGGACATTCTGGTGGCCAATGCAGGCATCACCAAGGACGGCCTGTTGATGCGCATGAAGGACGAGGACTGGGACGCGGTCATCAAGGTCAATCTGGAAAGCTATTTCCGTCTGGCCCGCGCGGCCGTGAAGGGCATGATGAAGCGCCGTTCGGGCCGCATCATCGGCATGGCCTCCGTCGTCGGCGTCACCGGCAATCCCGGCCAGACCAACTATGCGGCGTCCAAGGCGGGCATGATCGGATTCTCCAAGGCCCTGGCCCAGGAAGTGGGCTCGCGCGGCATTACGGTGAACTGCATCGCGCCGGGCTTCATCGCCAGCCCCATGACCGACGCCCTGAACGACCAGCAGCGCGACGCCATCCTGACCCGCATCCCGGCCGGACGGCTGGGGACGGGGGACGAGATCGCGGCGGCGGCGGTCTATCTGGCGTCCGACGAAGGCGCCTATGTCACCGGCCAGACCCTGAACGTGAACGGCGGCATGGCGATGATCTGAGGCCGGGAAGGGTTCCCTCACATTCCCGTCATGACGGGCTGTTTCCTCACGTTTCAGGCGTGCTAAACAACAATTCGCGCTACCAGCGACCGGTTCCGTGGGCTATGGGGCTTGCGAAACCGGCGGCTTCGTGACAACGGAGCGCGACCAGAAAGACCGCCACGTAGGCGTATCTAGGAAGGCATTAGATTCATGTCCGACACTCTCGAACGCGTCCGCAAGATCGTCATCGACCACCTGGACGCCGATCCGGACAAGGTGACCGAAAAGGCCAGCTTCATCGACGACCTGGGCGCCGACTCGCTCGACAACGTCGAGCTGGTGATGGCCTTCGAAGAAGAATTCGACATCGAAATCCCGGACGACGCGGCCGAGCACATCCAGACGGTCGGCGACGCGGTGAAGTTCATCGACGAGAAGACCGCGGGCTGATTCCGGTCCACGATCGACGGTAATTCGGCGGCCGCCGGCCTGTTCCTTTGCGGGACCGACCGGCGGCCGTTACTGTTTCAGGCTTGGGTTCTTGAGGAGCTGACCATGCGCCGCGTCGTCATCACAGGCATCGGCCTCGTCACCCCCCTTGGTTGGGGCGTCGAACACAGCTGGCGAAGCATCCTGGACGGCAAGTCCGGAGCGGGCCAGATCACGGTCTTCGATACAGAAGGCTACGGCTGCACCATCGCCTGCGAGGTGCCGTCGGTGGACGGGCGCGGCGGCGGCGGGCCGGACGTTCCCGGCAGTTTCGATCCCGACCAGATCATGTCGGCCAAGGACCGCAAGCGCGTCGACGACTTCATCCTGTTCGCCATCGCCGCCGCCGACGAGGCCCTGGCGGACGCGAACTGGAAGCCCGAGTCGGTCGAGGATCAGGAGGCCACCGGCGTCATGATCGGCTCCGGCATCGGCGGCCTGGGCCCCATCGCCGACACGGCGATCATCCTGAAGGAACAGGGGCCGCGCCGGGTCAGCCCGTTCTTCATTCCCTCGGCCCTGATCAATCTCGCCTCGGGCCAGGTGTCGATCCGCCACGGTCTGAAGGGGCCGAACCACTCGGTGGTCACCGCCTGCGCCACAGGCGCCCACGCCATCGGCGACGCGGCGCGCATGATCGCCATGGGCGACGCCGAGGTCATGGTGGCCGGCGGCGCCGAGAGCGCCATCGTGCCGGTGGGCATCGCCGGATTCCTGGCGTGCCGCGCCCTGACCACCAGCTTCAATGACGCCCCCGAAAAGGCCAGCCGCCCCTACGACCGGGCCCACGACGGCTTCGTCATGGGCGAGGGCGCGGGCGTCCTGGTGCTGGAGGAGTACGAGCACGCCAGGGCGCGCGGCGCGAAGATCTACGCCGAGGTGGCCGGCTACGGCATGAGCGGCGACGCCTACCACATCACCGCGCCGTCCGAGGACGGGGAGGGCGGTCAGCGGGCCATGAAGATGGCCCTGAAACGCGCCGGCATGCAGGCGTCGGACATCGACTACGTCAACACCCACGGCACCTCGACCATGGCTGACTGGATCGAGCTGAAGGCCATCGAGCGGCTGCTGGGCGACCATGCGAAGAATGTGTCGCTGTCGTCCACCAAATCCATGATCGGCCACCTGCTGGGCGCCGCCGGGGCCGTTGAGGCCGCCTTCTGCGCCCTGGCCATCCGCGACCAGACCGCGCCGCCGACCATCAATCTGGACGATCCCGAGCACGACACGCCCATCGACATGGTCACGGGCAAGGGCAAGGCGCGCAAGATCGATGTGGCCGTGTCCAACAGCTTCGGCTTCGGCGGCACCAACGCTTGTCTGATTCTCAAGTCGGTGTCCTGAGATGGGCCTGTTCCGTCGGCCGGGGGGAACGCCGGAACAGGGAAGGGGCGGCCTGGTCGCCGGCCTGATCGGCGCAACCGCCACGCTCAGCCTGGTGGCCATCGCCGGGCTGGTTTGGATCTGGAGCGTGTACTGGGGGCCGGGGCCCGCCGCGGAGGCCGGCGAGAGCACGACGGTGATCCTGCGCTCCGGCGCCGGGGTCTCGGAAATCGGCGAAACCCTGCACGACGCCGGGGTCATCCGGTCGCCCGACATGTTCCGCGCCGCCGCCAGCCTGACCGGCGCGGACCGGCGCCTGCGCGCGGGCGAGTACGAGATCGAGTCCCGCCTGTCCCTGTCCGGCGTGATCGAAAAGCTGGTGTCCGGCGAGGTGGTGCGTCATTTCGTGACCCTGCCCGAGGGCCGCTCCTCCACCCAGGCCTGGGACATCCTGAACGCCGAGGCGGTCCTGACCGGCGAGATTCCGATCCCGCCCGAGGGCTCGCTGCTGCCGGAAACCTACGAGGTCACGCGCGGCGAGACCCGCGCCGCAGTGGTGCGCCGCATGCAGCAGGCCCACGACGAACTGCTGGCCGAGCTCTGGGCCGGGCGGGCCCCGAACCTGCCCATAGACACCCCCGAGGAGGCGGTGATCCTCGCCTCCATCGTCGAGAAGGAGACGGGCCTGGCCGAGGAACGGCCGCAGGTGGCCGCCGTCTTCATCAGCCGGCTGCGCCGCGGCATGCGGCTGGAGAGCGACCCCACCATCGTCTACGGCGTCAACGGCGGCCGTCCGCTGGGCCGCGGCATCCGGCGCTCCGAGCTGCAGCGCCCGACGCCCTACAACACCTATCTGATCGACGGCCTGCCGCCGACGCCCATCGCCAATCCCGGCCGCGAGGCCCTGGCCGCCGTGCTGAACCCGCCGGAAACCGAGTACCTGTTCTTCGTGGCCGACGGCACCGGCGGCCACGCCTTCGCCCGCACCTATGAGGAGCATCTGCGCAACGTCGCCCGCTGGCGCGCGATCGAGGCGGCGCGGGAGGGGGAGCCGGCCGAGACGGCGCCGCCCGCAGCGGTGCTGGAGGATGCGCGTGACGATGCGGCGAGGCAGGGCGAGCCCTGATGGCGCAGCTGACCAGCATGACCGGCTTCGGCCGGGCCGAGGGCGCGCTGCAGGGCTGGACCTGGGCGGTTGAGGCGCGCTCGGTCAACGGCCGGAACCTGGAGGTGCGCTTTCGCGGACCTCCGGGCTTTGACGGTCTGGAGCGCGCGGCCCGCGAGGCGGCGCAGGCGAGGTTCCAGCGCGGGCAGATCACCCTGGGGGTGCAGGCGCGCAGGGCCGAGAGCGATCAGGCCCTCGTTCTGAACGAGACGGTGCTGGAGCAGTATGCGGCCATGGCCGAACGGTTGGCCGCGCGCGGTTTCGCCCCGGCGTCGGCGCACGGCCTGCTGGGCCTGCGCGGCGTCATGGAGGCGCCGCAGGAGGACGCCGACGCCGAGACCCGCGCCGCCCTCGACGCGGCGATGACGGTCAGCATCGGCGAGGCGCTGGAGGCCCTTTCCGTCTCGCGGGCCGCCGAGGGCGAGCGCCTGGCCCCGGTCGTCACCGGCCTGATCGAGCGCATCGAGGTCCTGGTCGGCCAGGCGGAAGCCGGGGCCGCGGCGCAGATCGACGCCATCCGCGAGCGCTTCACCCGCCGCATGAACGACCTGGCGCCCGACGCGCCGGATCTGGCGGACCGCATCGTGCTGGAGGCCGCCGCCCTGGCCGCCCGGGCCGACGTGCGCGAGGAGCTGGACCGGCTGACCGCCCATATCGAGGCCGCCCGCGGCCTGGCCGAAGGCGGCGCGGTGGGCCGCAAGCTGGACTTCCTGATGCAGGAGTTCATGCGCGAGGCGAACACCCTGTGCTCCAAATCCGCCACCACACGGCTGACCGCCGTGGGCCTTGACCTCAAGGCCGCCATCGAACAGTTGCGTGAGCAGGTCCAGAATGTCGAATAACCACACCCCGCGCCGCGGCGTCCTGCTGATCGTCGCCAGCCCCTCGGGCGCCGGCAAGACCTCGCTGTGCCGCCGCCTGATGGCCGACCACGGCGGGCTGGAGCTGTCCATCTCCATGACCACCCGACCCATCCGCCCCGGCGAGGTGGACGGCCGCGACTACCACTTCGTCAGCCATGAGGAATTCCAGCGTCTGGTGGATCAGGACGCGTTCCTGGAATGGGCCGACGTGCACGGCCAGCGTTACGGCTCGCCGCGGGGCCCCATCGACCGGGCCCTGGCCGAGGGCCGGGACGTGCTGTTCGACATCGACTGGCAGGGCGCCGCCCAGGTCGCCGAGAAGTGTCCCGAGGACGCCGTGCGCGTCTTCATCCTGCCGCCCAGCCTTGAGGAGCTTCGTCGCCGGCTCGTCACCCGCTCGCAGGACGCGCCCGAGGTCATCGAGCGCCGCATCAGGAACGCCAAGGGCGAGATCGAGCACTGCGACGCGTTCGACTACGTCTTCGTCAACGACGACTTCGACCGCTCCTACGCCGAGCTGGCCCACATTTACCACGCGGAACGCAGCCGCCGTTTCCGCAATCTCTGGGTCTCGGACTACAAGGCCGCCCTCCTTCGCGAGGTGGTCTGACCGGGCGGGTCGGCCGTCGAGTTCCATCAGCCTTCTGTGACTGGATGGCCGTCACGCTTGAACCGCCCGCATTTGACGCCACATACTCTTCCGAACACCGTCGGAATCGGCGGACGGCCCGAATGTCCGGGCCGTGGATCCGAGATGATCGAGGGTCCTGAAAGCAGTGAGCATCATGTCCGAGTCCAAGATTCTCCCCGTTCTGCCGCTTCGAGACATCGTCGTCTTTCCGCACATGGTCGTGCCCCTCTTCGTGGGCCGCGAGAAATCCGTGCGCGCGCTGGACGAGATCATGAAGGGCGAAAAACAGATCCTTCTGGCCACCCAGAAGAACTCGGTGGACGATGATCCGTCTTCCGACGCGATCTATCCCATCGGCGTCCTCGCCACGGTTCTGCAGCTGCTGAAGCTGCCGGACGGCACCGTCAAGGTGCTGGTCGAGGGCAAGTCGCGCGCCCGGTTGACGGCGTTCACCGAGCGCGAGGAGTTCTACGAGGCCAGCGCCGTCGAGATCGACGATGAGGACGGGGACGCCGACGAGGCGGAAGCCCTGATCCGGGCCGTGGTCGAGCAGTTCGACAGCTATGTGAAGCTGAACAAGAAGATCCCGCCCGAGGCGCTCAGCTCCATCCCCCAGATCACGGACCCGTCGAAGCTGGCGGATTCGGTGGCTGCGCATCTGTCGGTCAAGATCTCCGACAAGCAGGGCCTGCTCGAGACCATCAGCGTGCCGCGCCGGCTGGAGAAGGTCTACGGCCTGATGGAAGGCGAGATCAGCGTCCTGCAGGTCGAGAAGAAGATCCGCTCGCGC
>JBALUZ010000065.1:0-14414 GCA_036963825.1 Brevundimonas sp.
CCTGGTCGCTGTCGCGCAATCCTTCCGACGCCGACGACATGGTGCAGGAGACCCTGACCAAGGCCTGGACCCATCGTGAGAAATTCCAGCCCGGCACCAACCTTCGGGCGTGGCTTTTCACCATCCTGCGCAACAGCTGGTACACCGCCGTCTCCAAGCACCGCCGCGAGACGCCGGACGAGGACGGCAAGATGGCCGCGGCCCTCACCAGCCCGGCGTCGCAGGACTGGTCGGTGGAGCTGCACCAGCTCCAGGCGGCGTTGGACAGGCTCCCGCCCGAACACCGGGAGGCGCTTGTCATGGTGGGGGCCGCAGGCCTGTCCTACGAGGAGGCCGCCGAGATCGCCGGCTGCGCCCTCGGCACCATCAAGAGTCGCGTCAATCGTGCGCGCAGCCGCCTGGCGAACCTGATGGGCATGGAGGACGAGGCGCCGGTGGACGACGCCGCCTAGCTTCGCTTGTCGCCCCGGGCCGGCGGAGCGCCGCTCAGTCGCCGCGCGTGGTCCTCAAGGCTTGCAGGCGCGCCCTCGGCCTCGATGCGGCGCACCGCCGCCTTCAGCAGCGCATCGGCGCGCAGAGCGGCGGACTGCGCGTCCCTGTCCGTTTTTCTGGCCAAACCGTCCCCCGACGTGTTGCGACGGTCAAGCTTGCCACGATCCGCGGCGCCTGTCGCGCGCCATGCGCAAGAGCCGCGCGGCCTATTTCGCCGCGTGCTTCGCGTATTCCAGCCGGGCGATGGTGCGGTTGTGGACCTCGTCCGGGCCGTCGGCGATGCGCAGGGTGCGCACCATGGCGTACATGGCCGCCAGGTCGGTGTCGCCCGACACGCCCGCCCCGCCGAAGGCCTGGATGGCGTCGTCGATCACCTGCAGCGCCATGCGCGGCGCCGCCACCTTGATCTGGGCGATCTCGGACTTGGCGTTCTTGGCGCCCACCTCGTCCATCATCCACGCCGCCTTGAGCACCAGCAGGCGGCACATCTCGATGTTGGTGCGCGCCTCCGCCACCCGCTGCTCCCACACCGAGTGCTCGGCGATGGTCTTGCGGAAGGCGGTGCGGGTCAGCAGGCGGCCGACCATCAGCTCCAGCGCCGCCTCCGCACACCCTATGGTGCGCATGCAGTGGTGGATGCGGCCCGGTCCCAGACGCCCCTGGGCGATCTCGAACCCCCGGCCCTCGCCCGCGATCAGGTTCTCGGCCGGCACGCGCACGTTCTCCAGCACCACCTCGGCGTGGCCGATGGGCCGCTCGTCATAGCCGAACACCGACAGCATCCGCTCCACGCGGAAACCGGGCGTGTCCGCCGGCACGATGACCATGGACTGCTGGGCGTGGGTCGAGGCGTCCGGGTCGGTCTTGCCCATGACGATGGTCACGGCCAGGTTCGGGTGCGCCATGTTGGTGGACCACCACTTGCGCCCGTTGATCACATAGTGGTCGCCGTCCCGCTCGATGCGGGTCTGGATGTTGGTGGCGTCCGACGAGGCCACCTCCGGCTCGGTCATCAGGAAGGCCGAGCGGATCTCGCCGGCCATCAGGGGCTTCAGCCAGCGGTCCTGCTGGGCTGCGTCGCCGAACATGTGCAGCACTTCCATGTTGCCGGTGTCCGGGGCGTTGCAGTTGAACACCTCCGCCGACCACAGCGCCCGGCCCATGATCTCGGCCAGGGGCGCGTATTCCATATTGGTCAGGCCCGCGCCGTCCTCGCCCGGCAGGAACAGATTCCACAGCCCCGCCTCGCGGGCCTCGCTCTTGAGCCGCTCCATGGTGGGCGGCTGGACGTTCGGCTCGGCCCGCACCTCGGCCCAGTAGTCGGCGGCGGCGGGCAGGACGCGCGCGTCCATGAAGCGCTTCAGGCGGTCCTGCCACTCAAGCGCGCGATCGGAATGCTGGAAATCCATAGGCGTATCCCTTCTCCCTCCCCGTCCCGGGGAGGGTGGCTGGCGCGAAGCGGCCGCCGGGTGGGGAGGGTTCGGCGACAGGAACGCCGTCCTGCCTGAGGCGCCCCCACCCCGCCGATGCTTCGCATCGACGTCCCTCCCCGGAACGGGGAGGGAGATTGTCTGCGCGGCCGCCTTACCGCTTCAGCAGCGGGGCCAGCTTCTGGGCGATCATCATGTCGCCGGCGATCTTCAGCTTGCCCTGCATGAAGGCCATCATCGGATCCAGCTTGCCTTCGGACAGGGCCATGAAGTCGTCCCAGCTCATGGACACCACGGCGTCGGCGGGCTTGTCCTCATTGGTCACCGTGTTCGGAACCGAGGCGCCGTCGATGTAGATCTGGCCGGTGTCGCCCAGGTCGATCTTGACGGTCTTGCCCAGGCCGGAGTTCTCGCCGACGGCGTTGCGGATGTGTTCGGTAACGGAAGCCAGATCGGCCATGGTCGTCTCCCTTGATCGACGTTTGATGCGATGGGTAGCCCCCGCCGGGCCGGGCCACAAGATCACCTAGCGTCAAGAGCGCGACAGTTTCGTGAGGCCGCTCATCCCGCCAGCGTCCGCGCCAGGCGCAGGTCGCTCACGAACTCGCCCCAGGCCGCCGCTTTCCTTGCGGCGTCAGGCACGCGCAACAGGTAGGACGGGTGATAGGTGATGACCCCGCGGCGGTTCTCGAAGCTGGCTTCGCCCCGGCTTCGGGTGATCGGCAGGGGCTTGCCCGCCAGGGCCAGAACGGCTGTGGCCCCAAGCGCCACGATCACCCGCGGCCGCACCAGCTCCAGCTCCCTGTCCAGCCACCAGCGATAGTGCTTCACCTCGCCCGCCGTCGGCGACTTGTGCAGCCGCCGCCTGCCCTGCTGCACGAATTTGAAGTGCTTCACCGCATTGGTGACGTACAGGTCCGCCCGGGCCAGCCCCGCCTCGCCCAGCGCCCGGTCCAGCAATTGACCCGCCGGCCCCACGAAGGGCCGCCCCTGCGCGTCCTCCTGATCGCCCGGCTGTTCGCCCACCAGGGCGATCGGCGGATTCAGCGGCCCTTCGCCGAGCACCGCCCGCGTGCCGCCCTCCACGAACGGGTCGGACGCCGCGATGATGCGGTTCAGGTCGTCCAGCGTCTTCGGCTCCTGGTCCGCCATGGCGGCGACGGCCTTGTCCGGGTTTCGCTTCATGGGCGCCGCGGCCTCCCGTTCGATCATTTCCCGGACCCGCGCCGGCGCGCCCCGGATCATGTCCGGAATGCACGCCGCCTCCGGCAGGTTGCGCCAGTAGCGGCGCGGCATCTCCGAGGGTGGACCCCAGCCCGCCCGGCGGGGCCTTGCGCGTCTTCGCGCCTGACGACGCGCACGAGGCGTCGTACCTGGCGGCGTCCGCCAGAATCCTGAGCTTTTTCGAGAGCTTCTCGTCCATGCGCGGACAATGGCGCGCGTTCTCTTTTTGTCCCAGGCATCGATGCGACCGTCTTGCGTTCGGGCGCTCACATCTGCTTCATCACCGCTTCGGATGCGTTCGGGGGCCGTCGTCCTTGCTGACGCCGGTGCATTCGATGAGGCCGACCGTCAGCCGTGGCTGAGGCGCGCGCCCTCTCTCCTTCACAGGTTTCAAGACTCAGGACGACCGCATGACCCTGGACAGCGACTCCGCCGAAGACCGCCCGCGCGGCGCCCTGCACCGCTACTGGTTCGGCGTCGTGCTGTGGAAACGCATCCTGCTGGCCCTGGTCCTCGGCGTGGTCGTCGGCCTGATCTGGGGCGAGGGCGCCGGCCAGATCCGCTGGCTGGGCGACCTGTTCGTGCGGCTGATCCAGATGGTCGTGGCGCCGCTGGTGTTCGTGACCATCGTGTCCGGCGTGATCAGCCTCAGCGATCCCCGCCGTCTGGGCTCCATCGGGGTCAAGGCGGTGTCGCTCTACGTGCTGACCAGCCTGACCGCCATCGGGATCGGGCTCGTCCTGGCGCTCCTCATCCAGCCCGGGGCCGGCGTGGACTTCTCCGACGCCATTCCCCGCGAGGGTCTGGAGGCGGCCCAGCCCTTCGCCGGCATGATCGAGATGATCGTGCCCAGCAATCCCATCGCCGCCCTGGCCTCGGGCCAGATCCTGGCGGTGATCTTCTTCGCCCTGCTGCTGGGCGCGGCCATCCTGGTGTCGGGCGAGGCGGGCAAGCCCCTGGCGGACGTGTTCAACTCCGCCTCCGAGGTCATGCTCAGGCTGGTCGGCTTCATCATGGAGGTGGCGCCGTTCGGGGTCTTCGCCCTGATCGCCTGGGTCATGGGCACCACCGGCCTGTCCGCCTTCGTCAACGTCGCCCTGCTGGCCCTGTGCGTGGTGGCCGGCTGCATTCTCCAGATCCTGATCTTCCACGGGGGGATCATCAAGCTGCTCGCCCGGCTCCCCGCCTGGCCGTTCTTCCGCGACGTGACCGACGCCGGGCTGGTGGCCTTCTCCACCTCCTCGTCCTCGGCGACCCTGCCGGTGACCATGGCGGTGGCCGAGCAGAATCTCGGCATCAAGAAGCCGGTCTTCTCCACCGTCCTGCCGCTGGGCATGACCGTGTCCATGGACGGTACGGCGCTGTACATCGGCATCCTCGCCGTCTTCGCCGCCCAGGCCTTCGGCATCACCCTCAGCCCGTCCGACTACGGCCTGATCGTGGTCACGACCCTGCTGGTGTCCATCGGCACCGCGCCGGTCCCCTCGGCCTCGCTGTTCATGCTGGCGGCGGTGCTTCAGGCGATCGGCGTCGACCCGGCCCAGACCGCCCTGCTGGTGGGCTTCGTCCTGCCGTTCGACCGGATCCTCGACATGACCCGCACCGTCACCAACGTCATCAGCGACCTGGCCGTCGCCACGGTGGTGGGCAAGTGGGAGAACGAGATCGACGTCGACGCCTATATCGCCCCGCCGGTGAAATAGGGGCGCGGCGGCGCCCCCTACCCCCGCCGCCCGCCGCGCACCGCCAGGGCCACCGTGGCCACGCCCGCCGCGACGACCAGCGCGTCCTCGATCAGCCCGCTGCGGGTCTGGCCGATCCGCCGCATGCCCTGCTTGCGTCCCGCCAGGGTGGCGTAGGCCAGCGGCACGGCGGCGCCCACCGCCAGCCCGGCGCCCAGGCGCTCACGCCCGCGCGGCGCCAGGGCGGCCCCGGCGATGCCTGCGCTCATCACCCGCGCCAGCAGGCCCGGGAACACCGTGCGGTCCGGCGCCGATCTCATCTTGTCGCCCAGCAATTCGCCCACGCCCATGACCAGGGCCCCGGCCCTGAACAGCGGATGATCCAGCAGCACCAGCCGCCCCGGCGTCCTGCGATGCATCAGCCGCGCCCCAGCGATGGCGGCCATGGGGGTCATCGACCGCGCGCTGGCGACCGCGCCGATGAGAACGGAGGGGAGCAGGTTGGGAAGGGTCATGCCGCTTCAACTGCGGCGGGCGCAGGAGGTTCACTTCCCGCTCGCCTCGCCGCCTTGGAAAGAGGCTCCAGACGGGAAGCGTGGGTGCCCGACCAGCCTGGTCCGCTTTCAACGAAGACTAGCAATCCGAACTTCGCTATTCGATCTCGATGCGGGGGTTTCTTAGCTTCATAGTCGGTGTTGCCGCTCTTATCGCGCTGAACAGCGCAGCCGGAGCCTTGCTAGGCCCGGTCAAATGTCGCGACGGATGGGCCTCACCTTCGATCGGAAGCCCGGGTGCTTGCTCATGGCACGGGGGCGTTGATCGATCACGCGACAGGCTATCTTTCATTTTCATGGTGATTGGAGGATTCGCTGGGTTCGCATTTCACAGCAGCAAATTCGCGCACAGGTTCGATCGGTCACCGCCACCGCAGCAATCGCCGCCCGGACCAACGATCCTCCACGGATCAGCCGCTTCATCATCCCCTCCCGCCCTCACGTCGAGGCCGATACCCAACCCCCTGCCGCCAAAGCCGATCATCCCAGCACGACCGGGTGCGAAAGCTTGTCCACAGTGCGGAAGCGGGATGAAGTTGCGAACAGCCCGGCAAGGGCCGCGGCGAGGACGCAGGTTTTGGGGATGCACTCGCTATCCGAGCTGCCGCGGCACAATCAATATCGAGCGACGATTGCGCCGTTAAAGCACATAGCCCTCGAAGGCATAGGAATGGCGGAGACGGAGGGATTCGAACCCTCGGTACCCCTTACGGGGTACGACGATTTAGCAAACCGTTGCCTTCAGCCACTCGGCCACGTCTCCGGTCCGGCTCCGATAGCGGCTCGGACGCGCCGACGCAATCCGGGTTTGCGACGTTAACGCGAAATCCACGGCGGAATGGTTGGATGACGGCCTGACCAGAATGGCCGCCATGCTCTCGACCCAGACCAGACCCGACGACGCGCCCGCCGACGCGGCGCCCGCGACACTCGACGCCGCCGGGCTCCAGGCCCTGGCTTCGGGCGCCCTGGCGCGCGGGGCGGGCAAGGCCGACGCCCGCGCCCGGCGCGGTCCCTTCCGGCCCGAGGTCTGGCTGAACGCGCGGCAGAGGCACGCCTCCCGTCTGGCCGCCCACTGGTTCCGCGCCATCGACGCCCTGGCGGTGATCGCCCTGACCCTGCTGTGCGCCGGCGCCGCCAGTCCCGGCGGCCTGATCCATGCGCCCCTGTCGACCCTCCTGCCCTTCGCCCTCGGCGCCGCGGCGCTGCTCTCGGCCCTGAAGGGATCCGGCGTCTACGGGTTCGCGCGCAACCGCCGCCTGGCGGTGCACATGGGCCGGGTCAGCGCCGCCGTGGCCGGCGCCGGCCTCGCCGCGGCCCTGACGGCCCTGCTGACCGCGGCGCCCGCCCTGACGGCCGTGCTGGTGTGGAGCGGTCTGAACCTGATCGTCCTGTACGCCCTGCACATGGCCTGGAGCGACCGGGTGCGCCGCTGGCGCGCCGACGGCACCCTGACCCCCAACGTAGTGGTGGTGGGCGCCACGAAACACGCCGAAAAGCTCATCCGCGAGGCCCTGCAGCGCCGCGACCTGAACGTGCTGGGCGTGTTCGACGACCGTCTGGCCCGCGCCCCCGACAGCGTCGAGGGCGTGCCGGTGCTGGGCGACACCGGGGCCCTCATGACCCACCGCATGACCCCCTATGTGGACCACATCGTGCTGGCCGTGGACCCGTCCGCGCGCGAGCGGGTGCGCGAGCTGATGCGGCGTCTGGGCAGCCTGCCCAACGAGGTCACCCTGCTGGTGGACCCCCGCGCCGAGGAGGATCGCAACGCCGCGCTGGAGAAGCTGGCCCGCGCCCCCCTCGCCTCCCTCAGCAACCCCGATCCCGACCGCGCCGCCTTCAACAAGCGGCTGCAGGACCTGATCATCGGCGGGCTGATGCTGATCGGCCTGACGCCCGTGTTCGCCGTCGTCGCCCTGCTGGTGCGGCTGGACAGCCCCGGCCCGATCCTGTTCCGCCAGCGCCGCCACGGCTTCAACAACGAGGAGATCGTGGTGTGGAAATTCCGCAGCATGCGCCACGAGGCCGCCGACGCCACCGCTTCGCGCCAGGTCACCGCCGACGACGACCGCATCACCCGCGTCGGCCGCTTCCTGCGCGCCACCAGCCTCGATGAGCTGCCCCAGCTGATCAATGTGCTGAAGGGCGAGATGTCCCTGGTGGGCCCGCGCCCCCACGCCATCGGCATGAAGACCGGCCAGATCGAGTCCGCCCGTCTGGTGGCCGAATACGCCCACCGCCACCGCATCAAGCCTGGCATGACCGGCTGGGCCGCCGTCAAGGGCTCGCGCGGCCCCCTGCACACCGCCGCCGAGGTGCGCCGCCGGGTCCAGCTGGACGTGGAGTATGTGGAGCGCCAGTCCTTCTGGCTGGACCTGTGGATCATGGCCGTCACCGTGCCCGTGCTGCTGGGCGACCGGGTCGCGGTGCGCTGATGTTCTGGCGCGGCGTCTGGGGCTATCTGCCCGCCAACATCGTCCAGGGCGTGGTGGGCTTTCTGGCCATCGTGGTCTTCACCCGCCTGCTCAGCCCCGAGGATTTCGGCCGCTACGCCCTGGCCTATTCGGTGTTCACCCTGGCCCATGTGGCGGTGTTCACCTGGCTGGAGGCGGCCATGGCCCGCTACTGGGCCGCCGAGACGCCGGAGACCGGCCTCGCCGACCATTTCGCCAGCCTGTACCGGGCCGCCTTCTGGCTGTCGGCCGCCTTCATCCCGCTGGTCGTCCTCGGCGTCATGCTGTGGCCGGTGGAGCCCGCCTTCCGCCTGGCCCTGGGCGTCGCCCTGATCGGGGTGCCGGTGCGCAGCCTCGCCAAGCTGGCGCAGGAGCGGTTCCGCGCCTCGGGCGAGGTGGCCCGGGCCGCCGGCCTCGACATGGCCACCGTCATCGGCGGCTTCCTCATCGGGGTGATCTTCGCCCTGGCCGGTCTGGGCGGCGCAGCCCCCTTGCTGGGCCTGCTGCTCGCCCCCCTGTTCGCCCTGCCCTTCATCCTGCCCGGCGAGCTGAAGCATGCCCGCGGCGGACGGCCCGACCCGGCCCGGCTGAAGCGGTATGCGACCTTCGGCTATCCCATCGCCGCGTCCCTGATCCTGTCGCTGGTGCTGGCCTCCACCGACCGCTTCCTGCTGGCGGTGTTCATGGACGAGGCGGCGGTGGGCGCCTATCACGCGGGCTATTCCATCGCCAATCGCACCCTGGACGTCATGTTCATCTGGCTGGGCGCCGCCGGGGCGCCGGCCATGGTCATGGCGCTGGAGCGGGGCGGCCGCAGCGCGCTCCAGGCCGCCGCCCGCGAACAGGCGGGTCTGTTCGTCCTCATCGGCCTGCCCGCCGCCGTCGGCGTCATGCTGGTGGCCCGTCCGCTGGCCGAGGTTCTGATCGGCCAGGACCTGCGCTCCGCCGCCGCCCTCATCACCCCCTGGATCGCCCTGGGCGCCGCCCTGTCCGGCGTCACGGTCTACTATTTCAACCAGGTCTTCACCCTCGGCCATCGCACCGACCGCATGCTGCTGACCATGGCGGTCCCGGCCGTGGCCAACGTCGTCCTCAACCTGATCCTGATCCCCCGCTTCGGCGTGCTGGGCGCGGCCTGGGCCACGGCGGCCAGCTTCGCCCTGGGCCTCGCCGCCTCCATCCTCATCGGCCGCACCGTGCTGCGCCTGCCCATTCCGTGGGAGGCCCTGATCCGCTGCGGCGTCGCCTGCGCCGTCATGGCGGGCGTGGTGTCCCTGATCCCGGCCGTGGGCGGCCCCGTGGAGCTGATCGCCAAGGCGGCCATCGGCGGCGCGGTCTACGCCGCCGTCGCCCTGACCGTGAACGCCGCCGGGGTGCGCGACACCGGCCGGCGCCTTCTCACCGCATATCGCGCCCGCGGAGCCGAAGCATGACCCGCACCGTCGCCAACGCCCGCTGGCGGGGCAGGCGCCCGGCCCTGTCGGTGCTGATCCCCTTCTACCGGGACGACCCCTGCGACCTGCTGCGCGACCTCAACGACGAGGCGGGTCAGGTGGGCCGCTCGGTGGAGGTCATCGTCCTGTCCGACGGCGGCGGCGACGCCGATCGGGTCGCCCGGGTCGAGGCGGTCATCCGGTCCATGACCCTGCCCGCCCGCCTGATCGACCTGAAGCGGAACGAGGGCCGGTCAAAGGGCCGCAACCGCCTCGCCGCCGCCGCGCGCGGGGGCAGTTTCCTGTTTCTGGACAGCGACATGCGGCCGGATCATCGCCGCTTCCTGCAGGCCTGGACCGATCTGGTGGCCAATGAGGATCCCGCCGTGGCCTTCGGCGGCTTCTCCCTGCTGCAGGCGCCCGACGAGCCCCGCTTCGCCGTCCACCGGGCCCTGGCGACCCGCTCCGAATGCGTGCCGTATCAGGAGCGCGCGAGACAGCCCGAGAAGTACGTCTACACCTCCAACCTGCTGGTGCGCCGCGACGTGTTCGCGGCCGAGGCCTTCGACAGCGCCTTCACCGGCTGGGGCTGGGAGGACGTGGAGTGGGCCATGCGCGTCTCGCGCCGGTTCCGCGTCGTCCATCTGGACAATCCGGCCACCCACATGGGTCTGGACACCGCCGCGGCCCTGGCCGCCAAATACGAGCAGTCCGCGCCCAATTTCGCCCGGGTGGTGGCCCGGCACCCGGACATTGTCTCCACCTATCCCAGCTACAAGGCCGCCCGCCTGCTCAAGCGCGCGCCGGGCATGGGCCTGGCCCGCCCCTTGCTGAAGACCGTGGCGATGACCGACTGGCTGCCCGCGGGACCGCGCGCCTTCTCGCTGCGGCTCTACCGGGCCGCCCTCTATGCGGAGGCCGTCTGATGCCGGAACCCCAGGCCCAGCCCTACAACGCCGACTCCAGCCTGTTCGGCAAGGTGCGCCGCCGCGCCGTGCGCCTCATGCACCGCCGCCCCGCCCGCCTGTCCCACAACGGTCCGGTGGTCAGCGTCACCTTCGACGATGTGCCGATCTCTGGCGCCGAGGTGGGCGCCGCCGTCCTCGAAAAGGCCGGAGCGCGCGGCACGTACTATGTCTGCGCCGGCCTGTTCGATCAGCCGGGCGACATGGGCCGCTACGCCAACGCCGCCGAGATCGCCCGTCTGGCCGGGGCGGGACACGAGATCGCCTGCCACACCTGGTCCCATCTGGACTGCGGCCTGTCGGGTGAAGCCGCCATCGGCGCCGACGCCGACCGGAACGCCGAGGCTCTGACCGCCTTCGGCGCCCCGCCCCGCCATTTCGCCTATCCCTACGGCGAGGTCTCGCCCCAGGCCAAGAAGGCGCTGAAAGGCCGCTACGGCTCCCTGCGCGCGGTCCATTCCGGGATCGTCACCGAGGGCTCGGACCTGAACCAGCTGCCCGCCGTGGGCATCGAGGGTGAGGACGGCGAGGCCGAGGCCATGCGCTGGATCGACCGTGCGGTCGAGCGGAACGCCTGGGTCATCCTCTACACCCACGACGTGCGGGACAATCCGTCCAGATACGGCTGCACCCCCGCCGCGCTGGAGCGCATCGTCGCCCACGCCCGCTCGCGCGGCGCGGCCATCAAGCCGGTGGGCGAGGTGCTGTCATGATCGCGGATGTGGCCGTCATCGTGCCCACCCTGCGCCGCCCCGACAGCCTCGAGCGCGCCCTGCGCTCCCTCTTCGCCCAGGCCCGGGTGGCCGACCGGGTGTGCGAGATCGTCGTGGCCGACAACGACCCGGAGGGCTCGGCCCGCGAGCGGGTCGAGGCCCTGCGCGCCCACAGCCCCTGGCCGCTGGTCTACATCCACGTGCCCACGCCCGGGGTGGCCACGGCGCGCAACGCCGCCCTGGCCGCCACCGACGCCGCACTGATCGCCTTTCTGGACGATGACGAGGCCGCGGCCCCGGACTGGCTGGCGCGCCTCCTGGCGGCCCACGAAGCCAGCGGCGCCGACGTGACCTTCAGCCCCATCCACGGCCGGGCCGAGGGCGCGCCGGCCTGGCTCAAGCCCTATCTGGAGCGGTTCTTCGGCCGCGAGGGTCCGGCGAAAAGCGGTCTGATCGACCATGCCTACGGCTGCGGCGCCTCCCTGATGAAGCGGGCCACCGCCCTTCCCGGCGCCGCCCCCTTCGACGTCTCGGCGGATCAGTCCGGCGGCGAGGACGACGCCCTGTTCGCAGCCCTGGCCGCCCGCGGCGGCCGCTTCGGCTGGGCCGCCGACGCCTGGGTCGAGGAATTCGCCCCGCCCCACCGCGCCACCCTGCGCTACGCCCTGACCCGCGCCTTCGCCTACGGACAGGGCCCGTCCCAGACGGCGGCGAAGGAGCGGAACTGGCCCGCCCTCGCCCGCTGGATGATGGTCGGCGCCGCCCAGGCGGCCGTGTTCGGCGCCGCGGCCCTGGCGATGACCCTGATCGGCCACTCCCGCCGCGCCTTCTGGATGGACCGCGCCGTCCGCGGCCTCGGCAAGGTCGCCTGGATGCCAGGCCTTGAGCCCCGCTTCTACGGCGCCAGCGAGCTCAGGCGGCTCAACCGGGCCTGAATCCCGCATTTCCCGCGCCCACTCCCTTGCCCCGCAAGCGATCAGCGCCGCAAACGCCCCGATTTCGACCGCCTGCTGTCCGGCGCCCCTAGAATGCCGCCCCTTCGGCACTTGGCCGCGACAACCAAGGGAGGCGCTTCACCCCACCCCCGCTCACCCCAGCGAAGGCTGGGGTGAGCGGTGCAACTTGCGGAGACTGTTTTCGCTGAAAAATTTAGCTGGACCTGGACTCCAATTGCACTGTTTTTTCGTTCCGGAGTCTAACGTCAGCCCGCCAGCGGCCCGCAGCCTACCCACCGCTCACCCCAGCGAAGGCTGGGGTCCAGATCACAGGGCGCTGTCGCTGGACGGCTGTCCCCGCATCACTCGAGTTGCACTCTTTTTCGCACCAACCGTCTAACCCAGCACCTTCTTCAGGAAGCCCGGCGGCTCGTAGGTGGCGCGGTTCATGACCACCCCGGCGATGCGGCCGCCGACCGCCTCGATCTCGTCGCGCAGGGCGATGGGCTCGGCCGCGCGGGTGGTTTCGGCGGCGACCACCAGCACGGTGGCGTCCACATAGGGCGCCAGGTTCACGGCCATGTCCGAGCGGTCGGCGGAGGGGGCGTCCACCACCACGGTCTCGGCGTGCTTGCGCATGGCGTCCCAGTAGCGGGCGTCGTGCAGGGCCTCGACCCGCTGGCCGGACTTCAGCACCTCGCCCCGGAACCGGGTGATCCACAGCCGCCCGCCCAGACACGGCTGGGCGATCAGCAGCCGGGCCGGCGCCACCGGGCGTCCGTCGCTGGACGTCAGGCGCGGCGAAACGGTGAAGAAGCAGGACCCGTCGGGCGAGGCGTAGGCGGTCTTGCCCAGCTTGCCGAAGCGGTCCGGCTGGGCGCCGACGGCCTCGAGCTGCTGCTGGGCGTTGAGGTCGGCGTCCACCAGCCACACCGGCCGGCGGGCCCGCACGGCGGCCAGGCGGGCGAACTCGCGCGCCACGGTGGAGGTCCCCTCCCCGTGGTTGGCGGCCGCGAACTGGATCACGCGGCCGCGATGGCCCGACGCCGGACCCAGCGCCGCCCAAAGCCCGGCCATTTCCGCAGTGAGGTCGACCATCGAATCGTTACGCGCACCTGTTTGGCCGAAGCTATCACAACCCCCGACCGAAATCGGCCTGGTTGGACGCAGTCCAGCCAGGCTCAGATTTCGGTCCAGTTTAAGCTGGGAGCCTGATTCGCGAGGTCGGCGGAATCGCGAAGCGATTCCACCTCAACCGATCAGGCGCTCAGGGGAACGCTCAGCGGGCCTTCATGGGGGCCACCGCCAGCACCGGCAGCTCCAGCGTCCGCCCCGCCGATCCCGGCGTTGTGAAGCCCGGCCGCAGGAAGATGCGGATCAGGCCGACGCACAGGGCCGTGAACCCGGCGAACAGGATCACCAGCAGCATGCCGGGCATGCGCAGGCTGGTCCCCCGGGTCGGCGGCGAGGCCCGCTCCACGATGCGGATGTTGTCGGCCCCGCTCCGGGCCAGGGAGGTGGCCGCGCGGCTCTGGCTTTCGCGCAGGGCGAACTCGCGGATGTTGCTGGTCAGCACCTCCCGGTCCGCCGACAGCGTGGCGTTGCGGGACTCCAGCTCCGTCAGGCGGGACTGGCGGGCGCGCAGATCGGTCAGCTGGGCTTCCAGCACGGCGCGCCGGGCGATCAGGGAGTCGCGCTCGGCGGTCAGCTGGATCCGCTCGGTGTCCAGCGACACCCAGATGGGGTTCGGCCCGGTCTGCACCTCGCGCGGCCCCACGGCCGTGCCGGTGTTCACGAAGGCCTGCAGCTGGGCGATGCGCTCCTCGATGTCGCGCACCGGCTGGGAGTCGGGCTGGTAGCGGGCCAGCAGGTTCTCCCGTTCGGTCCGCAACTGCAGGATCTGGTCCTGGGCCGCCACGTTCAGCTGCTGGTTCAGCACGATCTCGGCGGGCACCGAACCCAGCTCGACCCGCAGGCGGGCCAGCCGGTTCGACACCTGGGCCAGTTGGGCGTCCACCGCCAGCCGCTCCGCGAAGACCGTCTGGTAGGAGGCGCCCAGGCTCTCCCGCGCCGTGGTGAAATCCCCGATGTCATTGGTGCGCAGGAAGGATTCATAGGCCCGGTCCGCGTCCTCCAGCTCGTCCTCGAACACCTCGCGCTGCTCCTGCAGGGCCGGGGTCATGCGGTCCTGGAACACCTCGCGGCGATAGATCAGGTACTGGTCCAGCAGGCCGTTGAGCACCGCCGCCGCCGTGTCCGCGTCGCGCGCCTCGTAGCTCAGCTGGATCACGCCGCTCAGCGGGGCGGTGGAGACCTCCAGATCGCGGATCATGGTGCGCAGGGCGCTGCGCTCGGCCGCCTCGGCGCTGACCGCCCGCGCCGCCGCCCGCTCGCCCAGCACCGTCTCGACGCCCACCGCCTGGATGACCCGGCGCTTCAGCTCGCTGCTGTTCAGGATCGCCGCCTCGGCCTGGGCGATCTCGTTGACCTGGGGCACGTTTGTGCTGTTGCGCTCGGTCCCCACCGTCGG
>JBALUZ010000066.1:0-14346 GCA_036963825.1 Brevundimonas sp.
CGAGCTGACCAGGGTCGCCTGGGACCACGGCTGCCAGGTCATGATCGAGGGCCCCGGCCATGTGCCCATGCACAAGATCAAGGCCAATATGGATGAACAGCTCAAGCACTGCGGCGAGGCGCCGTTCTATACGCTCGGCCCGCTGACCACCGACATCGCCCCCGGCTACGACCACATCACATCTGCGATTGGCGCCGCCATGATCGGCTGGTTCGGCACCGCCATGCTCTGCTACGTCACGCCCAAGGAGCATCTGGGCCTGCCCGACCGCGACGACGTCAAGACCGGCGTCATCACCTACAAACTGGCCGCCCACGCCGCCGACCTGGCCAAGGGCCACCCCGCCGCCCGCCTGCACGACGACGCCCTGTCCCGCGCCCGGTTCGAGTTCCGCTGGGAGGACCAGTTCAACTTAGGGCTAGACCCCGAAACCGCCCGCTCCTTCCACGACGAGACCCTGCCCAAGGACGCCCACAAGACCGCCCACTTCTGCTCCATGTGCGGCCCCAAGTTCTGCAGCATGAAGATCAGCCAGGACATCCGCGACGCCGCGGCGGCGCAGAACGACGCGGGCGGCAGCCTGGAGGAGGCCGAGAAGGGCATGCAGGACATGGCGGAGAAATTCCGCGCCGGGGGCGGGGAGATCGAGGTGAAAGTGTGAGTATGATTACGTTTCCGTGTATTCTTTTGCAAAAAGTGCATGTAATCGCTCTATTATAGCGAGCAAAGTTAGAAAAAAATGTAACGATATAGCAGCCAAAATGGCCGGGCCGATCCCGTTTTTGTGCGGCCAAACAAATAGCACTAGCGACGTTACGGCAGCCAAACAGCAGACCAAAGTTAAATAAGATATGCTTGAATTTGATTGCTTAAGAAGCTTAATTCTGAGCTTTTCATCGCCCTGCTTCAAGTGCTTTGACTTTGCATCTTCCGGAATGGTCCATTTTCTCTGAAGAATTGAAAAAAGTGCAACTTGTATATTTATGAGAAGCCCGAGAAATATTCCATAGAACGTTAGGCTCGCATTATATATCTCCGGCCTCAGATCCATAAAGAAATAAGAAACTACGGAACACAAGACAGGAAATAGGTAGAAGAAAATTGCCGTGGATGCATTTGGCCATGCGCGATCTTCATCGGCTAGCGTCCTGACATGGTCTATGACTATCGACCTTAAATCGATCATCATTTTTCGTTATCCAAATGGACCTTGAAATCCTTTAGGATGTCTTCTGCTTCTCGCTTGATTGAAGCAAACGTTGGGTGTCCGTCTGCGCCAAACGAAACATCGTCGGTTATATCAATAATCCCAGCGTCGGTGGAAACTCCCAGAACCTTTACAGGCCTGGTTCGACTTCCCACCCGTATCCGCGCGACTGCTTCATCGAACTGCACCCCTTCGTGCACAATAACTCCCTTGTCGTCCGGCCGAATTTTGCGCGAGACGTCGCGCAGCTTGCCTAGAGCGCCCGATCGCTGAGCCCGAATAGAGACTTCGAAGTCGATAGGCCCGGGAGGCGTGTCCCGTAGGTACTTTTTTGTGAGGCTCTTGGGTGCATCATGACGGATGAGAGTGAGTCCCTTCACAGGTGCTGACGCATACGCTCCACCAGAGGATCCAGTGGGAACCAATTTCCGGATTCGAACTAGGTGGTCAGAATTAGCTTTGGAAAACGCCTCAGCTAGCCGCTGAAGAACGATTGAGATGCACGATTTTCCAGCAAATGACTGGAAAGCGGCCAAGGCATAATCTGCCCCGCTGGGCATCCAGATTTCATAGAAGAGCGGGATTTCTTCGGAATCTGACACCTTCCGCTTATAATTTGTGGTTTTTGTCTTCCGATCAACCAACGCGCTCTCGAATCCGAACGTTCCATAACGGACCAGCCCGCGACTGCCGGTTAGACTTTTGTCTGGCTTAGGCTCGAAGTACCAACTGCGCTCCATCTGCAGGTGCTGATTGGACGTCTGATTCTTGGCCACGAAGCTCGAGAGAAAATCCCCAAACCCAACCGTCAAAGCTGTGTCGTCCAGCGGCAGAGCGACGGCCTGATAACGCTTCGTGACTTTCAGTTGATAAACTCTCAGGCCTATAGCGCGCGCCAAGTTCTTCTCCCCACCAAGACACCCTGACGGAACAATAACGAATTCGTATCATCGCGCTACTTTTCGGTGCGGGGCGGCACGGCAGTCACTCGCGATCACGCGAACGATACTGGTCTCGGTGTTCTCCATCCCCTCACGGACGGGAAGCATTGGCGGTGAGACAGGCGGCCTAGGCCCCCGCCATCTTCCGCAACGCCTCTTCAAACACCCCCGCCGGCTGGCCGCCGGAGATCAGGTATTTGCCCTCCACCACCACGGCGGGCACGGCGTTGATGCCGCGCGCGCGCCACAGGGCCTGGGCCTCGCGCACCGCGTCCACATAGCGGCCCGAGGCCAGCACCTCGGCGGCCTCGGCGCGGTCCAGGCCGGCGGCCTCGGCGGCCGCGGTCAGTTCGCCCGCGTCGGTCAGGTTGCGGCCCTCGGTGAAGTGGATGTGGAACAGGGCCTTCTTCAGCGCCGCCTGTTTCTCGGGCCCCGCCGTCTCTCCGGCCCAGTGCAGCAGCCGGTGGGCGTCGAAGGTGTTCCAGATGCGGCTGTCCTCGCCCATCTTCATGTCAAAGCCGACTTCCGCCGCCCGCGCGGTGATCGCCGCCCGGTTGGCCGCCGACTGCTCGGGCGTCGCGCCGTATTTGCGGCCGACGTGTTCGGTGATGTTTTCCCCCTCCGGGGCCATGTCCGGGTTCAGCTCGAACGGCTGAAAGCGCACCTCCGCCTCGATGCCCTCAGCCTTCAGGGTCTTCAGCGCCGTCTCCAGCCCGCCCAGGCCCACCACGCACCAGGGGCACACCACGTCCGAAACGAAATCGATCTTCAGGGTCTTTGTCATGGAGCCCACATGGGGCGCGGCGCGGGCCGGGGCAATCCTCCCCCGATGGGGGAGATTGACGCCTAATCCCCGCATTTCCCCAGCCCGATCCCTTTCCCCACAAGGGCGCCGCGCCGAAATCCCCGCCAATTCCACCCACGCTTTTCCACGGCCCTAAACTTCCGCCTTCAAACCACGGAGAGGGATCATGGACGACCACAGCAGGGCCCGCGGCGGCTATCGCCGGGCGTCGGACGAGACCTGGGCGAGGGCGCGGCGGGACTATCAGGACGGCGATCCGGCCGAGATGGTGTGCGCCCGCTATGACCTGAAACTCAGCACCCTGCGCGCCCGCGCGGCGACCGAGGGCTGGCGCCGCATGGATGCGCCCGAGCCGGATTACGTCGCCGAGCCGGTGGATCTGGACTCCGACGAGGCCGCCAATCTTCCCGACTACGCGGAGATGGCCCATGTGGCCCTGATCCGCTTTAACCGCGCGCTGCAGACCGGCCGCGCCGTCGAGGCCGCGTCGTGGATGCGCCTGCACCAACGGCTTCTGGCCCTGGCCGCCGGGCCCGCCCAACCCGGGCCCGGACGCGAGCCCGACCCCTCGACCCGGATCGCCCGCCGCGCCGCCGCCCTCGAACGCCTGGCCCTGGACGTGGCCGCCACCGATCCTGACGATCCTGTCGCCGTCGCCGCCATAGAGGCCCGCATGGAGGCCCTGCGCACGACGGTTTCAGACGATTCAGACGATTCAGACGGTGTTTTTCCGGAGTCTGAAATGACTACCGCAACAGCCCCTGCGACGCCGTCTCGATCTCCGCCTCCAGCCGGGCCATGAACTCGGCCCGCTTCAGGCCCGCGGGCAGGGGCGGCAGGAAGGCGAAGGTGACCACGCCGGGGCGGTAGATGAACCCTTTGGCGGGCCAGCAGCGGCCGGAGTCCGTGGCCATCAGGTGGCACGGGGCGTCCAGATCGCGATAGATGGCCGCCACCCCGGGCTTGTAGTCGCCGGGCTGGCCCGGCTGGGTGCGGGTGCCTTCGGGGAAGATCAGGATCTGGCGCCCCTCGGCCAGCCGCAGCCGGGTCTGGCGCACCATGTCCTTCAGGGCCTTTGAGTGCGCCGCCCGGTCCACGGCGATCATCTTCGTCTTCCAGGCGAACCAGCCGAAGAAGGGCAGGGGCATCAGCTCCTTCTTCAGCACGAAACAGGGGTCGTCCAGGAAGGTGAAGGGGGCGACGATGTCCAGCATGCCCTGGTGCTTGCCGGCCAGCAGGGCGGCGCCCGTGGGCCGGTGCTCCAGCCCGGTGACCACCACCTTGATCCCGGCGATCCAGCGCAGGCCGAACAGCACCGTGCGGGCCCACAGCCGGATCACCGCCATGGCGTAGCGGTGCGGCGCCAGCAGGGCCGGCGACAGGCCGACGGCGAACAGCGGCATGGACAGCCACAGCCACAGATTGAACAAGAGCGAACGCAGCAGGATCAAGGGCTTACGCGGCCTCCGGCACGGCGTCGGCCTCGGCCTCGGGCGCCTTGCGGCCGGTCAGGCCCAGCACCGTCTCGCGCGCCAGAACCACCAGATACTTGTTGTATTCCAGCGCCATGCGCCGGGCGTCGGGGGCCGAGCGCCACCAGTTGTCGGTGTCCAGCGACGGGGTGCGCACCGCGTGGGCGGTCAGGGCCACCTCGGGCGCCATGCCCCGGATCTCCAGCAGGCTGCGCGGCATGTGGTAGTCCGAGGTCACCACGATCAGGCTGTCAAAGTCCTTGGCCCGCGCCCAGGCGGCGATCTCCTGGGCGTTGCCCATGGTGTCCTCGGCGTCGAAGCCCAGGTCCACGCAGCAGTCGAACAGGCGGCTCGAGCCCGGCGTCAGGGCGCGCAGCTCCTCGCGCCGCACCTCGCGGTTGACCCCCGAGACCAGCAGCCGGTCGGCCTTGCCCTGCTCCAGCAGGCGCACCGCCGTGTTGACCCGCTCGGCCGAGGGGCCGGTCAGGGCGACGATGCCGTCGGTGGCCTGCGGCTCGGGCGCGGGCGTGATCGACCGCACCCGCTCGGCGAAGGCGAACAGGCCCACGACCCACAGCACGACCAGGATCACGATGACGCCGAGAAATCTCATTGCATGCTCCCTTGCCCGGCCGGGCCGTTCCCCGGCGGCGTGGTCCAGGCCCTGTCCAGGGCCCGGCGGGCCGCCAGCCAAGCCGCCGCCAGCGCCACCGTAGCCGCCAGAACCGGCGAAAGCGAGATCAGGGCCAGGTCGCTCCAGAGCAGGGGCAGGGCCGGGCTCAGCCCGCCGTCGCCGCCCGCCAGCCGGGCGAGGGCCAGCACGCCCGCCGCCGCGGCCGCGCCCGCTGCGCCCGCCCGCGCCGCCAGCCAGCCGAAGCGCCGCTGGAACAGCCAGGCGATCTGGCCCTCGCCGGCGCCCGACAGGCTCAGGGTCTCGATCTCGCGCCGCCGCGCCGCCAGCCCGGCCCGGGTGGCGTAGGTGATGGCCGCCCCCGCCGCCAGCGCCGTCAGGGCGAAGGCCGCCAGGGCCAGGCCGGTCAGGGTCATGGCCGAGCGCTCCACCTCGCCCCGCCACAGGGAATGGTCATCCACCGAGGCGTCCAGCCCCGCCTCGGCCAAAGCCGCGCCCAGGGCCTCGGCCGAGGCCGGGGCCTCCGGCGACAGGCGCACCGTGACCAGATGGGGCAGGGGCAGGTCCGCGAGCACCGCCTCGCCCATCCAGGGCCGCAGCAGGGCCTCGGCCGCCTCCCGGTCCAGGGCCTGGGCCTCCTCCACCCCGTCGACCCCGGCCAGGGTCTCGGCGGCGCGGGCGGCGGCGGCGTCGCCGGTCTCCTCGGCCCGGGGCCGCACCTGCACCGTCGCCTCGGCCCGCAGCCGCGCGCTCCAGCCGTGCGCCGCCCGGTCCGCCGCCAGGGCGCTGACCGCCGCCAGGCAGGCGATGAAGCACAGCACCGCGATCACCGCGCCCAGCCAGCCCTCGCCGCCGGGATCCCGGGGCAGCAGATCCGGGGCCCGGCTCATGCCTCGCCCCCGCGCACCCGGCCGTGCTCGAGCCGCAGCACGGCGGCCCCGGAGCGCGCGGCCAGGGCCTCGTCATGGCTGGCGATCAGCACCGTGGCGCCCATCTGGTTCAGGCCCTGGAACAGCTTCAGCAGCCGCGCCGCCATGGCCGCGTCCACATTGCCCGTGGGCTCGTCGGCCAGGATCAGGTCCGGCTTGCCGATCACCGCCCGGGCGATGGCCAGCCGCTGCTTCTCGCCGCCCGACAGGGTCTGCGGCAGGTCGTCCATGCGGCCGCCCAGCCCGACCCAGCGCAGCATCTCCTCCACGTCGGGCCCGTAGTCCGCCGGGCGCCGTCCGGCCAGCCGCAGGGGCAGGGCCGCGTTGTCGAAGACGCTGAGGTGGTCCATCAGCCGGAAGTCCTGGAACACCACCCCGATGCGCCGCCGGAAGCGGGGGGCGTCGTGCCGGCGAATCAGCCCCGCATCCTCGTCGAACAGCCGCATCCGCCCCGCCGTCGGCCGCGCGGTCAGATGCAGCAGCCGCAGCAGCGACGATTTGCCCGCGCCCGACGGCCCGGTAAGGAAGTGGAAAGAGCCGCGGGGCAATAACAGGTCCACGCCCCGAAGCACGCGGGGCCCTTTGGCATAGCCGAAATCCACGCCCTGGAGCCGGGCGGTCTCGGTGAATGCGGACGGGGCGCCTGGCGTGGCGCGGCGGGTCTTGAGCGGCATGACGTTACTGACGGATTTCGGATCGCGCGAGCGGTCCTGTGGGAGGGGGCGGCGCGCCTCGCATTCGCGGCCATGATACTGACCTGTCCCGAGTGCGCCACCAGCTATTTCGTGCCTGACGACAGTCTGGGCCCGAACGGACGGCGCGTGCGCTGCCAGTCCTGCGCCCACACCTGGCGCGCCGCCCCCGCCGATGAGCCGCTGGAGCTGACCGCTCCGGCCGTGGAGCCGGAGCCGGCGAGCTTCGGGAAGCGCGACGATCTGGCTCCCGAGTCTCTCGCAGAGGCGCCGGCGCCGGAGCTGCCGAAGGCGTTCCGGGCCCGGGCCGAGCAGCAGCGCCGCATGCGCCGCGCCGCCGCCGTGGGCGGGGTCTGGGCCGGGCTGGCCTGTCTGTTCCTGGGTCTGATGGGCGCGGCCTGGCTGTTCCGCGTGCAGGTGGTGGAGCTGTACCCCCGCACCGCCGCCGCCTACGCCGCCGTGGGGGCCCCGGTGAACCCGGTGGGGCTGGAGTTCGCCTCGGTGCGCGCCCGGCCCGCCCGCAGCGACCCGGCCCAGGTGCTGGTCTCCGGCGCCCTGCGGAACGTGCGCGACCGGCCGGTGACGGCGCCGGTGGTGCGCATCGCCCTGCTGGACGCCGAGGGCCGCGAGATCGGCCACCAGATGCTGACCGTGCCGGGCCCGCCGATCGAGCCGGGCGCCGTGCTGGGCTTCGCCACCCTGGCGCCGGACCCGCAGGCCCGGGTGGCCGACATCGGGGTGGCCTTCGACCTGGAGGCCCGGCCGGCTCCCGCCCCGGCCGCCCCGCCGCCGGCGTCGCCGGCCCCCGCGCCGACCCCCGCGCCGACCCAGGTCCGGGCCGAGCCGGTGCTGCGCGGCCCCATCGGGCTGGAGCGCCCCGGGGCGGTCATCGAGGCGGAACCCCTCGACTCCGCCCCCGCCGGGGCGCTATCCGCCGCGCATGGCTGACCCCGCAACGCCCGCCGTCCTGCTGCCCGAAGACCAGGTGGCCGCCCATGTGGCCGACCTGGCCGCGCGCATCGCCCCGGTCATCGACGACGAGACCATCGCCGTGTGCCTGCTCACCGGCGGGCTGTGGTTCGCCGCCGACCTGACCCGGGCCCTGGCCCGGCAGGGCCGCCACGTGCGCTTCGACGCCCTGTGGCTGGCCTCCTACGGCGACGGCCAGGCCAGCAAGGGCCAGGTGGAGGTGCGCGCCGCCTGCCAGCGCTCGCTGGAGGGCGCCCGGGTGCTGATCCTGGACGACGTGTTCGACACCGGCCTGTCCCTGGCCGAGGCCGTGCGCCTCACCCGCGAGGCGGGCGCCGCCGAGGTGCTGACCTGCGTCTTCGCCCGCAAGCCCTGGCCCGAGCTGCGGGCCCTGACCCCCGACTTCGTGGGCTGGGAGGCCCCCAGCCGCTACCTGGTGGGCTATGGCCTGGACGCGGGCGGACGCCTGCGCGGCCTGCCCGACATCTGCGCCCTGGACTGAGGAGCCCCGCCCATGATCCGCCGCCTGACCGCCCCCTTCGCCGCCCTGGCCCTCCTGGCCGCCTGTCAGCAGCCGGAGGCGCCCGAGGCCCCGGCCGCCGAGGCCCCGGCGGCGCCCGGGGCGCCCGCACCGGCCCCCGGGCCCACGCCGACGGCCTCGCCGCCGACGCCCGGTCTGCTGCCCGGGACCGAGGTGGGCGGCTGCGCCGAGGAGCGGGGCCAGGCGGCGGCCCAGGCGCTGGTGGAGCGCTGCGTCCGGGTCAGCCCGGCCACCCATCCGCCCTGCAACGTCGCCAACCCCTGCGCCATGATCCAGGGGGAGATCGACCGCAGCTGCGCCCTGTGGGCCGAGGACGACGGCGACGTCCCGGCCGCGTGCGCGGGCTGAGGCGAAAAACAGGGTCTGAATCGTCTGAATGGTCTGAAACCGGCGCCGGTCGGGCGGAAAAACACCGTCTGAATGGTCTGAAACGTCTGAAACCCGGAGGGCTGGATTCCAGACTCCGGCGGCCGGGAAAAAGACCGTCTGAATGGTCTGAAACGTCTGAATTGGTCCCCGACGACGCGGCGCCCGCCCCGCCATTATAAGGGCGGGGGAGGGGGTGGGACGAAAAACCCGGGACGCCGCGGTCTTCCGCCCCCGTTTCAGGGCCCGTCGGTCAGCAGGATCACCGTGGCCAGCCCGGTGCGGTGGTCGATCAGCACGAGGGTGGTGTCGAACCCCTCGGCGTCGAACCAGTCGCACCAGGGCATGTTGGCCCGGTAGCACGAGCCCTGGCGCATCTGGCCGCTGAAGGCCGCGCGCGCGACGCCCAGGGTCAGGGCCAGGGCGCGCCGGTCCGGGGGCGGGGCCGCCAGCCGGTGCACGCCGCCCTCGCGGATCCAGCCCGCCAGCGCGGCGAAGGCGTCCCAGCCGTCCACCAGCTTCAGCCCCTGACCCTGGCCGATCCTGCGGCCCTCCCAGCTGTCGGCCGGGGTCGCCGGCGACCAGCGCAAGGCGCCGACCCCCGGCACCGCCTCCAGAAAGGCCAGGCTGCGGAACAGCTCGTAAAAGAACAGGGTCTCGGGCAGGGTTCTGCGCTGCAGATGGAAGGCGTACGCCGGGTCCAGATCCAGATCGAACTGGACCGCCGCCATGCGCGCGCTGGTCCGGTCCTCATGGAACAGGGCCTGCGCCCGGGCGAGGCGCGGATCCAGCGGCCGCGCGTGCACCCCCGAATGGGCGAAGGCCGGCCGCAGGTCGGCCTCGCCGGGCGGGTCCTGGCTCCAGTCGATGGTCGTATAGTCCCGCATGGCCCCCTCGCCGCCGCCCTGACCCGATGTTCCACCCGCGCGCTGTCGGGGCAAGGGGACGGGACCTGACGGACGGGTTGGATTTCAGACTCTGGCGCTCGGAAAAACAGGGTCTGAATCGTCTGAAACGGCTCCCACGGGCCCGGTGCTCGCCGCGCCATTATAGGGGCGTGGGAGGGAGGGGGTAAATTTGTGAACTTCGGCGACGGATTCAATGCGGCACTTGGCGGGGCCTGCTTTTCCTGCGGATTAGTACGCCACGTCCAATCCAGCCACGCTCATTTGCTCGCTCCCGCTGGCGAAGGTTTGAAGTCCCCGCTTGCAGCGCGCGCCTTGAACGCGTCGATGTTCTCCAGTTCGAAGAAAGCGATCGAGGCTTGGGGCTGGCCATGCATATGGAAGAGGCGGCGCTTCAACGCGTCCTTAAAGGGCGCGTAAGCGTTGCTGCCCCCATAGTTTCCGTTGTTGGCAACCACGACGAGCTGGTGCATATGGTAGTGGAGTGCGACCGCCATGTTGTCAAACGTGTTTACATCTCTATTCATCGCAGTGATGGCGAATATATCGGAGTGATTTTTAAGATCTGCTGCTAAGCAAAGGTCCGTTGCATCGAAGCAAATGGATGCGCTCAGCCAGAGTGGATCCTTATCAGGATTGGCCGACCACTGATAGCCGATAAGCCACTGGCAAGGGCGGAAGGATCGCACGAGGCCTTTGTCAAGGTAGTCTTTTTCACTGGGCGCGAGGTATTTTTTGCCTTGGCGGCGGATCAATATCTGCATGCCGCGTGTGGAGTCATAAGTGGGCAGAATCCACAGCGCTGAGTTGACCAACGGCTCGCCAGAGCAAACCTCCTGATAAGTAAGCCCGGTGAGGATCACTGTCTTGTGTGCGCGTGCAAAAGGGACAAGGTGAGTACGCACATCGTCGGGGTGGACTGCCAGTTCGGGCAGTATCAGCCAATCAAGACGACCGTCCATTTTCTTGTGTGTTTCCCTCAGCGCCAACGAGCTGCGTACGGCCGCCAGAGCGGCTGAGAGATGTTGGCGATGGCGTATGCGGTACTCTGGCGAGGACATGGGGAGGTCCGTTTCCTTGAAGTCCTGCTCGCTGGGGAAGGCCATTTGGACGACGCAGGCGCGTAAGGGTTTTCCGTCTCTTTGGAAACAGCCCGGCGCCCGTAGCGGCAGGAGCGCCGCGCTCGTTCCCTGGAGTCCTCGCAGATGACTAAGGCGATCCTCGATAGAATTGAGCGTTTCCTCCCGAGTACTCACCAACTCGTTGCGCGGGGCGGCGCAGCCGGGCCACCAGAGGAGGCCGAAAAGAAGGCGCTCGGTCCAGTCTGATATCGGTAGCCAATCGTCACCAAACGCAGCGTGGCCATTGAAGAACCCAAAGATGCGCTCATGCCAGTGACCGCTGGGCGGTCGATAGATTTCTTCCTGTTCTTTCCAATGTGGGCGTCTGGCTGGTCTGGTGAAGTCCGGTTGCGCTGTAAGGATGAAGCGGAGCAGGAAACCGAGCTGAAAACGCCAACGATCATAAACGTCCGCCCACGCTGGCGGTTGGTAGAGGGACATGCCCACAAGATTGCGGGGGTTGAGGCGAACCTCATCCACCTCCAAGTCATCAGAGGTCATGACCACGACGACTTCAGAAGGCGTGATGGTGGAGGCCGGGTCCACCATTTCGATCGCTTTTAGAAACTTGGCGGCAAAGCTCAGCAATGCTCGCTCCGTTCGCAGAAGCTCCCGTGTCTTTTTCGACAGGACGATACTTGCCAAGAGAACGCCGGTGATCTCGGTGTGGTCCACAAGGCCAAGGTCGCTCCTCGCGCGGGGCGTCAACAGCGAGGGCTGACCCGTCACCTTGACGATCTCGGTAGCGAAATTGGGGTCAAGCTGAGCGATATGGTTCAACCGCGCTGGCGTTAGTTTGCGGGTGGCGAGTTTCACCGCTCCCTCCGCATCAAGATAGGAGCGTCGCGCCAGCACAGCGTAGGTTGCAAACTCGGCGGCAGCCCAGTCCGCTGAGTCGCCGCTCAAGAAGCGCAGGAGCCTTGCGTAGGGCGCGATTACGGAGTGCTTCAGTCGAGGCAGAGCAGTTGCTTCGGATGGCTGGGTTGCGAGCAAGAGGTAGGCTTGCTGACGCAGATACCACGGCAGGCGGATTCCCGTGGTCTGGACAACCTTCAGCGCTTCCTGGCGCAGGATGCGCCTGTACTCTTTTACATCAACGGCAGCGGGGAGTTGCTCGGCGTCCTCCACGAACCCTGTTTCAACTGCCCCGGCCCGAAAAATTTCTGACAGGCAATACCATGCGATACGCCTCGGTGCCTTGCGAGGAGCGCCCTTCTCAGTGAAGGGCCGAAGTAGTCCGAGCACTCGCTCGAGCACTTCGGCTGCAGGCCAGAGATCGAGCGCGATCCTAAGAAGACGGACGTTCGAGGGGTCACTGGCCCACTTGGAAAGCAGTTCCAAGGCAAAGGCGCGGGTTTCATCATCCAGTTCGCTACGCGTGCGGGCACCTCTAAATCGGCTCTGTTCGTCGTAGTCACCGTGCTTGCGTTGATCTTCGGCGTTTTCCCAAAGCTGAGGCCGCAGCGAACGATAGGTGGAGCGGAACCGACCAGCCACGAAACGGTCAACGGTTGCATCACGCACATCGGGGATCGGCCGGAAGGGATCGTATCGATCCTTGGCTTCATCCCTTGATAGGCGTTCCTGAGCTCGGACGAGCGCCAGTACCGAGTCGAGGATTTCGCCGCCCGCGATTGGATCAAATCCGCCTGAAATCGCGGCTTGGATTCGGGCCATTCGACGACTCTGCTGGACGAGCGGGCGCTCATCTGCGCGAAAGGCAGAGACCTGTGTCTTACTCTCCTGAGGAGCGAGGCCCGGGGCGCATCGGGTTAGCGCCTCCCGAATCCATTGTAAGATATCGGTCCGAACCATCTCGAGATCGGCTGATGCCGGGACTGACAGCACAAAGCGGAGGTCGTCCACGTAACGCGAGAAGTCGTGGAGGGTTATATCGGGGGTGATTCTCTGGCCCACGCGGTCGCGCAGATCCTCGTCAAACCCCATAAGTGCGACGTTCGCGAAGAAGCCTGCCGCCGCTAGCCCTTGAGGAAGAACGCTTTGGCTAAAATCCTCAATGCCAGATTGCCGAGTATACAGATCCACGTCTTCTTTGTCGTCGCTCGCCCAACTCCAGTTCAGGAACTCTGTAGCAAATTCGAAGAATGCCGGGTCATCGTCGTCGGCCTGCAGCTTTGCAATACCATCCTGAAGTAGCTGGGCAGACACGCGATCGTAGAACTGCTGAAGATCCGACTGCACCACCAAGACCTTTGCCTCGGTTTTCAAAGCCTCCTCCGCCACCACTTCTGGCCGCGCGAGAAAAATCTGATAGTCTTCGAAAAAGCCACGATAGAGAGTTGACGACCCCCAGCGATACCTTGCTAATCCCTGGCTGCTATAATCGCTAAACAGCCGGTTCCCATAGGATACGACCTTCCTGTGGATGTCATGGCTTTCGAGCTTTGCACTTGGATCACCCTGTCGGCTTTCGACGCGATCAGCTAGGCACATCATTAGCGCCGTGGCGATAACTTGGTCACGGAGGCTCACATGCGCGAGCGGCCGAATCTTGGCGTCGGCCTGTGTACCTTCAACCGGGCCCCAGCGCCCATTTTCGCTTACTTGCCAGTGCTGGCTTTTTGGTGCGGGCACCATTCGGATAGCTTCAGAAACGCTCTTTCCGGCTCGGATATCTTGCGAGATGCTGGCGATAAACTCGCGCAGGTTGACGGCTGTTCGATCGAGTTCGAGCGTGTCCGAAAACCAGTTATGGTAGCGGATGTACGTCGACGTCTTCTTCCATGCCTGAACCAGTACGGTCTCGTCGCTGAGGCATTCGATCGTCGGCGTCAGATGTTTGAGGACTGCCAATCTTAATCCGCCCTTGTCGTGTCCTGTTCAGCGAACAATTGGCAGCTGCATCACAATTGAAGCTTAACCCAAAGCTTCTTCGCCCCGCTTCGTGAAAGAGGGAGGCCGCAACCACCGTTCCACTGTCGGCATGGCCGACAAGCCCCTCCCCCCATTTGCTCCCCCCGCCCCGCCGCTGTATGGCGCCTGTGAACCAAACGGGGGGTGATCCATGTCTGTGCAGGCCAATTCCATCGTCGAGGCGCGGTTCAGTCCGAAGCTGAAGGTGTATTTCTGGATCAGCGGGGCGTTGATCCTGATCGCGACGGTGGCGGGGATTCTGCTGTTGCCGTTCTGGGTGGTCGTGGGGGGCTGGTGGGCCTCGCGGTATCACGCCTCGCTGTCGTGCCGGCTGACCGAGCGCAGCGTGGTGATCGGCAAGGGGGTGTTCTTCCGCCAGGAGCTGACCATTCCGCTGGACAAGATCCAGGACGTCTCGATCCATGAGGGGCCGCTGCTGAGCGCGCTGGGGCTGTTGCGGCTGCGGCTGGAGACGGCGGGGCAGAGGAGCGCGGCCACGGGGCAGTCGGAGGCGGATCTGGTCGGGGTGATGGACGGGCGGGCCATGCGCGACCGGATCCTGGAGCAGCGGGACCGGCTGGCCGAGCGGGGCTTTGCGGCGCCTGTGGCGGCGCCGGCCGCGAGCGGGACCGGGGACGGGGCGGTGCTGGGGGAGATCCGGGATGCGCTGCTCAGGATCGAGGCGCGGCTGGGGGCGCGGGGGTAGGTCCGACCCTCACCCTGCGCGCGAAGAACGGATGCTTCGCATCCGTGCGCGCAGCCCTCTCCCAATGGGAGAGGGAAGTGAAAAAAGGCCCCGGTGATCGCTCACCGGGGCCTTTCTCATTCAACGATCAGAGCGATCAGTCGCGGCGGCGGCGGCCGCGGTCGCCGCGGTCTCCGCCCCGGTCGCC
>JBALUZ010000067.1:0-6844 GCA_036963825.1 Brevundimonas sp.
ATCGAAGCCTTGCCCGTAACCCCGTCAACCATTACCGAAGGCGCCTGAACGACCGCGTCAAGCGGCGGGGATGGGCGTGAAAACCGATGACAGACAGAGAAAAGCCTGAACAGGACGAGGAGGCGGTCGCGCTCGGAGAGCCCGCCGCCGACCAGGCCGTGACCCCTGAAGCCGAGGCGCCGCCCGCGCCGGAGCTGGCGGAAACGCACCCGCCGGCCGACGAGCCGCTGGCGGACGTCGCCGAACCGGAGGCCCCCGCCGAACCGGAAGCCCCCGCCGCGGCTGAGGCCCCCGCCGATGAGGCGCCTGCGGAAGACGCCTCCGCCGAGGCGCACGATCGGGCCCACGCCGCGGATCCCGCCGAGCCGGAAGCCACGGAGCAGGCCATGCTGGCCGCCGCGGCCGCCGGCGCCACGACTGTTTCCGCCGTCACCGGCGCCAGCCAGACCGCGCCGCAGCCGGTCTGGAGCGATCACGGCGACGCGCCCTTCGAGGACGAGCCCGTGGCCCGTCCCGCCCGCTCCCAGGGAAAACCCGTGAAAACCAAGAAGCCCCAGAACGAAACGGTCGAGATCATCAAGACCATCGTCTACGCCCTGGCCATCGCGCTGGTGCTGCGGGTGCTGCTGTTCCAGCCCTTCACCATTCCCTCGGCGTCCATGGAGCCGAACCTCTACGAGGGCGACTACATCGTCGTGTCCAAGTGGAACTATGGCTACAGCCGCCACTCCATGCCGTGGAGCCCGCCGCTGTTCGAGGGCCGCATCTTCGGCTCGCAGCCCGACCGCGGCGATGTGGTGGTGTTCAAGCTGCCCCAGGACAACCGCACCGACTACATCAAGCGCGTCATCGGCCTGCCCGGCGACCGCATCCAGATGATCGGCGGCCAGTTGCACATCTACGGCCAGGCGGTCGAGGACGTGCCTGCCGGCTCCCTGCGCATCGACGGCCCGTTCGGACCGATGGACGCGGCCCAGGTGGATGAAACCCTGCCCGAGGGCCGCACCTTCCGCATCCAGGACTTTGGCCGCGGCTTCGATCTGGACGACACCCAGGTGTTCGAGGTGCCCGAGGGCTATTACTTCATGATGGGCGACAACCGCGACAACTCCATCGACAGCCGCGCCGACGTGGGCCTGGTGCCGGAGGAGAACCTGGTCGGCAAGGCCCAGATGGTCCTGTTCTCTTGGGAGCCCGGCGCCTCGCTGTGGAATCCGGTCAGCTGGTTCGCCAACCTGCGGCCCAGCCGCTTCTTCAAGGGTCTGAACTGATCCCATGAACGCCCGAACCGAGGCGGTTGCGGAGCTTGAGCGCCGTCTCGGCCATGCGTTTTCCCAAAGGGCCCTGCTGGACCGCGCCCTGACCCACGCCAGCGTGGGGGAGGGCGGCATGCCCCACGGCAAGCCCGTGCCCGACAACCAGCGCATGGAGTTCCTGGGCGACCGGGTGCTGGGCCTGCTGGTGGCCGACCGCCTGTGCCGTGACTATCCCGAGGCGGACGAGGGCCAGCTGTCCGCCCGTCTGCACAGCCTGGTGGACAAGGCCGCCTGCGCCCGCGTGGGCCACCGCCTGAACCTGGGCGAGGCCCTGCGGCTGTCGCCCGGCGAGACCAAGACCGGCGGCCGACGCAAGGACGGCATCGTCGCCGACGCCATGGAGGCGGTACTGGCCGCCGTATGGCTGGATGGCGGGATGGACGCCGCGCGCGCCGTGTTCGAACGGACCTGGGCCGACGAGCTGGCCGCGCCCGCCGCGCCGCGCCTGGCCAATCCCAAGTCGGCGCTCCAGGAATGGTCCCAGGCGCAGGGGCGGCCCCTGCCGTCCTATGCGGTGGTGAAGCGCACCGGTTCGGACCATGCGCCCACATTCACCGTCCAGGTGTCGATCGAGGGTCTCGAACCCTTGACCGCGCAGGGGCGTTCACGTCAGGAGGCGGAGAAGGCGGCCGCTGTCGCCCTGCTGAAGCGAGAAGGCGTCATTTGACCGAGACTGCACCCACCCCCCGCGCGGGCTTCGCCGCCATCATCGGCGCGCCCAACGCCGGCAAGTCCACGCTGGTGAACCGGCTGACGGGGTCGAAGGTCTCCATCGTCACCCAGAAGGTCCAGACAACGCGCTTCCCGGTGCGCGGCATCGCCATCGACGGCGAGAGCCAGATCGTGCTGGTGGACACCCCGGGCATCTTCAAGCCGCGCCGCCGTCTGGACCGGGCCATGGTCGCGTCGGCCTGGGGCGGGGCGCAGGACGCGGACGCCGTGGTGCATCTGGTGGATGTGGCCGCCGAGATCGCCGTGGCCGCGCGCGAAGGCTCCGCCGCCGATCATCGCCAGGTCGAGGACACCCGCGCCATCGCCGAGAACCTGAAGGCCACCGGCGCCACCGCCATCCTGGCCCTGAACAAGATCGACGGCGTGCGCCGCGACGCCATGCTGGGCGTGTCCAAGGAACTGTACGACCTCGGCGTCTACTCCGAGGTGTTCATGATCTCGGCCGCCGACGGCTCGGGCGTGGACGATCTCAAGGCCCGCCTCGCCGCCCTGATGCCCGAGGGCGTGTGGCTGTATCCCGAGGACCAGAGCGCCGATGTGCCGCTGCGCGTGCTGGCCGCCGAGATCACCCGCGAGAAGCTGTACCTGCGCGTGCACGAGGAGCTGCCCTATTCGGCCGCGGTGGAGACCACGGCCTTCGAGGAGAAACCCGACGGCTCGGCCCGCATCGAACAGACCATCTATGTGGAGCGCGACAGCCAGCGGCCCATCATCCTGGGCAAGGGCGGCCAGACCCTGAAATGGATCGGCCAGAAGGCGCGCGAGGAGCTGACCGGGCTGCTGGACCGCCCGGTGCACCTGTTCCTGACGGTCAAGGTCGATCCGAAGTGGCAGGATTCCCGGGCCCTGTACGCCCAGTTCGGCCTGGATTTCGACGTCTAGCCGAAGGTGAAGGCGAAGACGCGGGCGCCGGGGTCGAGGAACTCGATCTCGAAGGTGCGCTCGCGGGCGCGGTCCTGCCGGATCAGCTGATACAGGGTGTCCCCGGTGATCCGGCCATAGCCATCGGCGTCGATGTCCACGCCCGCAGCGCGGCCGGGCGCCTCGCCGTCCAGGGTGACGCGGAAGCGCACGGGGCGGCCGTCATCGCCCGGCGCCATGACCAGATGCAGATCCCGGGCGCGGAACCGCATGGTCAGACGCCCGCCGGCGTCCTCAAGCGCGGCGTGCTGGCGGGTCACGGTCCAGCGGCCGTTGAGGACCCAGTCGTTCAGGGCCGGCTCGCCGCCTTCGTAGACCTTCGCCTGATTGCGCAGGAAGCCGCCGGGCGAGGCGAAATTCTCGGCCCGGCCCCAGCCGACGTAGGTTTCGGGCGTGTCCACATTGCGCAGGTCGCCCGCCGCCTCGACGCCCTCGGCGCGCACATCCACCAGTTGGCCCGACACCATCTGTCCGGCCTCGCGCAGCAACTGCTGGATGACCCGTTCCGAGTGGTCATAGCCGCCCTCGCCGAAGTGGGTGTAGCGGATGTTCCCCTCGGCATCGATGAAGTAGTGGGCCGGCCAGTAGCGGTTCTGGAAGGCGCGCCAGATGCTGTAGTCGTTGTCCATGGCCACGGGGTAGTCGATGCCCATGCGTTCGATGGCCGCCCGCACATTGCCCTCGGACTTCTCGAAGGCGAACTCGGGGGTGTGCACGCCGATGACCACCAGCCCCTGATCGCGGTATTTCTCGGCCCAGGCCCGCACATAGGGGATGGTGCGCACGCAGTTGATGCACGAGTAGGTCCAGAAATCGATCAGCACGACCTTGCCGCGCAGGTCCTCGGCGGTGAGAGGCTCGGAATTCAGCCATTGGGTCGCGCCGTCCAGCGGCGGCATGGGCGCTATGATCGGCAGGGCGTCCAGCGGCGCCCGCGCCGCGTTCAGGGGACCGCGTCCGCCCATTTCCAGCAGGCCCTGCTCGATGCGGCTGGTGGAGCCCGCCGACAGCCGGGTCAGCAGGCCGGTGTCCAGCCCCGCCGCGATCAGGACCACGCCGATCAGCACCGCCGCGCCGAGGCCGCGCCGCACCCACTCCGTGGCGCCCAGCGAGCCCTTCATGGCCTTGAACACCCGCCCCCCGGCCAGCAGGGCCAGGGCCAGGGAGGTGGCGGCTCCGGCCGCATAGGCCAGCAGCAGCAGGGTCGTGCCCGCGCTGGCGCCCTGCAGGGCGGCGCCGGTCAGGACGAGGCCGAGGATCGGCCCCGCGCACGGCGCCCACAGCAGGCCGGTGGCCACGCCCAGCAGCACCGAGGCGCCGATGCGCCCGCCCTGTCCGCTGTCGTCTGCGCCCGCCGCCTCGCTCAGCCGCCCGCCCAGCGCCACCAGCGGCCGGGTCAGGCGGTCCGCCAGCGCCGGGATCAGCAGGGTCAGGCCCAGCACCGCCATCACCGCCAGGGCGACCCAGCGGCCGATCTCGTTGGCGTGCACCGCCCAGCCGCCGCCCAGCGCCGCCAGGGTCGCCACGCCTGCGAAGGTCACGGCCATGCCCGCCAGCAGGGGCAGGCCGCCGGTCAGGAACGGCTGCTGCGCCCGCGCGAACACGAACGGCAGCACCGGCAGGATGCACGGGCTCAGAATCGTCAGCACGCCGGCGAAATAGGACAGGACGACCAGCAGCATCGGGACCTCGGGGGTTGCGCCATGGCAGCTACGGCGCCCGGACCGGCGCGGATGATCGCCACTTATACCCGTCTTCCTGAAGGCGCCCGCCCACTTCGGCTAGACTCCGGGCTCCACATCCCTGATTCGACGGCCCATGACTGTTCACACTCCGCCGCCCGAAGGCGGCCGCATCGTCGACGAGCCCATGGGCGAGGCGCTCAGCCGCCGCTACCTGGCCTATGCGCTCTCGACCATCACCAACCGGGCGCTGCCGGATGTGCGCGACGGGTTCAAGCCCGTGCACCGGCGCATCCTGTACGCCATGCACCAGATGCGCCTGAACCCCCAGGCCGCGGCGCGCAAATGCGCCAAGGTGGTCGGCGAGGTGATGGGCGGCTACCACCCCCACGGCGACGCCTCCATCTATGAGGCGCTGGTGCGCCTGGCCCAGGACTTCGCCCAGCGCTATCCGCTGGTGGACGGGCAGGGGAATTTCGGCAACATCGACGGCGATAGCGCCGCGGCCATGCGCTACACCGAATGCAAGCTGACGGCGGCGGCCCAGCTGCTGCTGGAGGGCATCGGCGAGAATGCGGTTGATTTCCGCCCCACCTATGACGACCAGGACGAGGAGCCCATCGTCCTGCCCGCCGGGTTCCCGAACCTGCTGGCCAACGGCTCGTCAGGCATCGCCGTGGGCATGGCCACCTCGATCCCGCCGCACAACGCCGCCGAACTGATCGACGCCTGCCTCAAGCTGCTGGAAGCGCCGGAGACGACCACCGAAGAGCTGGTGGCCATCGTGCCCGGCCCCGACTTCCCCACCGGCGGGGTGGCGGTGGAGTCCGCCGCCTCGATCCTGGACGCGTACCAGACCGGCCGGGGCGGGGTGCGCCTCCGGGCCCGCTGGGAGACCGAGGACCTGGGCCGGGGCATGTGGCGCGTGGTCGTCACCGAGATGCCCTATCAGGTGCAGAAGTCGAAGCTGATCGAGGCCCTGGCCGACCTGATCGAGAACAAGAAGGCCCCGCTGCTGGCGGACGTGCGCGACGAGTCCGCCGAGGACATCCGCCTGATCCTGGAGCCCAAGTCCCGCACGGTGGAGCCCGAGGTGCTGATGGAGAGCCTGTTCAAGCTCTCCGACCTGGAGGTGCGCTTCCCCATCAACATGAACGTGCTGGACGCCACGGGCACCCCGGGCGTCATGGGGCTGAAGGCCTGTCTGGTCGCCTTCCTCGACCACCGGCGCGAGGTGCTGATCCGGCGCGGCCAGTGGCGGCTGGAGCGCATCGAGAAGCGCCTGCACCTGCTGGAAGGCCTCAAGATCGTCTTCCTCAATCTGGACGAGGTCATCCGCATCGTCCGCGAGGAGGACCAGCCGAAGGCCCGGCTGATCGAGCGCTTCGCCCTGACCGAGCTGCAGGCCGACTTCATCCTCGACACCCGCCTGCGTCAGCTGGCGCGGCTCGAGGAAATGACCATCCAGAAGGAGTTCGACGAACTCGCCGAGGAACTGGCGGGCCTGAAGGCCATGATCGCCTCGCCGGCGAAACAGACGAAGCTGCTGGCGCTCGGCCTCCAGGACGTGCGCAAGGCCCTGATCTCGCCGCGCCGCACCACCATGGGCGACGCGCCCGCCGTCAGCGAGGTGTCCATCGACGCCTTCATCCCGCGCGAGGCCATCACCGTCATCCTGTCCGAGCGCGGCTGGATCCGCGCCGCCCGGGGCAAGGTGGACGACCCGTCCGAGCTGAAGTTCAAGGAAGGCGACGACCTGGCCTTCCTCGTGCCCGCGTTCACGACGGACAAGCTGCTGGTGGCCGCCTCCGACGGTCGCATCTTCACCCTCGCCGACAAGCTGCCGTCCGGCCGCGGGCACGGCGAACCGCTGCGCCTGATGATCGACCTGGACGAGAGCGCGGCCATCATCAACGTGCTGGCGCACCAGCCGGGCGCGAAGCTGCTGGTGGCGTCGAAGGCCGGCTACGGCTTCGTCACGCCCGAGGACGACGCCCTGGCCCAGAAGCGCGGCGGCAAGCAGGTGCTGAACGGCGACATGGCCGCCTGCCTGCGCATCGCAGGCGACCACGTGGCGGTGATCGGCGACAACATCAAGGCGCTGGTCTTCCCGCTGGAGGAGCTGCCGGAAATGGCCCGGGGCAAGGGCGTGAAGCTGCAGACCTACAAGCAGGGCGGGCTGGCCGACATCAC
>JBALUZ010000067.1:6854-14163 GCA_036963825.1 Brevundimonas sp.
CATCACCGTGTTCAACGCGGAGGAAGGCCCCGAATGGCGCGACGGCGGCGACCGTCGCCGCAACTGGCCCGACTGGCGCGACTGGCTGGGCAAGCGCGCCGCCGCCGGGCGGCAGGGGCCCCGGGGGCTGAGGAAGTTCAGGTAAGGGCTGACTCTCGCCCCGCCGGGCCGGGGAAGGAGAAGTGAGGAGATGAGCCCGATTTCATTTGGGGTCAGGCCGCCATTCGCGCGATAGTGGCGGTCTGGGATAAGGAGAGCTTCATGGTCACCTGGATCATCATCGGCGTCGTCGTCGTCGTCCTGCTGTTTCTCGTCGTCGGCGCCTACAACAAGCTGGTGGCGCTGGATCAGGCCGCCGATCAGTCGTTCGCCGACATCGACGTGCAGCTGCGCCAGCGTCAGGACCTGATCCCCAATCTGGTGGAGGCCGTGAAGGGCTACGCCGGGCACGAGCGCGGCACGCTGGAGGCCGTCACCCAGGCCCGCGCCGCCGCCCAGGGCGCCGGCAGCGTCAATGAGAAGGTCCAGGCCGAGAACATGCTGACCGCCGCGCTCGGGCGTCTGTTCGCGGTGGCCGAGGCCTATCCGGACCTGAAGGCCAACACCAACTTCCTGCAGCTCCAGAACGAGCTGTCGGACATCGAGAACAAGCTGGCCGCCGCCCGCCGCTTCTTCAACAACGCCGTGGCCGAGTTCAACGCCGTCCGCCGCCAGTTCCCCACCGTGCTGTTCGCCGGTCTGGTGGGCTTCGGCTCGGACAAGCCCTTCTTCGATCTGGGCGAGGCGGACCGCGCGGCCATGAACGCCGCTCCGCCGCAGGTGAAGTTCTAGACCCTCATGGCGTTCTACGGTCAGGCCGTCGGGCTCAAGACCCACATCTGGGCCAACAACACCCGCTCGATCCTGCTGCTGGCGGGATTCCCCGTTCTGCTGGTGGTGATCCTGTACGGGCTCCAGCTGGTGCTGATGGGGTTCGGCGTGATCCCCGGCTCGGGCGGAACGCTCGGCGACGACATGGCTCTGGCCGCGTCCATGCTGGGCTGGACCGTGCCCACCGCCCTGGTGGTCGCCGCCATCTGGTTCGCCATCGCCTATTTCGGCAGCCAGGCCATGATCGACGTCATGACCGGGGCGAAGAAGGTGGAGCGGCGCGACGAGCCCGAGCTCTACAATCTGCTGGAAAACCTCGCCATCTCGCGCGGCCTGCGCACCCCGACCCTGCGCATCATCGAGCGGCCCGAGCTGAACGCCTTCGCTTCCGGCCTGCACGAGGGGCGTTATTCCGTCACCGTCACCCGCGGCCTCATGGGCGCGCTGGACCGGGACGAGATGGAGGCCGTGCTGGCCCACGAGCTGACCCACGTCATCAACAAGGACGTGCGCACCATGGTGATCGCCTCGATCTTCGCAGGCATCATCAGCGTCATGGCCGAGCTGGTGTTCCGGGGGCTGTTCTTCTCGCGCGGCGGGCGGGGCAACAACAAGAACGCCGGGCCCCTGATCCTGATCGGCCTGGCCATCGCGGCGATCGGCTTCGTGCTGGCGGCGGTGATCCGCATGATGCTGTCGCGCACGCGTGAGTATGTGGCCGACGCGGGCGCCGCCGAGCTGACCAAGAACCCCGACGCCATGATCTCGGCCCTGCGCAAGGTGTCCGGGCAGTCCAAGCTGGAGGCGCCGGACGAACTGCGCGGCATGTTCCTGGACAATCAGGAAAAGAGCGCCGGCTTCGCGGGCCTGTTCGCCACCCATCCGCCGATCGAGAAGCGCATCGACGCCCTGGTCCGCTTCGCCGGCGGCCGCGACCTGCCGCCCGCGGCGCCGCAGGCCGCGGCGTCCACCTCGGTGCCGCCGACCTACTGAGCCGCCGAGTCCCGGATCAGCGCCGCGCGCTCGTCCGCCGTCAGCAGACGCCATCGGCCCTCCGGCAGGTCGCCCAGGGCCAGCGGCCCGATGCGGATGCGGTGCAGGTCGGTGACGCGCAGCTCCACCAGGTCGCACATGCGGCGGATCTGGCGGTTGCGGCCTTCGGTCAGGACGAAGCGCAGGGTCTGGCCCTGCACCACGGTGACGCGGGCGGGCTTCAGCGGACGATCGTCCAGCTCCAGGCCGTGACGCAGCAGGCTGAGCTTGCGCTCGGTGATCGGGCCCCGGACGGTGACCAGATACTCCTTGTCCAGTTCCGACTGCGGCCCGATGACCGCCTTGGCCACGACGCCGTCGGTGGACAGCAGCAGCAGGCCGCGCGAGTCCTCGTCCAGCCGCCCGATGGGGGGCAGGGAGGCGTCCTTGGCCGGGGTCTGGCCCGCGCCCACGCGATTGGCGCCGGTCAGCAGGCGCACCGCCGGAATCTTGCCGGGCTCCGGCTGGCCCGAGACGTAGCCGACCGGCTTGTGCAGGACGATGGTGACGCCGGACGCCAGTTCGGCCTCGGCGGCGTCGCTGAGGACCAGGGTCTGGCCCGGCTCGATCTTGCGGCCCGCATCGGTGACCACCTCGCCGTCGATGCGCACCAGACCCTGGGCGATCAGGCCCTCGGCCTCGCGCCGCGAGCAGACTCCGGTCTGGCCCAGCCACTTGTTGATGCGGACGGGTTCGTCGCCGTCGTAGGTGCGGGTGAAGGCCATGGTCGGTCCGTGCTGCGAGGAGGGGTTCTTTTGGCGACGCACGGGCCTGACGGCAAGGCCGGGCGGTTGACCCTCAGGGCCAAAGACCTATATCAGAAGACATCCACATGACGGATCACCCTGTCCCGCCCCGCGCCTGACGCGGCGGCGGCTCAACCCGTCATTTTCGTGTCCTTGATGCGAAAAGCGTGAGGAAATGGACGGCGTCGTGCTGTCCGTCGACTTGAGATCAACCTTTCAGGAGAAGCATGAACGCTCAACGCAACGCCGGTAAATCTGGAAAACCCCGCGGCGGATTTCGCCGTGCACCCATTCGCGCCCGTGTGGGTCTGGCCATGCGCCGCTCGATGGACTTCGGCCCGCTGGGCGACGTCGAACAGCTGATGCAGTACGAGGGCATCTCCATGGCCCCCATCTCCACCGGCGACGCGAGCATGTCCGTCGGCGGCGTGACGGTGCTGCCGACCGCCAAGATGAGCGACATCGAGGACGGCTCCATGGCCGGCCTGATCATTCCGGGCGGCGCCCCGGACTCCGCCGCCGAGGAGAAGGTGGCCAACATGATCACCACGGCCCGCGCCAACGGCATGACGGTTCTGGCCTTCGGTGAAGGCGTCGCCCAGGCGGCCCGCGCCATGGACATCGATCCGGCCAGCCTGGCCGATGCGCCGGGCGCGGTCATCGACAGCGACGGGGCGACCCCGCTGATGACCCGCGAACAGCTGAGCCTGGTGGCCCAGACGCTGGGCTAGGCCTTGCGGAACAGCAGGCTCAGATTGTTGGCCGGCATCTCGACCCTCAGGGTCAGACGCAGGCCGTGATCGCGCGCCAGCTGCGAGACGTCTTCCAAAGCCCGCAATCCCCACTCGGGGTTGCGGGCTTTCAGATTCTGGTCGAATCCCGCGTTGGACGGCGCCAGCGGGACGTCGGCCTCGCGGTACGGGCCGTACAGATACAGCAGCCCGCCCGGCGTCAGCAGCTGCGCGGCGCCCCGCATCAAGCCCTGGGTCGCGCGCCACGGGCTGATGTGAACCATATTGATGCAGACGACGGCGTGAAACGGCCCGGCGGGCCATGTGGCGGGGTCGGCGGCGTCCGCCGCTGCGGCCTGACGCAGATTCGCCAGGCGGGACGCGGCCCGCCACGCCTCGATCCCCTCGCGCGCCTCCGCTGACGGATCGCTCGGCGTCCATTCCAGATTCGGCAGGGCGCGCGCCAGGGCGGCCGCATGCTGACCCACGCCGGATGCGATTTCCAGAACCCGCCCGCGCGCCGGCAGATGGGCCGTGAGAACGTCAAGAATGGGCCCCGTGTTGCGATCTGCGGCCGGCGAGGTGGGCGGCGCCGCCGTCACCGGGGGGTGTTCCATCGCTCCAGAAAGGCGGCCTGTTCCGTGATCGCGGCGGCCCGATCCGCCGCGCGCGGGGCGGCGTCGGCGATGCCGTTCCGGCAGACTGCGTTCATGGTGAAGGCCGCCAGGGTGTGGGGAATCACGTCCGTCGGCGCCTCGGGCCCGGTGGTCTCCACCAGGGTGTCCCCTTGATAGACGCGGGTTTCCAGTACGGCGTAGGCGCTGTCGCCGCAGATGTAGCGCATACGGCTCAGGGTCCAGCGCGCCGGGTCGGGATCCGAGGACGCCGGCTGATGCAGCATCATCTGCCAGTGCTCGTTGATGTAGGCCTCCTCGTTCTCGGGCGGGCCGATGACGTCATCCTCGCTGATCCAGCTGACGACGGGCTGGCTGCCCGGATCGTAGGGCACGCTCAACATCATGGCCCATGGGCCGGCGGGCGGTTCGGCGGGCTGCGCGTATGAGGCGCAGGCGGCCAGCGTGGCGGTTGTTGCGGCGATGGCCAGCATGATGCGCATGACGGTCTCCCTGAATCGTTCGCCACTGTCTCCGGGGCGGCCGTCCAAGGCAAGATCATGCCGCCTGCTGTCCGGTCCCGGCGGCGCGCGGGTCGAAAAGTGCGTCGGTTGACGGAGCGCCTGAAGGGGTGTTTCTGCCTTGATGTAACACGACGTGATCGTCGTGGGGCCACGGCGACGACAGATCGCCGGGCCCGGGAAGCTCAGGGAGACGTGCGTTGACCAACAGGACAATTCCGGGGCTGGACGCCGCCCCGACGACCCATCGTGGCCTCATTGAATGGGTGGCTGAAATCGCCGCCCTGACAAAGCCGGACCGGGTGCACTGGTGCGACGGCTCCCAGGCGGAGGCGGACGCCATCGCTGCGGATCTGATGGAGCGCGGGACCCTGCGTCCGTTGAATCCTGTCACGCGCCCGGGCTGTTATTACGCCGCCTCGGATCCGAAGGACGTGGCGCGGGTCGAGAGCCGCACCTTCATCTGCTCCCGGGACGAGGCTGACGCCGGGCCCACCAACAACTGGTCCGACCCGGCCCAGATGCGCGAGCGCCTGAACGGCCTGTTCGACGGCTGCATGGCGGGCCGGACGATGCACGTGGTCCCGTTCTGCATGGGACCGCTGGGATCGAGGATCAGCGCCCTGGGCGTGGAGATCACCGACAGCGGCTATGTGGCCCTGTCCATGCGGATCATGACCCGCATGGGCCAGGCGGCGCTGGATCAGCTGGGCGAGGACGGGACCTTCGTGCCCGCCGTCCACACCCTGGGCGCGCCGCTGGCTGAGGGGCAGGCGGACGTGCCGTGGCCCTGCAACGACGAGAAGTGGATCGTTCATTTCCCCGAGACGCGGGAGATCTGGTCCTACGGCTCGGGCTACGGCGGCAACGCCCTTTTGGGCAAGAAATGCTACGCCCTGCGCATCGCCTCGGTGATGGCCCGGGACGAGGGCTGGCTGGCCGAGCACATGCTGATCCTGAAGCTGACCGATCCGAAGGGACGGGTGCGCTACGTGGCCGCCGCCTTCCCGAGCGCCTGCGGCAAGACCAACCTGGCCATGCTGCAGCCGACCCTCGACGGCTGGAAGGCCGAGACCGTGGGCGACGACATCGCCTGGATGCGCTTCGGCGACGACGGGCGGCTGTATGCGGTGAACCCGGAGGCCGGCTTCTTCGGCGTGGCGCCGGGCACCAGCCGCAACACCAACCGGAACGCCCTGGCCACTCTGACGCGGAACACCGTCTTCACCAACGTGGCCCTGACCGCCGACAACGACGTGTGGTGGGAGGGGCTGACGAAGGATCCGCCCGAGGGCCTGACCGACTGGAAGGGGCGGCCCCATGATCCGGCGTCCGGCGAGCCGGCGGCCCATCCGAACTCGCGTTTCGCGGCGCCGGCGGAACAGTGCCCGACCATCGCCCCGGAATGGGAAGACCCGGCCGGCGTGCCCATCAGCGCCATCCTGTTCGGCGGGCGCCGGGCCAGCGCGGTGCCGCTGGTGACCGAGGCCTTCGACTGGGAGCACGGCGTGTTCATGGGCTCGACCGTGGCGTCCGAAGGCACGGCGGCGGCCGAGAACCGGGTCGGCGAGCTGCGCCGCGACCCCTTCGCCATGCTGCCGTTCTGCGGCTACAACATGGGCGACTATTTCGCCCACTGGCTGAGCCTGGGGGAAAAGGCCGACGCGGCGAAGCTGCCGCGCATCTTCTTCGTCAACTGGTTCCGCAAGGATCAGGACGGCCGCTTCATCTGGCCCGGCTTCGGCGACAATGTGCGGGTGCTGAAGTGGATCACGGAGCGGCTGGAGGGCGACGCCGGGGCGGTCGACACGCCGGTCGGCCATGTGCCGACCCCGGACGCGCTGGATCTGGACGGGATCGCCCTCACCGACGCGCAACTGCGGACGTTGCTGGATGTGGACCCCGAGGTCTGGAGCGAGGAGGCGGCCCTGATCCCCGCCTTCTTCGAAAAGTTCGGCGACCGGCTGCCCGCGGCGCTGTGGCGGCAGCATGAGGCCCTGACGAAGCGTCTGGATCGTGCCCGGGCGGCGCGCATCGCCGCCGAATAGCTTGAAAAAGAACGCGCACCGGTCGATGACGGCGCGTGTCCTCATCCAGCGAAATCCTCATCATCGGGGCCGGTGTTCTGGGCCTCGCCACGGCGGTCGAGCTCGCGGGCCGCGGGCTGCAGGTCACTGTGGTGGACCCGGGCGGCGACAACGCCTCGTCGGTCGCGGCGGGCATGATCGCCCCCGCCCTTGAATGCGCCCTCGAAAACGCATCGCGCGAGCGGGCTGACCTGCTGCGCGAGGCCCGGGACCTGTGGCCCGCTTTCGCCGAGCACGTCGGCGTCGCCCTGTCGGCCGAAGGTTCGCAGTGGTGCGGGCCGGATGCTGCGGCGGTGGCTGAGCGGCTCCTGGCGCTGGGGTTCGCCGCCTGGGTCGAGGACGGCGTCGCCTTCACGCCCGATGACTGGCGGGTGGAGGCCGCCCCCGCCATGGCCGCCCTGAAGCGCGCGCGCGGCGTCCGGATGGCGACCGGACGCGTCACCGGTCTGGGGCGGGAGGGCGCGCGATGGGAGGCCCGGCTGCAGTCCGGTGAAGCGATCAGCGCGCGAACGGTCGTCCTCGCCACCGGACCGGAGGCGGCGATCGCGGGTCTGCCCCCGGACGCCGCGCGCATCGTCGACCTGATCCGCCCGATCCGCGGGCAGCTGGAGCAGGTGTTCGGACTGGCGGTCGAGCGGATGCGGCGGGGCCCCGGCGCCTATGTGGCCCCCATGACCGACGGCGTTCTGGTGGGGGCCAGCATGGACT
>JBALUZ010000068.1:0-14105 GCA_036963825.1 Brevundimonas sp.
CGGGGCCTCGTCACGCGTCGGGCCTCGACCGTGGTCCCTCGGGGTCGCCGCCGGGCGGCGGTGATGGAGTTGCGCCACGGCGACCGCGCGGTCGGCGTCCTGTCAGGCGGCCGCCCGCGTCCCGAGGTCCAGCGAGGCAATGGCCTGATGAGCCGCGTCAAGCGCCGCCTCCCGCGGCGCCTCGCCCAGCGCCAGACCCTCGGCCACGATGAACTCCGGGGACGTCACGCCTATGAAGGCCAGGATGCCGCGAAGGTAGGCTTCCGAGAACTCGGCGCCCTCGCCGGGCGTGCCGGGCGCGTACAGACCCCCGCGGGCGTTGGCCACGATGACGCGCTTGCCGCCGGCCAGACCCTCGACGCCCTCGGGCCCGTACCGGAAAGTACGGCCGGCCACGACGATGTAGTCGATCCAGGTCTTCAGGTGGCTGGAGACGCCCAGATTGTACATGGGGGCGCCGATGACCACGGTTCGGGCGGCCTCGAACTCCGCAAGGACGGCCTGGCCCAGGTCGGAGCCGAGACGCTCGAGCGTCATGGGCGGCAGGGGGGAAGCCGCCAGATCCCGGTAGACGATCCCGGCGGCCGGATCGAGCGAACGAAGCCGTGCGACGACCGCGGCGGTCAGCGCGCGGCTGGCGGAGCCGCCGCCAAGGATGCTGGAATCGAGGTGAAGAATTTTCATTGCGGGACTCGCCTTGTGAGGAGACCCGACCCACCTATGGCTCCGCAGGAAGTGTAACAAGAACGCATACAGATGAGCGCTAGTCAGACCGATATGACCGACGGCGCCGGCGATCGGACGCCCGACCAGGGGTCGGGCCATGAGCCTGGCCACGAGCAATGCGGCAAGGTGGTCGAGATGATCAGCCGCCTCGGCGACCGCTGGACGCTGCCGGTGATGCTGGCGCTGCGGTCGCGGCCTCACCGCTTCAATGAACTGAGGCGATCTGTGGATGGGGTGTCGCAGCAGATGCTGACCCGCACGCTCAAGATCCTGGAGCGCGACGGGATGCTGACCCGCACGGTCCTGCCCACCGTTCCGCCGCAGGTGGAATACGGGCTGACCGACCTGGGCGGCGAACTGGCCGGGGAGGGGGCGCGTCTGGGTGACTGGGCCTTCGCCCGGCTGGCCGAGATCGAGGCGAGCCGGGAGACCTATGACGCGGATCCGGCATGAAGGTTCAGCCCGCCGGCGGACCTGCGCCGCGCACCGCCTCGAGAGCGGGCCCGGCAGGCGAGCCCGACGGCGGTTGCAGGCCGTTCAGCCCGGCTTCCGATCAAGCGCATCCATGGCTCGTCGCAGGCGGGTATCGGTCGAACGCAGCCTGATCTCATCGGACACCAGCGCCGCCAGGTTCGAGAGGATCGCCTTGCGGGTGTCGTCGAGCGTGTTCGGGCGGGTGTCGATCACACAGAGGGACCCCAGACTGAAGCCGTCCGGATCGGTGATCGGGCAGCCGGCGTAGAACCGGAAATGGGGCGCCCTGGCCACGGCCGGATTGTCCGAAAAGCGGGGATCCTGCGAGAGGTCCTCGGAGACCAGGCAGCGGTTCTGCACGATGGTGTGGTTGCAGAACGCCCAGCTCCGGGGCGTCTCCGCCATGTCCAGCCCCTGGCGGGACTTGAACCACTGGCGGGTCGGCGTGAGCAGGGTGATCAGGGCGATCGGCATCCCCAGGGTCTGGGCGGCCAGCCAGGTCAGCCGGTCAAAGGCGTCCTCCGGCGGCGTGTCGACCAGACCGGAGCGCTCGAGCGCGACCAGCCGCTGCGCCTCGTTGCCGGGCACGGGAAACAGGGCGCCGGCCTCCACGCCGGGTGAGGGCGGGAGCGGGCCGAGCACCGCGGCCTCCGCGGCGCCCGGCAGGTCGTCGAGGGTCTCGATGAAGCGGACCCGGCCCGTGTCTCCCGCCGTCTCCGCCGCGATCCGCCGGGGCTCGGGCCCCACGACCAGAAGGGCGGTGTGCTGGAGCGCGGCGTCCGAACCCAGCGCCCGCAGCAGTCCGTCAGCCAGGGCGAAGGACCCGGCGTCGATGACCACCGCCGCGGGTGATCTTCCTCCGATGTCGAGCAGGGCCGCGAACGGATCGGGGTAGGCCTCCACGAAGCAGGTCGGCGCGCGTTCGAGCGCGGTTGTGAGCGCGGGCAGACGCTCGGCCCGCGCGATGACGATCACGCGAGCGGAAGCGGGCGTGACCCGGAAGTCCTCCCCCCGCACCAGGGCCATGACGTCGCTGCGGTAGACCCGCCGGTGACCGCCGGGCGTCTTCCAGGACGGGATCGAACCGCCTTCGATGAGCAGCTGCGCAGTCCTGACCGAGACGCCGAGAATCTTCGCGGCGTCCGTGGTGGTCACGATCGGCTTGTCGTCAGCGTCCATGGTTTTCCCTTGCGGCGGGCGGCGCCGGCCTGCGCCCTCAATTGGCCCCGGCGCGTCGCCTTGACAAGGACAAAATCTGATACAAATGGGAGATTTGGTAAATTTGATACCTCGAGCACAGACAGGAAGACCAGATGGCTGATCCACGATCCAGTGACGAGCCCGGCTTTGCAGCCCGGGTGGCCGCTAACCAGGCCGAGCGGCTCGCGCGCCTTGGCAAGACCTTTGATTTCATCGTTTGCGGCGCGGGCAGCAGCGGGTCCGTTCTCGCCCGGCGCCTGGCGGAGAACCCGGCGGTCCGGGTGCTCTGGATCGAGGCCGGCGGCGGCGACGACCGGCCCAGCGTGATGGAGCCGGCCGCCTGGCCCGCCAATCTCGGCAGCGACACGGACTGGGGCTTCGTGGCTGAACCGAACCCGGCGCTGAACGGGCGGTCCATGCCCATGTCCATGGGCAAGGTGCTTGGCGGCGGCTCCAGCATCAATGTCATGGTCTGGGCCCGCGGGCACCGCAGCGACTGGGACTTCTTCGCCGAGGAGAGCGGGGACGACTCCTGGGGCTATGGCCCGGTGCTCGACCTGTATCGCCAGATCGAGAACTGGCAGGGCGCGCCCGACCCGCTGCACCGGGGCTCGGGCGGCCCGGTCTGGGTCCAGCCCGCGCCGGACCCGGGACCGGCCGCGAAGGCCATGCTGGACGCGGCGCTGGAACTCGGCATTCCCACCTACCAGAGCCCCAACGGCGCCATGATGGAAGGCGACGGCGGCGCGGCGATCAGCGACGTCCTGATCCGGGACGGCAAGCGGCATTCCCTGTTCCGGGCGTTCGCCTGGCCGGTGCTGGATCGACCCAATCTGACGCTGCTCACCCACGCCGAGGTCAATCGGGTCATCATCGAGGGCGGCCGCGCCGTCGGCGTCGAGGTGGTGCGCAACGGCGCGCTGGAACGGTTCGACGCCGCCCACGAGGTGATCCTCTCGCTGGGCGCCATCCAGACCCCCACCGTCCTGATGCGGTCCGGCGTCGGCGACGAGGACGAACTTCGCGCCGCCGGCGTCAAGGTCCTGCAAAGCCTTCCCGGGGTCGGCCGCAACCTGCAGGATCACGTCTCCTTCGGCTGCATCTGGGAGTACCGGGAGCCCATTGCGCCGCGCAACAGCGGCAGTGAGGCGACGCTGTACTGGAAATCCGATCCCGCGCTCGCCGATCCCGACCTGCTGTTCTGCCAGGTGGAGTTCCCCGTTCCGAGCCCGGAGACCGCCGGCCGGGGCGTGCCCGAGCACGGCTGGACCATGTTCGCCGGCCTCGCCCAGCCCAAGAGCCGCGGGCGCATCCGCCTGGCGGACGGCAAGCCCCTGTCGAGACCGCGCATCGAGCTGAACACCTTCGGTCATCCCGACGACCTGAAGGCGGCGATCGCCTGCGTCCAGCTCTGTCGGGACCTGGGCAACACCTGGGCCTTCGCGCCCCTGGTCACGCGTGAGGCCATGCCGGGCCCGCTCGATCAGGTCGAGATGGAGCGGTATGTGCGCGACGCGGCCGTGACCTACTGGCACCAGACCTGCTCGGCCAAGATGGGCCGGGACGAGATGTCGGTGGTCGACGCCAGCCTGCGCGTCTACGGCGTGGAGGGCCTGCGCATCGCCGACGGCTCGATCATGCCGCGGGTGACGACCGGCAACACCCAGGCCCCGTGCGCGATCATCGGCGAGAAGGCGTCCCGCTACATCCGCGCGGCCCACGGCCTGTAGCCCGGCGCCGAGCGGCCGCCGCCGCGAAGGACGGCGGCCGCCCGTTCGCGGGACTGTCGCGATCCGAAAGGCCCTGGCCGCGGCGCCCCGCCGCGCCGCGGCGGAAGGCGTCTTCGCATGTGGTCCCCACCAGGAGCATGGGCGCGGGCCTCGCCGCCTGTCCCGCTGAAGGCGTCCCCGCGGGCCCTGCGCCGTCATCACCGGGGCTCACGTCCCCTCATCAGAGAGAAAGTCATGCCCCGTCCCGATCCCGCCGCAGGAGCCGCCGTCGTCCTGCCGGCGATCCTCTGGGTCCTGGCCACGGCGGCGATCCTCCTGGCGGCCGACCGCGATGTGGTCGCCTGGGGCCTTGCTCCGCCCGCCATGCTGACGGGCGCCATCGCCGCGGCGGGCGTCTGGCTGGAGCCCGCGCCTGTCCTGGCCGGGCTTGTCCTGGTCAACGCCGCCGCCGCCCTGGCGCGGGCGGGGCGCCTCGGCGCCGTCGCGCGGAGCCGTTCGTTCGGCCCGGGCCGGGGGGCCTGGTCCCTGCCGAAAGCGGGTCTGGCGGCCACGGCCGCCGCCCTGGTCCTCAAGGCCGTGATCGGGCGCGCCCGGCCGGCGGGGGATCCGGAGCTTTGGCTGACCTTTGCGCCCTTCAGCGCCGGGACGGCCTTCCAGTCGGCCCCATCGGCCCATGCGGCCCTCGCGGGCGCCCTGGTCGCGACCGCGGTTCGCCTGTGGCCGCGTGGAACCTGGGTCTGGCTGGCGAGCGGCCTGCTCGTCGGGACGATGCGCATCCTGAGCGGAGAGCACTGGCCCAGCGACGTGGTCGCCGGGCTGGGCCTGGGCGCCCTGATCGGCCTGTGGTCGGCCGGCGACCCGGCGAAGCGCCGAACCGCCGGCGAGGCGCGGCCGGCGTGACATCCGGGGTCGCACGGCGGGGGCCCGGGTGAACGGCCTCGCCCGGGCGCGCGGCTCTCGCCGGACCATCCGGATCGGGAGGGTCCTGCCTTCAGCACGAGTCGCTCTTGCGCCGGCGGGGGCGGCCGCCAGCCCATCGACTCATGATCGACGCCAGACGACCTGCGGAACACCAGAGCGTTCCGAGCCGCCGCAGCGGGCGGGACGCGGACTTCAGGCTGGCTCCGCGATCCTGAGGCGTTCGGCAGGCTCCGCGGCGATCTGGAGATAGCCGGGGTCGAACTCGCCTGTGGCGGCCAGGCGGTCCCAGTCGTGGATATGCACGGTCGAACCGGAGAATTTTACGACATCAACCAGAGATTTCAGCGTCCGATTGACATGAACGGCGGTCATCCCGGTGCTGTCGGCGAGATGAGCCTGGGTCATCGGCAACTGGAAGGTGAGCGCCTGCGACTCCCCATCCTTTCTCGATCTGGTCGCCGCCTCACAGATCAGGTGAGCCATCCGCGTCCGCGCATTCCGGCGCCCGACGTTGACGACCCATTGGGAGAGGATCGCGGCGTCGACCATGCAGTCCCGCCAGAACGCTTCGGCGACAGCAGGATAGCGGGCCGCGACGCGCCGGATCGCATCATGGGGAATGCGCAGGATGGTCGTCGTGGTGAGGGCCTGCAGCGCCGACCCCGCGCGGGGCTGAACAACGGAATGCAGGTCGGCCATGTCGCCGGGGATATGCAGGGCCGTGATCTGCCGCCCCCCTTCCGCATTCTGACCGAAGCGCCCGACGAGGCCCGCCGCGACCAGGCAAGCAAAGTCAGACGTTTCTCCCAGGCATACGAAGTCCTGATTGCCCGACACCTGCGAGGCGTACGCGGGCAGGTCCAGGATCGCCTGCTGTTCATCCGTGTGGAGCAAGGACCGGCTGGTGAGCCGGCCGAGGAAAAGCTGGAGGTTGGATCGATGGGGCATGATGCTCTCCGTCCTCGCAAGCGGGAGCGCACGCGTCTCTCCGCCACCGAAGCCTGCTTGGGGTTGATCGGCGATAAGGTCAGACTAACACCGATCAGGATAGCCGCCTAACCATGACCTCACCGGACTAGGACAGCTCCGAAAGCTGACGCCGCTTGAACGTCAGTTCGGCGGCGAAGACGGTTCGGCCCCTCGTGTCCCGAACATCAACTGCAAGTCGGCGGTTGTCGCTGTCCGGCAAGACATCCTTGGCGAGCTCGCACAGGCTCATCGTCGCGAGGCTCCGGCAGCGGCGAGATCGGGTACGTCCCGTCCCACCTCGTCGGACAGCAGATCCTCGTCGTCGTAGGTATCGATGAAATAGACGGGCATGGAGCGACAGCTGCCAGACTCAACATAACGGCTTCCTGAACGCAGCCGGCAGGAGAGCGACCTGCAATGTTGTGAACCGCGCATACGGGGCTCAGCGCCGAGAACCGGGCCTCGGGAACCGCAGCTACGGTCGTGCGGACACGCCCCAGCCGACGGGCGGGTCTTGCGCCGCTGAGCGCTCCAGCAGAGCCTCGGCCGCCTCGAGGCGCGCCCGGACCGCCGGGGAGGCGAGGGGTTCGATCGTGAGGATCGGCTGTCCCGCGGCGTTGCGCACCTCGATGGTCAGGGGAATCCGGAAGCGGCCGGACAGCCGGCCCCACGCGGCCAGCTCGGCCAGGTCCTCTCCGGCGGAGGCGGTGGAATAAAGCGAGACGAACGGCGAGCCGGCGAGAGCCCGGTAGAGCGCCGGCGCCTGCGAGACCGGCAGGCGGGGCCCCCGTCGATAGGCGGTGACGCCAAGCGGCCCGGAGGCGTGCGGCGCCGCGAGCGTCCGGTAGTCGCTCCAGATGTCGCCGAACGGAGGCCGCGGGGTCGTCAGCGCCAGGGTGCGGTCGACCACATGGGTCGCCTCGTGCAGCAACAGATAGGTCAGGGCCGGCGTCTCGCCGGCCAGCACATGCACGCTGTAGCCCGAGCCGTCGTCGGCGAAGAGCATCTGCTCCTTGCCGGTCAGGAAATCACTCAGCGACTTGTCCAGAACATCTGCGCGCAGGGTGATTTCGAAAAGCGGCTCGCCGTCCGGACCGTCGAAGCTGCGGGTCAGGGCGGTCCCCGCGCTTGAGGGCGCGTCGATGAAGCTCAGCCGGGCGAGCCGCTGTTCGAGAACGCGCCGATGCAGCGGCGGCAGGTCGGCGAGGGCGCGTTCGACGAGGGCCCACTCCGCTTCGGAAATCTCGTGCGCGGCGGCGGCGGTCGCTCCGGCGTCCCGATAGGCGGCGATCGTCTCAGGGTGGGGCGGGCCGACGCGCGCGCGCAGGATGGCGGCCGTGTCGATGTCCGCCTCAGCGGCCGGCGAGGACGCGATCTCCGGCCGTGGCCGGGCTTCAGGCGCCCAGGCGATCAACAGGCCGGCCGTCAGGACCGCGGCGGCGCAACGGCCCGTCCATGGTGGGCATCCCGGCATCGCACGCCTCCATTTCGCTGTTCGTCCGCCGGCTATGCGGCGGACCGGCAAGTCTCGTCAAACTCCACATCCACAGAACGCCTCCGACGGGAGCACGACAGAGACGCGTCAGGGCGGCGGCGTCAGGCCGCTCCGGCCGCGGCGCCGCTCGGGGGCTCGGGAGACCTGGACCCGCGCATGGCGATGGCGACGCCCGCGAGCGTCAGGGTCATCGCCATGATCTCCCGCAGTCCCATCGGCTCGCCGAGCAGAACCGCTGCGATCAGCATGCCGAGAACGGGCACCGAAAGAAGCCCGGCCGAGGCGGTCGCCGCCGGCAGGCGGCGGAGCGCGGCGAACCAGGTGACGTAGCACAGGGCCATCGCGACGAGCGCCATGTAGAGCATGATGCCGAAGCCGGAGGGAGACAGGGCGCCCAGGTCAGGCCGCTCGAACAGCAGGCCCAGCAGGGCCAGAGGCAGGCATCCAAGCCCCACCTGCCACGCCGTCCGCGTGACGAGGGGCAGTCCGGCCGGGGTCCGGTTCAGAACAGTCCCGAGCGCGAACAGCATGGCCGCGCCGAGCGAGAGCGCCCAGCCCAGCAGTTGACCCCCGCCGACAGGCCCATCCTGGCCGCCGAGCAGCAACGACACCCCGCCGACGCCTAGCGCCAGCGACAGCAGGTTCCCGACCGACGGTCGGGTTCCACTGACCGGCCAGGCCAGCAATGTGGCCCAGATCGGCGTCATGTAGAGGATCAGCAGACTCTGGCCGACGGGCAGCCAGAGCAGCGCCAGGGTGGCCAGGCCCATCCAGGCGAAGACGTTGGTGAAGGCTTCGGCCAGCACGCGGCCGATCAGCCGGCGGGGAAGGGCGAGCGGTTCTCCCAGCCGATGCGCGACCAGCGCAAGAGCGGCCGCGCCCGCCAGGCCGGCCAGACCCCTCGAAAAGAGGGGCGGCCATTCCAGCAGCAGGAATTTCATGAGCGTGAAATTGAGGGCCCAGCCGAGGGCGGTCACGGCCAGGCAGGCGAAAGCCAGTCGTTGTCTCGGGTCCAGGTTCACCGACGGTCTCCGGAAAGCTGATGCGCCTGCCCGCCGGCGTCGTGAGCCGTACGCGGGAGGTCCGGGCGGTCAGGACGAGCGCTGCGGGCCCTGGCCCGGCGCCGTCCCCCGGGGTCTGTTTGGCCGTGATCACGGCGGGGGCCGCCGGATCCGCCGACGGCCCGTCGATCGCGGTGTCGCGGTGCGCCGACGTGGATGCGGCGTCTGCCGCCCCTTGCGGCCGGCGGGGCGGCGCCCTGGCGGGCGCCGCCGTGTGCGGGATCGGGCAGCGGGGTCAGGCAGCCTTGCTCGCGCCGGAGGCCACCACGACCAGCTTCTGGTTGACGAACTCCTTGAGGCCGACCTCGGCCAGCTCCCGGCCGTAGCCGGACCGCTTGACCCCGCCGAACGGCAGTTCAGGGCCGCCGGCGGTCGTCGCATTGATCCAGACCATGCCGGTCTCGATCCGCGAGGCGAGCGCCCTGGCGCGGTCGATGTCGGCCGAGAAGATGGAGCCCCCGAGGCCGAAGGGCGAGTCATTGGCCAGCTCGACCAGGGCGTCATCGTCGCGGACGATGTGGATCTGCGCGACGGGTCCGAAGAACTCCTGGAAGTAGGCCGGGTTGTCCCGCGTGACCTGGGTCAGGATCGTGGGCTGGAAATAGGCGCCGCCCTCGATCGTCTGGCCGCCGTGAAGGACCTGTGCGCCCGCCGCGACGGCCTCGCGGACCTGGTCGGCGAGGCTGTCGCGGGCCTCCACCGAGCAGAGCGGGCCGAGATCCACGGCCTCGTCCATGGGATCCCCGACGCGGATGGCGGCGAACCGCTGGACCAGCTTTTCGATGAAGCGGTCGGCGACCTTCTCGTGCACGAGGAACCGCTTGGCGCCGGTGCAGACCTGTCCGGCGTTCGCCAGCCGCGACGCCGCGCCGGCCTCGACCGCCCGGTCCAGATCGGCGTCGTCCAGCACGGCGAAGATGTCCGAGCCGCCGAGTTCGAGCACCGACTTCTTGAGATTGCGCCCGGCCTCGGACGCGACCGTGCTGCCCGCCTGTTCCGAGCCGGTCAGGGTCACGCCCTGGACGCGGTCGTCACGCAGCAGGGCCGCGATCTGGTCCTTGGAGGCGAAGACCGTCTTCCACGCGCCCCTGGGCGCGCCCGCCTCCAGGATCAGCTCTTCGATCAGCAGTGCGGACCAGGGCACGATCCCCGCCGGCTTGACCAGGACCGTGTTGCCCGCCGCGATCGCGGGGGCGGCGACGCGCAGCAGCTGGTAGAAGGGAAAGTTCCAGGGTTCGATCGCCACGACGACGCCGATCGGATGGAACTCGACCCAGGCCTCGCCCTGGTTCGTCTCGATCGTCTCCGGGGCCAGCATCGCCGCGGCCGTGCCCGCGAAATGGCGCGCGATCCTGGCGGACTCGGCCACCTCCCATCGGGCCTCGGAGATGCGCTTGCCCATCTCCCGCACGGCTACGGCGGCCAGGTCCTCCGACCGCGCCTCGATCAGGTCGGCCAGTCGCGACAGCACCTCGAGCCGGCGGTGGATCGGGCCCTGCGACCAATCCGATCTGTAGACCGCGTCGGCCTCGGCCAGGGCGCTGGCGATGTCGGCGTCAGAGTGGTTGGGAAACGCCGCGATGGTCTTGCCCGTCGCGGGATTGATGCTCTTGTAGGCCATGGAAATGTCTCCGTGAGCGGACGAGGCGGTCTGGCCGCCTCGTCCGGCAGGTTGATCAGGCCGCCTGGGCGGCGGGGAGATACGGGTAGTCGGTGTAGCCTTCGGCGCCGCCGCCGTAGAAAGTCGCCCGGTTGTGCCGGTTCAGCGGGGCGCCCCGCCGGATGCGCTCCGGCAGATCGGGGTTGGCGATGAAGGGACGACCGAAGGCGATGGCGTCGGAGTTGCCCGAGGCGATGGCGGCGGCCGCGGTTTCCGGGAGAAAGCCGCCGGCGGAGATGATGGGGCCGCCGAACGCCGTCTTGAACAGCGACGCCACGTCCGGCGCGTCCATGTCGAGCGGCTTCTCGTCGTTCGTGAAGTCCGAGCGCGGCTCGATCAGGTGAAGGTAGGCGATCTGGCGCTTGCCGAGTTCGCGCACGACATGTTCCCACAGGGCCAGGCCGGCGGAGTCGCTCATCTCCAGAATGCCGCTCCAGGGCGACAGGCGGACCCCGACACGATCCGCGCCCAGCGCGGCGGCGACCGCGTCGACGACCTCCAGAAGCAGACGGGCGCGGTTCGCGATCGAACCGCCGTACCGGTCGGTCCGCAGGTTGCTCCCGTCGTGCAGGAACTGGTCCAGCAGGTAGCCGTTGGCGCCGTGGATCTCGATCCCGTCGAAACCGGCCCGCCGCGAGTTGCGCGCGGCCGCGACGAAATCGCTGATGACGCCGGCGATCTCGCCGATCTCCAGCGCACGGGGCGTCTCGAACGGAACGGGGGCGCCGCCGGCGTCCATGTGATCGCCGGAAATGGCCACCGCCGAAGGCGCCACCGGACGGGCGCCGCCGGGCTGCATGGTCGAGTGCGAAACCCGGCCCACATGCCAGATCTGGTTGAAGAAGAAGCCGCCCTTGGCGTGGACGGCGTCCGTGGCCAGCCGCCACCCGGCGACCTGTTCGTCCGAATAGACCCCCGGCGTCCCGGGATAGCCGTGCGCCTGCGGGGTGATGTCGGTGGCTTCGCTGATCAGAAGGCCGCCGTCGCTGGCGCGCTGTCCGTAGTACTCGGCGTTCAGCTGATGCGGGACGTCGCCCGGCTGGCCGGCGCGCATGCGGGTCAGGGGCGGCATCACCACGCGGTGCTTCAGGGTGACGGCGCCGAGCTGGAGCGGCTTGAAGAAGATGGTGTTGGACATGTGAACCTCGGCTTGATCGGTTGTGAGCCAGGAGGTAAAGCGCCATGCCTAGTGGTACCAGCCGCGCTTCATGAGTAGCTGGATAACGGCGAGCGTTACGATGAGGGCCGCAGGGCGTCCGCAGCGGCGTCAGGGGCCGGCGCCGTCGGCGGCAGCCCGCCCGCCTTCGCAGCGGGCGAGCAGGGCCGCCGGCCGACCTGATCGCGCACCGCCGGCGCGGCGCGCCCGACAGCGCCTCAGGCCAGGCTGGCCCTGAACCTGTCCAGAAACACGCGGAGCTTGGGAAGCACCTGCCGCCGCGACGGGAACACGGCCCAGATGGCCAGGTCGCGCGGCGCCGCGCCTTCGATCGGCACGGGAACGAGCCCGCCCCTCGCCACCTCGTCCATGGCGTCCCAGGTGGAGAGCTGAGCCAGGCCGAGCCCCGCGACGCAGGCCGACAGGAAGCCGTCGACGCTCGTGGACGAGAAGCGGCCGCTCACCCGCACCTGCCGTTCCTTGCCGTCGACCAGGAACTGCCAGTGGGTGAACGTCGTCCACGTCAGGCATTCATGGTGTTCGAGATCGTCGATCGTCCGGGGCGCGCCATGGCGCTCCAGGTAGGCCGGAGCCGCGTAGATCAGCTTGGGATTGTCGACGAGCCGCCGCGCGATCAGCCCGGAATCCCTGAGCGGGGCGATCCGGATCGCCAGGTCGACGCCCGCGGCGACGATGTCGACCATGGCGTCGTTCAGATCAAGCTCGATCCGCAGGCGCGGGTTCTCCTCGAGCAGCGCCGGCAGGATCGGCAGGATCCTCTTGCGGCCGAGGGTCACGGGCGCCGTGACCCTCAGAAGGCCGGTCGCGCCGCCCTCCTTCCGGCCGAGGACCGCGCGGGCCGCTTCCTGGGTGTCGACGAGCTCGGCGGCGTAGGGGAGGAAGGCTTCGCCTTCCGGGGTCAGCGCCAGGCGCCGGGAGGTGCGATGGAGAAGCCGGACCCCGAGCTCATCCTCCAGCGCCACCAGGCGCCGGGTGGTGGACATGGGCGTGAGCTTGAGGTGTCTGGCCGCCGCGGAAAGGCTGCCCTTGCGCACCGCCGTCAGAAAGACCTCAAGACCCTCAAAGTCCACGCGCCACCTCCAAGGGCCGTCATCACGCCCGGCGTCCGAAACCGGAAGCGATCCGGCGCCGTGCGCTCCCATCTTCCACCGAAGCCGTGCGGAAGCAATCTCGTCATGGCGCCCGGGCCGGCCGGATGAGGGCGCCTCCGTCCGCCGCTGGAGCGGAGGCGCCCTCGGCCTGTGTCATGTCCGGTTCGAGCCCGGGCGTGGAAGGGGACGGATGCAGAGCCGTCGCCGGCCTGCCCGATGCCCATCGAGGAGAAGGAAGGGAGAGGGCGGGCGCTCCGATGGGGAGCGCAAGGAGACTTCGCCATGCCCTCGACCGCTCACGGGCCTTCGTCCGCCGCGCCTTGCTGCGGCGCCTCGCCTGCGCCGCCGCCAGACGTCCCCCGTCTGGAAGATCACGACCTGCTGGACCTCCTGCTGGCCCCGGTGCGCGAGGACGGCCCCGGCGGCCTGGCCGCCGGTCTCCTCGCGCGCTTCGGCGGCCTGGCGCAGGTGCTCGGCGCCGAGCCGGCCCAGATCCTGGCCGTCGAAGGCGCGGGCCCGGAGGCGGCGACCCTGCTGCAGGGCGTCCGCGAGCTGGCGGTCCGTCTGGCCAGGGCGCAGATCGATGGACGTCCGGTGATCTCGTCCTGGAGTCAGCTGATCGCCTATGTGCGCGCCTCCATCGCCCATCTTCCCCGCGAGCAGTTCCGGGCTCTCTATCTGGATCGCCGCAACATCCTCATGCGCGAGGAGCTCGTGGCGGACGGCACGGTGGATCACGCGCCCGTCTATCCCCGCGAGGTGGTCCGGCGCGCGCTTGAGCTCTCCGCCTCGGCGATGATCCTGGTGCACAATCATCCATCGGGCGATCCCACCCCGTCCCGGGCCGACATCGAGATGACGCGCAAGGTCGTCGACGCCGCGCGACTGTTCGGGCTGCAGGTGCATGACCACATCGTAGTGGGCCGGGAGGGGACCGCCAGCTTCAGGGCCATGGGCCTGATCTGAGGCGGTCATGTCCCTCAAGCCCATCGTGACCGCCCTGGGCGGCGACCTCTATGCATGCGGAACGCGGGCCAGCATCCCGGGGCCGGGCCACAGCGCCGCGGACCGGTCGGTGTCCCTGCTGGTCAGCGACGGCCGGCTGGTGATCCACGGGTTCGGCGGCTCGGACTGGCGACAGGCGCGCGACGCGCTGCGCCGCGGCGGCTTCATCGACGACCAGGGGCGGCTTCTGGACGGGGCCATGGGCCGCTCGCCGCCCGGCGCGGGGCCACGGCCCGACGGGCGGGCGCGGCGGGAGGTGGCGGAGCGCCTGTGGCGGGACGCCGGGCCCATCACGCCGGGGACTCCGGCGGCGCGGCATCTGGCGCTGCGCGGCGCGCCGCGGGGACTGGCCTGGCCGGATCTGCGCCAGCATCCGGCGGCGCCGGTGCGGGTCTATGGCGGCGCCGGACCGACCCGGCCCGCGCTCTTCGCGCGCATCAGCGACCGGAACGGCCGCCTGGCGGGCCTGGAGATCACCTATCTGGACGGGGTCGGCCGCCGCGCGGCCGGCCTCGCGATTCCGCGCAAGACCGTGGGCCGGGTCCCCGCCGGCTCGGCGGTGCGGCTGTCGCCGGGCGCGCCGTCGATGCTGGTGG